>NZ_JRPD02000004.1 GCF_000765805.2 Helicobacter muridarum | reverse complement strand
AAATTTCTTTGTAAAACATTATAACCCTCTTGGACCAAAACCAACTATCCTAATCCTTAGCATTATCTTCCTTTTATTTTGTGATACAACCTAGTCTATGTCTATATAAATAACCTTACTATAAATTTTTTACACTTTATAAGCTAAATGTTAAAATCAATGATATAGGTATGTTTTTTTAATCCAAAAAAAGTTATATTATTTTTGAGATACATGATAAAGGAGTCTTGCAAGATTAGATTCTATAATGTTAATAAAGTTTTAATTTGCCATGTTTTGTAGATTCATTAAAAGTAGTTTATTTAGGTTAAATTGCAAAATTATAATAAACTATTCTACATATTAGAATCTACAACAATGGATTCTAATTTAAATAAATTATAACTATTTCTCGCTTCGTTTGTATTCTGATATGACAACGCCACAAAGCGTTAAAAATGCTCCTAAATAGCCCAATATACTAAGCCTTTCATCAAGCACGATCATAGATACGGCAATAGTAATTAGAGGCGTTAAATATACATAAATATTTGTTCTTATTGCACCTATTAATTTTGTGGCTTTATTCCACATTATAAAGCAAATCCCGGATGCAAATACTGCTACAAAAAGTAGGTTTGCTATCACATCAGGGCGCATTAAATTTTCTACATTAATATCAAATGACAGAAACAAAAATGATGGTAACATGCATACAATGCCATAAAAAATTACTTTTCTTGTAGCTAATACAATATGTATATCTACTTGCATTATTTTTACTACTAAAACAGCATATAACCCCCAACCAATGGCAGAAACTAAGGCTAGCATATCACCATAAGGGCTTATATGTATTGCACCGTTAAAGCTTAAAAGATAAACTCCAATAATGCTTAAAACAAATCCAATAAAGAAATTTCTATAAGGTTTTTCTATACCAATAATAAAGCTAAAAATACCAGTAAAAAGAGGCGCAGTTGCAATAATAATGCTAACATTAGAAGCATAAGTATGATTCATAGCGAGGTTTAAAAAGAGATTATAAATAGTAATGCCACATAATCCGCATAGAAAAAACCATATCTCGGTCTTAAATTGCAGTATCACAATCTTTGGTTTGTAAATCAATAACAAAAAATAACCAATTACAAATTGTAATACCAATAGCTCAAGAGGACCAAGATAATCTAGCAGTACTTTTACAGATACATACAAAGATGACCAAAAAAATACACTACCAAAGGCAAGTATATGTCCAAACAATAAATCTTTATCCATTTTCCCTATAAATATTACATCAGATTTTTAGATTCTAAAAACAAAAGATTTTTATGGAATCTTGATAGATAATCTCTAGCATGATTTATATAATCATAAACCCAACCCCATAACGCCCATACATAATTTGATAGCATTTGCCCTATTATAATATCATTAAAGCTTAAAGTTTGACTTTCTGTCATATCTTTATTATAAAGTTCTAGAATCTTTAGAATCTGGAAATCATTTAGCTTTAATTCAGCACTTAGATTTCCAAGCTCCCATATCGGCGAGCTAAAGCCTGCGTATTCAAAATCAATTAACTTTATTTCACTTCCATTATAAAGTATGTTTGATGGTAGTAAATCTCTGTGGCATAGCACAAATTTGCCATTATCAAGTTTGCGCGCCATATCTAAGACAAATTTATGTTCTGCTTTGGTTGTTATGCTAAAATTTACAAGCCTTTCATAATTCCTAATTTCATCAATCATTAAAATAGGCTTAAAATCCCTGTGTTGTTCTAGCTTAATGCTATGCAATTTTTTTATATTCGAGATTAAAAGTTCAAGAAATAAAAGATTGTTTAAATCATCAAGATTTGCATTTCTAAAACCATGCAAGTAGTTTGTCATTTTTATATCGCTACTATAAAATTCACTTTTTGGAGCAATATTTAAATTATTTATTAACGATAGAATATTCTTTTCAGCTTGTCTATCTATTGTCTGCTCTGTGCCCTTTCCAGGTATACGAATTACTTTTTGCTCACCTAAAAAGTTTATTTTATAATTCACATTAGTCATACTTTCTAATCTCAAAGCTATGCCATCATCGGAACATTGTATGGCTATTTCTTCGGGTGTAAGAAGCTTATGATACAGCGCATCATAAAATGAATCTATTTCTACATATACATCATCATACTCAAAGGAATAAATATTAATTTTATCAAGCGACCTTACTATTATGTGTTCCCAATATTCATTATCTTTGCACTTTGCTAGTTCATCTTTTAGAATCTTAATGTCGTTTTGATTGTCAAAAAATGCAATGCCATCTCCATAACCACTCGTAGCATTTGTATCTATGTCAATTATTTTGAAGTTTTCATCTGTAATATAAGCCCAACCGCTAGTGTTTTTTGGAATTTTCTGCGATATAAATTGACTTACGTCGTGCTTTATACAATTAGAAAAATCGCGTTGTATATACAAATCACCATTTAGAACAAAAGTTCCTTTTTCTATATAGTCTGCGGCAGCTTTAAGAGAGGCTTGGCTATTTTTGGTTTCATAATCATCAACTACTATCTGCTTAAAGCCTAATTTACTAGCAAGTGGCTTAAACATTTCATGCTTATATCCATTTACAACTATTAAATCATCAACACCACATTTTCTTAAGTAGTATATCATATTTTCCAATATAGTTTTACCCCAACCCCTTATCTCTAACAAAGGTTTTGGCTTATTTAGTGTCATTGGAGTTAAACGCGTGCCTTTGCCAGCTGCAAGAATTATTGCTCTCAATTTAGCCCCTTTTATTAGGTTTGGGTGTGCAAAGATATTATATCTTAAGTTTAGGTATAGATTCTATAAATTCGTCTATGTGATTGTATTTAATCAATGCTAATTTTCTCCCAGTTTTTAGAATCATAAATTTCATTATGTCCCCAATTGTATTTATAATAATTTTCTAAATCGATTTTGTAATTGGCTTTATTTATTTTTCTTATTTTATTCCAATCACTTTCATATAAGATTACATCTCTTTGATTTGGATAGTTTTCTAAAATATTTGTTTTTACATTTGGGCAGCCATTCTTTAGATGAGAGCAAAATATACTTGCTAAGTCATAATTCATAATCACTCTTTCATCTTGCTTCATTTCTCCTCTGCTGTGCATTGGCTTATAAAATAAAGGGACATGAAAGCTCATTTTAACAGGGAGATATTTGTATTGAGCTCCATGGTCTGCTGTGATAAAAATCTCTGTATTATCATATACTCCTAGCTTTTTCATTTTGTCAAATGTTTCTCCTAGCCATTTTAATGCACAACTTTCTGCATTATAATGTCCATTCATCAATCCATAAAGCAAATCATTTGGGTGCTTGTTCTTTGGTGAATTATCTACAAAATTGCAATCTTTGTCTAATACATAGGGATTGTGAGTTATGCTATTATGAAAGAATTTAAAGGTATCAGTTTGTGCTGTGTTTGATAATCGTGTGCGAAGAGCATACATTTCAGCTATTTCAACCACACCTGAAATACCATGCTTTAATATTAGGAGCAATCTTCCATCACGATATACATAAGGTCTAATACTATATGGAGAGATTTTAAATAAGCTTATAGATATTAATCTAGAAAGAGATGAGACGCCTTCATTAATGTTTACATCATGGTATAAGGCATACTCGGCATTATAGGCATTTGTTTTAAAAACTATATTACTACTATTATCTAACTTCTTATAAATCTCTGTATCCGCAGGATAATCAATAATCCCTGCTGTAGCATAGCCTGCCTTTTGAAAGGCATTAAAGGTATTAGCATAACCATCATTAATGGCAGATTGCAATGTCTTGTCTTTGTTTGCTCTTTTATTTATATTAAGTGCACTGTAATATTCCCCACCAATTACACTTGTTAGTGTAGAGAAAGTAAGATTCCCGCTAGATAGTGCATTCCTAAAATCAATAAAGCCATCAAATTTATCTCTAAGCTCTTTGTTAGATTCTAGGATTCTATGGGTAGTGTAGCCATCTGCCCTATCAAGCAATATTACTAATATATTAGTCTTATCTTTAGAGAATGCAAATATAGGATCGTCTTTATTATCGCCATTTCTATCATTTGCATATTTTTGCATAATATCTTTTTTGGAATTAGTCTCTATTGTAATATTATACAAACTAAAAGAGCTAACCACACATAAAGTAGCTAATGAAACTTTATAGAATCCTTTAATAAACCTAGACTTATTAAGAAAGTATGCACACATAATGCAACATATAACAGCAATAATATCAATTGTAATTTGAGTATTATTTAATATTAATGGTCTTGCAAACGTGAAACCTTGCATAGGTCCATAATCTCCAGTTAAAACAAGACTATAAAGCAACCCAATAATAAATACTGCGCTAAGTATTATTGCTGTTATTTTTAATACTTTTAAGGAGTTAATAAAGCTTGATAAATATATAAAGATTAATGATATAAGTAAGCCACAACCAAATGATGCTGCAAGTATAATATTTATTTCACTTGCCTCAAATTGCCCCAAATCCGTTGCAATCAATGCATAAGTATTAAATATAAACATCATTACGCATATATTGATAATTGATAAAAATATTATGCCCTTATAGTTGCTTTTTGATATGGTTAATAAGTCTTTAGATTTTGTAATATTTGGCGTAGATATTGTTTTATTGGATTGTATAGATTCTATCTCACTTGCTTTTTTGTATTTCTTATATAACTCCTTCAATAAGGCAAATAACATATTACAAGTCCAATAAAGAACTAAAGCACTAGGCATAGAATAAAGTAAAACTAAGAAAAGCAAAGCAATACCTGCACCTTGTAATCTAGCTCCCAATTCCTTTGATACAATCATCACGTTAATCAAAGTAAAAAGTGTCATTAGAATAGGCAACAAGTGAATAGATTCTAATCCAAATAAACCAAATGGTATAGAATCTGGTTTGCTTAAATCATGTATCCATAAAAAAGGTTTTGCTAATAAAAAATCTGCATTGGCAATCACTGCATACATAGCTATAAAAAATGGTATTTGTAATAATAAGCCAAGCAGTGAGCGCAAAGCATATATAGGGTGGTAGTTATGCTGTCTATAAAGTGTTTGTGTAAAAGCATAGAGTTTTGCTCTCTTATATACGCTTTTCCATGCTTTGATACGAGAATCTAGCTTTTTCTTTAACTCACTTTCATCTTTTGCCTTTTTATCTGTGTATAGAAATATTTTAAGCAAAAATAGATTCACCAATAAGCTTAAAAGTATGATTGATAGTGCACCACTTTTGGTTGCTTTAAACAATGTATATAGCATCCATTCTAAGAGCTGTTCTAATGGGAACAAAAGTATATAATATAAGATTTCAGTCATTTTATAGTCCATAAATTATTATTTTAAGATTAATATCGCTAGCAATGGAGGCAATGTGTTTGCTATTAGATAAAATCATTAATATTTTTGCAAAACAAAAGCATATTTGATAATATATTGTAGTTACCATATAGCAAACCAATAATCCATATTTTGGCATTTTATAATTTGCTAATAAAATGTTTCTATATTAGGTACTGTTAGTATTGTTATTAGAATCTATTAAATACTTAGAAATCTCGCTCTTAAAAATTCAAGGTTTTGGTATCAAGAATTTTTGGCACATATCTATGCTTTAATCTAAATTTATCATTATATACTCTAATTCGCAAAACTTTAGTAAGCAAGCTTACATCATTTACTACGCTACCTTTTCCTTTATTATTTCCTCTAAGCTACGGAGCTCATCATACAAAAGAGCTTGTCCTCCTAGCTCATTTTTTAATATATTAAAGCGGATTTTTAGAATCTCCTTTGCGCTTTTTTCTCCTGCCTTTCCTTTAAAATGCCATAAATTTTTCTTCATCTCTTCAATATTGGCTTTTAGCTGATCTGCATGTTCATCATAACTCAACATAGATTCTATGATATATGCTATATTATCTAAATCCTCTATTTTTATTTTTCTGCCAATTTGTTTTAATGCCCATTCTACCCAAGGAGTGCGACCTGTATCTTCTAAATCATACCCAATAACATTAAAGTTAAAATCCGGTGTAAGCACTGGTTTTTCAAACAAACAAACAAAGTCAAACAACACGCCTGAAAAATCACCAACCATTAATTCTGCATTATCCATAGCATAGATATTGTCCCTATTAGTATCCCATGCGATGTTATCATATCCACTTAATGCCTCTTTTATCTTATCTATATGCTCTTTCTCCGCTATTAGAGTTTGAGGGTGGGGGCGAATGATTACATTAAACTTAGAATCTGCTAATGGTTTAATAAGCTTTAGCCCATATTTCCTTAAAATTGCCTCTCTACCCCATGATGGAGCAATCAAAATAGTCTTTTTATCATTATTAAAGAAGCGAATTTTTTTGCTACTTTTCTTATAAGCCTCAAGCTTTTTTGCCAATTCATCAAGGTAACTACAACCCGTAATAACAACTTGCTTTGTATGTAGAGAGCGAATGCGCTCTACTTCATGAATATAATCTGTATGGATTGGCGAATTTGTGAAAACACTGTCAAAATAATCAAGTGCAAAAATCTCATAATTATCTACATGAGGCAAAGAATGAATTATATGACAATAATGCTTTACACCCTTACTTCGCTTCAATTGCAAGACATCAAGCTGTGGTGTAGTCATCATCACGACATCAGCTCTAAGAGAATTTAATCTAGTAATTGCTTTATTACTATCGCTACTCCCTATATACTCAAAAGTAGCTTGTTTATTATTTTTGTATTCGCCAGGCATTAAAGTGTCTGGGGTAGATTCTAAACTAATTTGTGCATTATTAGAAATATACTTAGATTTATTATAATATGGTAAAAAGTCTTCTTTTGATGAAGTTAGATAGGTATATGGATATTGTATAGAATCTAGATATTCCAAAATTGGCTTAAAAACATTGTGATATTGCTTACCTTCACTATAAAACACAAGTGCATTATTTCTGGTATTTTTTGCCCTTTTAATACTACCGCCACGAATAATACCTATAACTTTATAAAATATATTTTTGTATACAAAAATACCCGAAGCAATAATTGCAACAAACGATGATATTAGAAGTGATCCAGTGCCAGGGTCAAGATAGGCAAATGCCATATTTGGAGCTATGGCAAATATAACACAAAGGTAAAAAATTCTCATTCAAATCCTTAATAATTGTGTTTTTGACTATTTATATCCATACGAACTTTTTATAAAATTAAATCATATAGCTTTATTTACATAAAACTTCATTAGTTTTCAAACGATAATAATTTATACCAATTTCAAAAAGTGTAATTATAGCACATAATACTGCGGCTTTTGAAAAACTGTCTTGAATGATAATAGGCATGGCTGTAAGATGTAAAGTATTGCTTAAATTAAAGTGAACGTAAAAATTTGAACTTTGCCTATATACCATGACAAAATACTATATATGAGTCTAAAAAAGTGGTTGCAAGCTTAAACTTTGAAGATTAAAAGTAGCTTTATAAATTAAGCTACAAATAGACTATAAGTCTTGAATAACTACTTTCCATTTGTGGTTATTGGATTATAGCTATAAATTAGTAAGGGATAAAAATGAAACAATGGATAAGTGGTAAGGAGTTTGCTTTGCAAAATAATATTGTTAAAAAAGCTTAGAAAAGCATGTTTTCGTGCAAAACAGCGAGGCAAAGAATTTTGCACCTTAAAAGGCAAAATTTTACCTTTATTTGTATCAATGGCATAGGTCGTGGCGGCAAAGTCCTACAAATATGGAGTGAGCCATTTACTAGTGAAGTGGAAGCTGAAGAGTTTATCATTGCGTATAGGGCTAATATGATAGAAAAGGCGGTGAAAAGAATTAAGCTAGATTCTCTTAGCTAAAATCCATACACATGCAAGGTATAAGGAGCTATATATTGCTTCATTTTGGAGTGAGTGGCTGCATGTTCGCTATGGAGTAGAAAGCTCTAAAGATTTAAGCATAAAGGAGCTATGGGAAGTATTAGACATATTTAATGGTAAGAAACAAGATAGAGACTATTGCTTAAAAGATAGCATTGGTAGGGCGCAGCTTCTACCTTTAAGAAAAAAGAGCATCTCTAAAATTACAAAAAATCAAGCCCTAATGATAGAAGATATGCTAAATATTGTGAGATATAACGATATAAAAGCAAAGGAGTTTTTTAAAAAGCAAACAAAAAGAGATATAGAATCTATTGAGAATTTAAGCAAGAGTGAGGCTACAAAGGTGATTATTGGCTTAAGAAAGATTGCAAAATGGGATAAGAGTCTAAAGTATATAAATAATATGGATTATAGAGGGCAAAGATAATATGATATGCAAATATAAGGATAACTATGCAAGATAAAAAGACTAAAGCCACAAGGCTAGATTCTAAGATGTTTCGCTCCGCTCAACATGACAAAGAAAGTGCGGAGCATGACTTAGTAGATAAAGCACAAGATAAAACAGATAAAAAAAGTGATAATTTGATTAAAAAGACATGTAAAGAATTGGGATTGACATATAGAGAATTAGGGGAGAAGATTGGACTAACAGAAGCCAGCATTAAGCGACTTGCGAGTAGCGATGAAATAAATTTGCAAGTTGAAAAATCATTGCAAATGTTGCTTAAAATCAATGAGTTAGAATCCGAGCTACAAGACTTCCGCACAATTAAAAGACTACTATTAAAGTAGTATATTGCTACCTTTAAATAAGTAAAAAATATTTTTTTTAATACTAAAAACCTTGACAAAAGAATTAAAATATATTATAATTGTGTCATAAAAGTAGTAAAAAGCTACTTTTAAATCCAAAGAAAGGAGATGCACAAATGAAATGGTTAGATTTAATAATCAAGTTGTCCAGACTTGTAGCCATTATCATTTGGATTATTAAAATGATTAATAGTTCTTAAGATAATGGTAGGGTGGGAGGGAGGGCTTTAAGCCCGCCTCCAATAACCAACATTTGTGTATGCCTAATGCTACCATAAAGGAGTTAAGAATGTTAGAAAATTTGTTATTTGGTGTGATTATTATATGGTTATGTGCTTTAACATATAAAGTTTTTAGTATGGATAAAAATAAGGATTAATATGCAACTACAAATATTTAATCATAAAGATTTAGGACAAGTTAGAGTTATAGGTAGTAATCAAAATCCTTTGTTTTGCCTTGCTGATGTGTGTAGGATATTGGAAATACAAGATACCTACAAAGTAAAAGAAGCTGTTTTAAGGGAATTTGAGCTATCCACGCTAGAAGTGGGTAGCTTTGATACAGGCTATGGTATTAAAGAATTTAGCATGATAACAGAGCCACAACTCTACTTTGTGCTTATGCGCAGTGATAAACCAAAAGCTAAACCCTTTAGGCAATGGGTAACTTCTGAAGTCCTACCAAGCATTAGAAAAAAGGGCTATTATCTAAATCCAGATATAGAATCTAGCCTTATTAATGAGCTAAGAGATTCTAATTCGCATAAAGATTGCTTAAAAAGAGAGAATGAAAGCTTAAAAGATGAAGTAATTGCCTTGCAAAGAAAAATGATGTAAATAAAGGGTATATATGCAAGATAAGATAGATAAAAAAAGTGATAATTTGATTAAAAAGACATGTAAAGAATTGGGATTGACATATAGAGAGCTTGGGGAAAAGATAGGGTATAGTGAAGAGGCTATTTCTAAAGCAGCCAGAACTGATAAAATCTCTATTCCTATGCAAAAAGCATGTGAAATGTTCTTAAAAATCAAGGAATTAGAAGAAGAAAAAAATCTACTTGATGAATTAACATCAATACTTCAAAAACTAACTACAAGAACGTAACAAATACGCTATTTAATTAAAAATAAAGTATAAAATAAGTTAAAATTATTGACAAACTCGTATTATTTTTGTTATAATTCTTTTGTAGGCAGTAAATAATACGTCTACGGAAGGAGGATAAAATGAGAAAAAAACTAGTAATCACGATATTAGTTTTAAAGATTATTTACTTGATTGTAAAAATCTATGTAACTCTTAACACATAAGGGTTACGCCTCGCCTAGACAGCAAATAGGCGGGGTTCTCATTTATCTTCTTAATATTTTAGCATAAAGGATTGAAAAATGGAAATATTTGGTGATATTTTGGAAATTGCAGAAGTGCTTATCATTGTAGGACTTATTTATCAAGTTGATAAATTGCAAAAAAGAGTAAAAGATTTAGAATCTAAAAAGGATTAATATGCAACTACAAATATTTAATCATAAAGATTTAGGACAGGTTAGAGTTATAGGCAGTAATGAGAATCCTTTATTTTGCCTTAGGGATATTTGTGAGGTGTTGGAGATAGGCAATGTCTCTGATGTTAAAAATGCGATAAACAGGGAGTTTGAAGGTGGGGTAGATTTAATCTACCCCATACAAGATAGCTTAGGTAGGACACAGCAAGCAACCTTTATAACAGAGCCACAACTCTACTTTGTGCTTATGCGCAGTGATAAACCAAAAGCTAAACCCTTTAGGCAATGGGTAACTTCTGAAGTCCTACCAAGCATTAGAAAGAGAGGCTATTATCTAAATCCCAATATAGAATCTACTTTAATCGCAGAGTTAAAAGATTCTAATTCTCATAAAGATTGCTTAAAAAGAGAGAATGAAAACTTAAAAGATGAAGTCATTACATTGCAAAGAAAGCTTTTAAATCTCTATGATAGAAATATATCTAAAGAGCAAGAGCGCAGTGCATAAAGTATATAAATAATATGGATTATAGAGGGCAAAGATAATATGATATGCAAATATAAGGATAACTATGCAAGATAAAAAGACTAAAGCCACAAGGCTAGATTCTAAGATGTTTCGCTCCGCTCAACATGACAAAGAAAGTGCGGAGCATGACTTAGTAGATAAAGCACAAGATAAAACAGATAAAAAAAGTGATAATTTGATTAAAAAGACATGTAAAGAATTGGGATTGACATATAGAGAATTGGGCGAGAAGATTGGGTATAGTGAGAGTGCTATAAATAACGCATCAAGACAGGAAAATATAAGCGAACCGCTTACAAGAGCCATAGAGCTTTACCTAGAAAACACAAGGCTTAAGGAGCAACTTCAGGATTTCTACACACTTAAGGCGATACTTGCAAAACAACACTTTTAAAGTGTTATTTTATCATATAAAACATAAAATATATATTAGAATACTTGATTTTAAACTTTTAATGTGTTATACTTCTAATATCTAACATAAATAATATGTTTGATTGTTCTTTGAAATTGGATTGTTGATTTAAGTTTATTTGATGTGATTGCTATAATTTATGTATGATTTAACAAAAAATATAGGCTTAGGTTTATTTGTCAATGGAACATTTGCCCTACTTAATGGTGATTTTGGTATTATGCCGATAATTATTTCATTAGGTAGCGTGTGCGTTATGTATATGTCCATAAAATTAGACGAAAGGAGCAAAAAATGGGACAAATAATACTTACATTAGTAACAATTGGCTTGTGTGCGTTTTTAGCGTATAAACTCTATTTTACAAAAGGCGAGCAACACTGACTTTAAGCAAATGAACAATCCCTTTTAAAGAACTAAACTACTTTTAAAAGGAGATTAATATGCAACTACAAATATTTAATCATAAAGATTTAGGACAAGTTAGAGTTATAGGTAGTAATCAAAATCCTTTGTTTTGCCTTGCTGATGTGTGTAAAGTGTTGGAGCTAGAATCTGTTAATAAGGTTGCAAATGCAATAAAAGCGGAGTTTGAGCTGGGGGAATTAAATTCCTCTAGCTTTGATACAGGCTATGGTATTAAAGAATTTAGTATGATAACAGAGCCTCAACTCTACTTTGTGCTAATGCGCAGTGATAAACCAAAAGCTAAACCCTTTAGGCAATGGGTAGTAAGTGAAGTATTGCCAAGCATTAGAAAGAGAGGCTATTATTTAAATCCAAATATAGAATCTACTTTGATTTCTGAACTAAAAGATTCTAATTCCCGCAAAGATTGCTTAAAAAGAGAGAATGAAAACTTAAAAGATGAAGTCATTACATTGCAAAGAAAGCTTTTAAATCTCTATGATAGAAATATATCTAAAGAGCTGGAAGCAAAAGTAGTATCAAAGCACTATGGGCAAAGGCTAAGTGCTAATGAAAAGGCTCGCATTCTCTCTTTAAGAAAAGAAGGCAAGAGCATAAGACAAATAGGACAGATTGTCCAAAGAAGTAAAAGTGCGATAGAAAATGTCCTAAAAGAAGGTGTGCTATGACACAAATACAATCAAAAATAGACGCAATCGATGCTTTAAATGATATTCATCATGATATAACTGCTTTAGCACATATTGCTATGTTTCTTAGCATTGGCGTAAAAGAGCTTCAAGTAGAGGAGCAAGAGCTATGGCTACTTAGCGATACATTGCAAAATATTGTAAAGAAAGTGCAAGATGTAGAGAAGTATTTAGAATCACAATGTTAGGCTTTAGATGATTCTAAGATGTTTCGGGCTTTGCCCCAACATGACAGAGTAGTGGCTCAACATGACAATGTAACAGATGTTTCGCTAACGCTCAACATGACACGGGTGGAGGGATGCATGATTATTAGATTCTTCACCTAAAGGTTCAGAATGACGCAAAGGTTCAGAATGACGCACGGAAAACTACTCAACATGACAAAAAGAAGTCAAAATGAATGAGATAGTTTTAAATGTAATGGCTTTTATTAGTGGATTATTGGCTGTATATGCTGTGTATTTACTCTACAAGCAAGATAAAGAATTAAAAGACAAAAAGGAAAACAAACGCTAATATTGACAATTCCTCTTCCTCTTCCTGTCCTCTCTTATAAGCTTTCTTATAGTGCTCTCACTCAAATTATATTTATATGCTAAAAAGGCATAGTTCCCACCATTAAACTCTTTTATTATTCTATCTTTTGCTTCTGGGCTTACCTTTGGGACATAAATGCCTATACCTCCATATTTTCTGCATATCTTTTCAAAGCTCATGCCTTTTTTATAAGCAATACATATTTCTTCTAAATAGTGCATGTAGATCCTTTATAATTAAAGATAAATTAGATGTTTAGTACCCTTGATATGTTTCGCCTACTAGATGTTTCGCTTCGCTCGCACACTGCGTAGCAGTTTGCCCTTACTAGCAAACATGACAATTAGCGATATTATAAAGCTCATATCATAATAAAAATCTTTGCAAATTTCACAAAAAAAAGGATTCACAATGAAAATATCACTAAATCAATTAATAAAAGATATAGACTACACCATAAAGCAAGTAGATAATCTAGGACCAATGTTACATGAAATCTCAAATGCAGCTTATAATGAATCACAACTAAGCTTTGAGCAAGAAAAAAGCCCATTTAATGAAAAATGGAAGCCTCTTTCACAAAAGACACTAAAAAGCAAAAAAAGCAGTAAGATTCTAAGAGAGAGCGGCACATTAAAATCTAGCATAAATGCAAGAGTTAAAGATATTAAACAAAATAAAGATAGTGTGCAAGGAAGTGTAAGCATTGGCACAAACCTAGAATATGCCCCTATTCATCAGCTTGGGGGGCAGGCTGGTAAAGGCTTAAAGATAAATATCCCTGCTCGTCCCTTCTTGCCTGTGAATGAAAAAGCAGAGATTCCAAAGGCTTTAGAGCAGGATATAAGGGAGATTGTGTTAAGGCATTTAAATATTAAGTAGGATTTAATGTTATTTTATTGACATTGCGAGCCTATGCTATAATTCCATTCATAGAGGTTTTACCTATCGTGGTGTATATCCCACCCCTCACTTTGCCCAAGTGAGCTAATGGGAAAAAGTAACGATATTGCCGTAGGACTCTATCACCTCTTGTTGGGTATGGGCTGCCCTAACTAATATTTAATCTCTTTGTTGCTCTTTACCAAACTTTGCAAGAATATCTCATCTTTACCTTCATCATTTACAGCCCTTTTAAATACAGCTTTATAGTAATACCCTAGTTTCATAAAGAATATTTCGTGTCTATCTCTGCTACTTTTGCTTTTATAAGCCTTATCTAACATGTCCTCAATTAAACTATAATCAAAGCTATCTACATTGTCATGGTGTGTATGTGTGCGCAATGTCCAACCACTTAGGTATATATCACTCTCTGTTGTGCTTAATTGTGCCTTTAGTTTATCTGTCGCCCTTGCAATGACAATCTTTTCAGTATCTTTTGTTTTATCTTGATTTAGTGCACTTTGTATATATAACTCATTTACACGCTTAAAACGCTTATTTCTTTTCTCTATCTCTTTTAAGATTTTATGCAGGGCATTTGTAGCATTCTCATTATTGACATAGTTTTTTAGCTTAGATTCTATGATATTTCTTAAATCATCATTTGCATTATTTGGTGTAAAGTCTATTGTGTCTATGTCATTTATATCTTGTGGAATATGGCTTGTAGGTTTTAAGCCCTTTTTGATTAGGTCATTAGCATAAAGTGTCATTACACTACATCTACAACCAAAGCCATTTGGTGGATAATATTTATCCCAAAATGGATGCTTTCGTGGGAGTATGACATTATGCAATCTTGCGTGTTCTGCCCTTACCCTGCTATCTTGCATTGTTACATAGCGAAAGTAGATTCCATCATCATATTTTGCTATATCCTTGTCTATTGCTGTGTCGCTTAGTTTGTCTATTGTTGTATAATGGCTAGGTGCACTCATATTTAGTTGTGCCTTTTTGCGTCCTTGTGCATAGGCATTTTGTATGTTTGTATGATAGATTTTCTCTAATCTACTTTTATTTAGCTCACCATAACCTCTTTTTTCTAATATTGGCTTTATCTCTTTTTTCCATGTATTAAAGCTTTGCCCTTTTGCTAGGGCATTTACTAGGCTTGTTTGTATTGTGCTTAGCATTTCAATATCTGCTACACCGCTAACTACAAATGCTTTATTATAGAAGTCATGCTTTATTTGTGCAGGGGAGTCCTTTAAGAGTGTAGGCTTTTTGGCTGATAGGGCTGCTATTGCTTCATAAGGTGGCGTTGTGAAATCTAGGCTTATTAATGGATTATTCATTTATCCCCTTTGCGCCTGCTTGTTGCATGCCATATAGATTTGCTTGTAGCATATATGCCATTAGTTCTTGCTCTTTTATTAGTAGCTCCTCTCCGCTAAAAGAGTCAAATATCTTTTTTTGTGCTTCCTCAAAGCTTAAGCAATCTTTTAGCAAAGATTCTATATCAAAGCTATCTTTGGGCTTTAGGCTCTCTAATGCTCTATCTAGCTCTGTTAATGGAAGCTGCTTATATGTGGTTGTTTTGTTGTGCTCTTTTTGTGATTTTTTGTCTTGCAAGCTATTATGCGCAACACTGCCTAATCTCTCCTCTATTGTGCTAACTGGGAATCCTTGCATATCTCTATACTCTAAACCCTCTATTTTAAAAGTCTTTTCTAGGTGTTGTAATGGGATTTTAATGCCCATGTTTGATAGCATGCTATATACTTCTGCTTGGAGCTTTTCATCTTTTTCTGTATTTGTATCAAGCTCAAATCTAAAAGCTGCGACATTTGCAAAGTTATAAGATAATGTCTTATGTAAAAGTGGCATGATGTTCTCAGCTAATATATTAGCGTCATATTCAAGCACATTTCTTGTGATATTTTCATGCACACTGCCTAAAGCTTGCGTGCCATTTTGCACACTATTGCCTGCTAATACCTGCCCTGTGATAACCTTAGATATAGCCTCATCACAATATCTAATAAACTCTAAGAATGTGCCTTTATCTACATTGCCATTCAATACTTCTAATATATCATTTTGACTAAAAAGCCCTACGCCATTGCTTCTTAGCTTTAGGGCTGAACTCATAATCATATCGCTTGTTTCTTTAGAAGTTAGGGCTTCGCTTTTAATTATTAAAGGTGGGACTGCAAAGCTATCTAAATAGCTCATATATCTTGATATAGCTATATGTTTTAGGCTAGCTAGACTTATTATCTTATTCATAAGGCTTGATTCTATAATATTGCCTGAATCGCTTGGGTGATATAGCGTAAATATATCCTCACTCTCATGTAAATAGATTCTATTTCCCCCCTGCTCAATGTAGGTATTAAAAAACTCATCACTCTCAAAGTATCTATGGTTTATATAATCTAGCTTTGGTAATATTTTGCCCTCTTTACTTTGCCAATTTAGCAAGAATGCGCTAAAGCCATAAGGAATAGAGCTTGCACAATCAAATAGAATCTTCCTAAAGTCTCTATGTGTAATGAAGTCTTTTAAAAATGTATTTTGCGCTTCATCACTAGACTTTATGATGAAGGGTAGCCTTGTTACTTGTGTCTTTCTCTTATTAATCTCACTTGATATTTGTGTATCAAAGCGTTTAAAGAACTCAAATGTAGAAATGACTTCGCTTAAGCTTTGATTTTGCAAGGCATTTTTTACTTGCTTATAATTTATGCTTGCTGGAATATCGTTCATATATGTTGGATTAAGTGTAGTAGTTGCCTTTTTAAAAAAGCTTTTAAAAATATCTTTAAGTGCCATTTTTATCCTTTATAATTCATCTTTTAATGCTCTAAAATGTTTGCCAAATTCCTTTTGTGCATGAAGTGCTACTTTATAATTTATAGCCGCATGCGTGTTCATTGCTTGTTTTGCTATGTCTATGCTATCTAGCAAGTCATCATGTGGGCATTTAGGATAGGTATCTAGCTCTTCTTTTAATAGATTATCTTGTTCGTAAATCAGCAAATCACCCTCACTTAAGAGTGGGGCTAGGCTATCTAAACGGATTGCTTTATTCTGTGTGTTTTTAATGCCAATAATTGGGGCAAATATCCCTAAGTTTTGGAATCTTTTCTTTAGCTCATCTTTGAAAAACTCTTGAAATGCTACGCTCTCACACGCGATAGTTATGTTTTGCGTGAGGCTTTGCGTTTTTATATACAAAGATAGAATCTTATCTATCATTTTATCGGGTGTGAGTTTATAGCCCTTAGAGCTTGCATAAAGCTTCTTTTGCGCTCTATCATAGAAAAGTGTAGATAATGCAAAATAATCACTGCGGCTTTTACCAAGGCTTGGATCTATGCCTATCACACAAATTTCTAGCTCTTTTGGCAGTGTTGTGTAAGTAGTATAGTTGCTTAGAGGTGCATTATCTTTATCTAGTGGCTCATTTTGAAACTCGCTATAAAAGCTTGCCTTATCCTCTAAGTAATCGCTTAAGATTTCTTTGATATTTAATGCTTCATCATCTAGCTTATAGCCCTTTGGTTTAAATGTGGCTAGATTCTCTTTTGTTAAGACGTCTAGATTGCTTGGCATTTGTAATAATAAGGGAAAGTTAAAAGTAGCAAAGTCATTTCGCTGGCTTATCCTTTGTAACAGGCTATCATAATGCAGGGTTGTGCCTACTACAACTATATTATAATGCGGATTTAAGCGGCTTGGAAGCTTTAGTATCGCTTTATTGAACCATTTATAAAGCTTGTCTCTTTGTGTTTTACTCTCTGTGTTTTCATCATTTTCTATATCATCACATATTATTAAGTCTGGACGTATGCTTAAAAAGTTTGTGCCTCTTATCTTTTTGCCTGCACCAAAGGATTTAATCTTACATAACTGCGTTGTCTTGCAAGTGCTTTTTGCAGGTGTGGATTTGTGCCGTTGGCACTGCATAACGGAGTAGCCCTTTTTGTTGTGCAGGTGTGGGCAGACTGCTAACGCAGTATGCGTGCGGCAGTCGTTTAGACTAGCCTCCGCAGAAAAAGAGCTACAACCCTTAAAATCATCTTGCAATACTTCCGCAGTGCTATTTGCATTAGGGCTTTGTGTTTGTGTTTTATTTACAGAGTCATGAAAGTGCGTATTTTAGGACATTTAACACCTTTAAACAAAAATTTTTAAATGTTTAAATAGTAAAAATTAATAAGGCTATATTTGAAGCGAATAACTGACATTTATGGGGTATTAGATATATGTTTATTAACTTAGGAATCTACTAAGGGATATGATTGAGGGACATTTTATTGACTAATGGACATTGATGTACAAATATAATAAATAATATTAGGTCATCTTTTGAAATAAACCTACTATTACGCCCAAAATCTCATAGTTTTCTCCCTCTAGCAAGATGTCATCATAGCTTTTATTATCGCTTATAAGCTTGTATTTTGGTCGTTTTTGAAGGCGTTTGATATACAATTCATCATCTATGCGAGCAATGCAGATTTGCCCCTCTCTTGGCATGTCTTTTTCTAAAGAAGCCTTGCTTTACTAAAGAAGCTTCGCTTTACACTAAAAGCTTGCAATGAGGCGGTATTATGGGTAGCATAGAATCGCCTCTAGCACTAATAATTGATAAATCTACAAAGTAAGTAAGCCCAAAACGCGAACGCAGGAAGTCCTTATTTAGCTCAACATGTTGCGTTATATGCTTATCATTAACAAGCCCTGCTCCTGCACTTGCATAGACATCATAATAAACTGGGATTTGGATAATGTCATTTGATTGCTCTCTGATGAATAAGTCGTTTTAACTAGGAGACAAATCATTTTGACTAAGGGATACTAATGAATCTTTTTTTGAGACTTAAGGACAACTTAGGGACATTTCATCTGAGAGAAAAATAATATAGTTCAAAGTCCAAACCCCCCTGGGATTTTTATTAAGTTATCAACGGTGATATTGCTGCTATCTTTTGTTTCATATCGTTTTATGGAATCTAAATATACTCAACTATATTGTGATAATTAAACCTGTGTAAAACCCTTATATTCTCTTACCGCTTTTATTTTATTTGAAAGTTGCATAATACACATTTATTATTGACAATAAGTATTGGGTAGAAGTTACCAATTTGTAGACATAGCAAAAAAGAAACTTTGTGTTTTAAATCTATTGGCACTATAAATTGGAAAATGCCACCATGTTTGTATGTTGAAGTGCTTTAATATACATTGCAATCCTATACCAGCACCAGATAAAAACACACCAGAATCTGGTAGATTTGTAATTTGATTTTTTAGCAAATTTTTAATATATCCTGCATCAATCCCAATACTTGGGGCAATGGTTAGTTCCCATTTAGATTTACTAAACATTGGTATATATACAGATATATCATTACGCCATATAACTCCAAATTGACCTGATAGATTTATTCCTTGGAATCCCCTTACAGCATATAATCCACCGATTAAGATTTGCTCATTTGCATAAAGTCTATTTTGAGCTACTTGCGTCCTAATGCTAGCGGTATATATTGTAGTAAACTTACTAATCTTAAATGGAACATAGGCATATAGATTGAGCGTTGGGACAATATAATTAAAACTAGATGATACTGGAGTAGGCATTGAAAAGCCATGTAAGATACTAAGATTAATTGAGAATCTATATGGACTAAGAGTTAGGGCATATTGGCTAAATAGAGAGTATTGTAAGATTCTTTGCCTTTGCACTACTAGCTCTACATCTTCTATAAAGCTATTGGAGATTCTAGAGCCAAGACTAAATCCGATAGATATATTATGCTTTTGGTTTGCTAAAAGGGCATAGCTAAGCTTTGTGTCTATATTAAAGCTCCAGCTATGATAATCTAATGTGAAATTACTTAAAGGAATTTGCAACGCATTTTTGGAATATGCTAGATTTGTTTCAAGTAAGAATCTACGAATAGGCACGGCATAGCTAATTGAGGAGTATAGATTATAATTCTTTGAAATTGGTTTATTTTTAAAAGGGATTGAGCCTAGTAAATATAATGTTAGGGTATCTGCTAATTTTAGAGGATTTTCATAATTTAATAGCAGTGTGCTTTGATAATGGTCAAATAATGTGCTGCTGTTATCAAATATAAATTTCCCAGATAATGGAATCCCCTTTTTCTTAAGTGTGATTAGAACATCGCTCATATCATCACTATATGTTGGTAGTATTTTCATATTTGTATCAATATGCTTTATCTTTGTTAGATTTGATACACCTTGTTCTAGCTTTTTTAGATTCAAAATATCACCATGCTTGATAGCAAAGTCCTTTTTAAAGAAAAGCATATTGCCATTACTCTGATAGTCTATATCTCCTATTTTACCTATTTGAGTGCGAACTTCAAGCTCTCCTAAGCTTAGGTCTTGCTCACCTATGCCAAAGTGAGTGGTTATATACCCATTTTTGATCGCTGTTTCATTTAGATTTTGTAATAAAGAGACTATATCTTGCCCATTTAAGCATTGATTTAAATATGGCTTTATTATGGTTTTTGTAAATGGAAATTGTTTTGTTATAAAGCCGTTATCATCATCTATTGTTTCATCTGATTGTAGTTTTGTTGTTGGATATAGATAACTTGAAATGGAGGAGAAATATATTTTATGAATAGGGAAACATAAAGTCTCTTTGCCTTGTGAGGCAATGCTAGGAGCTAAAAACGCATTGATGAAAAATGTAGGAATACAGATAGATAATAATATCTTATTTGTATTCCTTGATGAAACAAAACGTTTTTTGTCGGTTCTATTAGACATGGTTAGAATTAGAAAATGTATCTATATGCTAATGTAAATCTAATTGGGTTGTATGCACCAGCAATTCCAAATTTATTTAAATCGTTGATGTCACCTTCACTTAGTTCACCAAGACCACCTTTAAATCCAATAACGTTATAAGATGCTATAGGTAGGTATGTTGTAAGATCTACCCTGCTATTTTCTCCAAGTCCAAATGTTAAACCAGCTCTTCCATATATTGGAATATTTGTTCCAATTATTATTCCTGCGAATCCAAACTTTTCAAATGTTGAGTTATATCCACTACCAATACCACCAAATAATCCAAAAGAAAAGGAGCCATTATTATACAAATCTAAGATCATATCGGCATTAATGCCTAATTCAATATCGTGGAATGTTTTTTCAACAAAGTAATTTTGTCCATAACCAAGCGATAAAAATGTCCTCATGCCAATCATTTCATTAAACATCCACTCGCCACCTATATTTAATAGGGCAAGCCAACCGTGCATAGCTTTCGAATTTGTAAATTCACCATATTTCACTACTTTATTTTCAAATGTAGTCTCCCCTTTACCCCATCCACCTTCAACTCCTAAAAAGAATCTTGCTTCTGCTAAAGATGCACTTAGGCTAAAGCTAATTAAACCTGCTACTAATAATTTTTTCATAATA
The DNA here is from genome assembly GCF_000765805.2 of Helicobacter muridarum. Taxonomy (GTDB): domain Bacteria; phylum Campylobacterota; class Campylobacteria; order Campylobacterales; family Helicobacteraceae; genus Helicobacter_A; species Helicobacter_A muridarum. Next base: position 146,957 of record NZ_JRPD02000004.1, on the reverse strand, counting down.
ATCTCCTTAATAATTAAATAATTTATAGGCTTATAATCATATTGTTTAGCCTATTGTATATAGATAATATTATCTACATACAATAGGCTAGCAAATTGCTAGTTATGTGAACGTTTGCGATTCTAAAAGTAATGCCTATAAAAGATATTTATCATATATGGATGTAAAGTCGTTCTCTCGTTGTAGTCTACATACCCATTATTTCCACTTTCTTGGTGTACCATTTCTCTAAATGGCATTACAAATCTTGCTACGATTTCTTGTGTCCCTTTATTTTCTCCCAAACGATAGCTTAAGCCTAGTATAAGATCTAAAGAAACGCCATTAGCACCACCACTTTTATTTTTTTCTTCTTTTTCATCATTAAAAAAATCTTTTTGTCTTTTTAATTTGATATTATAAGACTTATCCCATATACTAGCACCAATACCCCCTGTAAATCCAAAACGTTTCACCCTAAAGGTAGCAGTAGCATTAAAAGAGAAGTGCATAAGATCAGGCCATACACTATCATACTCGCCGTCTTTATATGTATTTTTATAATCAAAGCCCCCTATTTCTTTTTTTAGCTTTATAGAGTTCGGATAGTCGCCACTATCAAGCATAGCAGAATAATCAAATCCAACCCATAAGTCAAACTCTAAAAAGCTAAAAGGACGAAGCTTTACTCCAGCCTCAACACCTAGACCACCGCCTAAACTACTTAAATCACAAGTGCCACTTTTACACATTCTATTGATAACATTGCTACTTGAACTAAAATTTGGAAAAGTATTAGCTATGCTACTATAATCAACAGGCTGTAGTTCTGTTAGCCTGCTTATATTATAGATGCCATTTACTCCACCGCCTAAGAAAAATACTGCAAATCTATCACTAGAATCTGCATATACAGCGTTCATAAATGCTAAGGTAGATATTAATGTAAGATTTAATTTTTTCATGTTTCACCTACTTTTTGTTATTTTTTGCTGCTTTAATTCCATTAGATATAGCTTTTGCTATACTAACATCCAAAGGCTTTAATAATGTTTTGTCTACACCACTATCAATCTTATTATTAATAGATTTTTTAGCATTGTCTGATAAACTATTTATGCCATCGTTTATCAATCTTACTTTAATGCCTTTATTAAGATTATTTGCTATATAATTAATCGGCTTATTTGCAAAATCTTTTATAGAATCTAATTCATCCTTTATAATATAATCTTTTACAAGAGATTTTGGAGCGAATATAGCTTTATTTATGATATCCATCCTTTTCGGGATAATTTCAGCTTGATTTTTTACTTGTTTATTTATAGAATTACTTCTTAGCACATTACCATTGGCATTAAGGGCAATATTATGACTAATACTAGATAAAGTATAGCCAGAATCTAGCCCAATACCGGGCAACTCACTTCTGAAAACATTGTTAGATATTTGAGAATATGATGAACTATTGCTTAAATTATTATGTGATATAGAATTTGCGTTTATATTTCCATTATCGCTATCTATATATGCACCGCTTAAAGCAATATTACTGCCTACATTCATATTTATAGTATCTGTGTTTATACCGCTTTGTAATTTTACATTTTTATGATTGCCAAAGCTTAAAGCACTATTAAGCTTAGGGATAAGGCTATTAGAATTACTAATGCTAGCTTCTATATTAAATCTACTTTCACTATCTTGTAAACTAGCTATATTTACATCATTGGCTATATTTGTATTTAGAGACTTAGATTCTATATTTCCACCTATTAGATTAAGATTATTATTGATATTAAGATTTAAATTATTGGCATTTAACTTAGCACTATTATAAGTATTAGAGCTTAGATTATTTAACTTGCCATTAACATTAAATTTCATGCCATTATTAAGGATATTTTTGCTAAATGAAGCACTAAATGATGCACCAAAGCTATTAAAATTTCTGTTATTAGTATCATTTGAAGCTAGTAAATTTAGATTATTTGTGCTTATACTTGCATTATTCGCATTTAGATTTGAGCCTATTATATTAGTATTATTGCTTGCATTAAGTATAAAATCATTAGCATTAAGATTTGAGGCTAGATTACTTTTAGATTCTGTTTTTTCATTTGTTTGATTATTACTAACATTTGCATCTACACCGTATGTGCCGTTATATGTAAGCTTTGCATCTACTGATATATCTTTTTCCTTACTAGAATATTCGCTAGTATTTTCCGCACTTTTTAGATTAAAGCTTGTTGTATTTATATTAGCTTTTTTACTATCGATATTTGAGCCTATTATATTTGTAGAATCTTTGGCTTGTATTATTAGGTTATTAGCTTTTATACTAGAGCTTTTATGTGTAATATTTTTACTACTAGATTCTGTTTTTTGATTAGCATAGCTGCCGCCTAGACTTAAGCCCTCAGCACTTCCTTTTTTCCCTATGTTAAATTCTAAACTCGCATCTATTGTAGTATTATTTTCTGATTTGCTTGTAGTATTTAACTCTTTGGCTGCTTCTATATTTATATTTTCACCTCTTAGGGCTATATTTTGACTGTTAAGATTTGATCCTATGATATTGGTATCATTTAGCGAATTTATAGCTATATTATCGCTAGTGATATTTGAGCTAGAGGCAAAAGTGCTAAATGAATGATCGGTACTTTTATTGTTTTTATGCGTGAAGCCTGCTTTAAAGCCAAATGAATCTACTTTGGCAGGATTAATTTTAGTAGCGAAGTTTTGTGTAAAATTAGCAGGAATCTTGTTTAAAGCTCGTTTAGTTGGGTTTTTAGCTAGGATATTTATAGATAAATCATTTACTTCTTTTGACTTTATGCCTATACTAAATCTATTAGATTTAAACTCTTCTGTAGTTGTATTTTTATATTCATTATCTAGCGATTTTATATCTACATTATTTGCATTTAGAGCTATAGAATCTTTAGCTTTTAAGTCGCTAGATTCTATATTTATATCTTTGCTATTCATTGATATGCTGTTTGCATTTAGAGAAGCATTATTATGTATATTGGCTAGATTGTTTTGATTCGTCTTTTTAGTATCTTTGCCTATACTCATGCCATAGAATCCATTGCTGCTTTCAAAGCGTAGCCCAGAGTTTTCTATTTTAGTATTTATTATAGTATTATAGATATCTGCTTTATTGCTTAATGTTATATTATTGTTAGCATTCATATTTATAGTATCTGCATTTGAGTTTAGATTATATGCAGTTAGATTATTAGCGGCATTTATGGTTATGTTGCTTGCAGAAAAGTTTGAAGCTATATTTGTTGCCTTAAATACTTGTGTAGTTTCTGTTTTGGTAGTGCTAGAGAAAAGTTTGTGTGTAGTATTAATTTTTTCTGTTTTTGATTTATTTTTATTTTGGGCTGTATCAATGCTTATATCTCCATTTGATTCTAGGGTTAGGCTATCTTGTGCCTTTATATCCGCAGAGACTAGATTCATATCTTTACTTGCTTGAAGTGAGATGTTTCTACCGCTAATGCTTGTAGTTATTTGCTTTGTATCTTCATGCATAGCTGCCAAATTACCATATTTATCATTTGTTTCAATGGTATCGATTTTTAGTGAATTGGACTTTATTGTTATGTCATTTTTAGCGTTTATATTTACGCCTGAAATATTAGACTTATTAGAAAATATGCTAATGCTATCTCCTGAAATATTAGCCATAGAGCCTAAGGTGGTATTACTAGAAGTAGAATCTATATATGATACTCTTTTAAATAATTTCTTTTTAGTATCTATTATAGTATTAGAGCTATCTGTTTTATTGCTTAATGCTATATTATTGTTAGCATTCATATTTATAGTATCTGCATTTGAGTTTAGATTATATGCAGTTAGATTATTAGTGGCATTTATGGTTATGTTGCTTGCAGTGAAGTTTGAAGCTATATTTGTTGTCTTAAATACCTGTGTAGTTTTCGTTGTAGTAGTGCTAGAGAAAATTTGTTTTGTGTCTTTATCCCAAAATTTAGATTCTTTATCAATTCTTTCTGTTTTTGATTTATTTGTATTTTGGGCTGTATCAATGCTTATATCTCCATTTGATTCTAGGGTTAGGCTATCTTGTGCCTTTATATCTGCAGAGACTAGATTCATATCTTTGCTTGCTTGAAGTGAGATGTTTCTACCGCTAATGCTTGTAGTTATTTGCTTTGTATCTTCATGTATAGCTACTAAATCGCTATATTTATCATTTGTTTCAATGGTATCGATTTTTAGTGAATTGGACTTTATTGCTATGTCGTTTTTAGCGTTTATATTCACGCCTGAAATATTAGACTTATTAGAAAATATGCTAATGCTATCTCCTGAAATATTAGCCATAGAGCCTAAGGTAGTATTACTAGAAGTAGAATCTATATATGATACTTTGTATGGGTTTTTAAATATATCTTGTTTGCTATTAAACTTAAATTTATAAGCAATCTGCTTTGCTGAATTGCTTAAAGTGCTTGATTGTATATTTGCTGTATCTGCACGAATGGCAATTGACTTTGCATTGATTGCTCCTCCGCTTTGATTGAAGGTATTTGCATTTAGATCTAATCCCTCTGTAGAAACTAGCTTGCCATTGTTGTTGATAATGAAATCTGCGTTTATCATCATGTTTCTATCAGAGCTAATGCTAGAGGAGTTTAGGACATTAGTAGAGTTTATATTGATAGAGTTCGCCCATACGCCTACTTTTAGATTGGCATTGTTTATATTTCTATTATCTATATTTCTTGGGGCTGGAAGTCTAAAGCTCATATAGTCATTATTTTGTTTAAGCGTATTAATAGGGTCTATATATGTAGCCTGTGTGATATTATTGCCTACAAACTGTAAGCCCGCATTTTTTAAATGTCTTTTAAATCCATCTGAAGCAATGAAGCTTTGATAATCGCTCTGATATGCATCTGGCTGAAATTTTATGGAATCAAGAGCTAAAGATACAACATCATAGGAATTATTCTCAATCAAGCTATAATCAATACTTGGTGCAGTAAAGTCGAGCAGGCTATATTGACTAGCACGGGTAAATGATGATGAGGTATAAGTGCTTCCACAAAACATATTTTTGTTAACATATTGCAATAAGAAGGTACATTTACCGTATCTATCATAGTCTACCTTTTTGCCATTTTCATAGCTTGTAATGTTTCGCAGAGTAGGGGAGAGATTGCTAAAGTTAGCTGCATTATTGTCAAAGGACTGGCTAGCATAGATAATGCCCGTATCATTGATGAAGTCATTTGCCTCTACTCTGATATTTTTACCCAATATCATACTTGGAGAATATGTATCCTCATTAATATATTCATCATAGTTGACAATATCATAAGTATATGTAGTGTGTTTTTTATCTGTGCCACCATGACTACCAAATGCGTGATTTATAGTTGGATGCCAAGATTCGAACTTCTCTTTAGATATAACCCTTTTTTCAATATCAGCAGAGCCTTTACTAAGCACAGAATCCGCAGCAATAACTATATCTTCTTTTGCATGTATGATTGAGTTATTTTCAATGCTTTTTGCTTTTATATCAATAGAAGATTCTGAATAAAGCATGGGGGCTATTTTTGCTGATTGCGAAGTTGTAGAATCTAGCTCATCAACACTTGCTTTTAGAATCCCAGCCCTAGTAGTAACCTCTATGGGCTTAGATATTTCTATCTTGCCATTTGCTTTTAATATGAATCCATTATCTCCACTATGTTGTGATGCATTACTAGCCATTAGCCCAGAGTTCTTTATCCCTACGCCCTCATCTGTGGCTACTATGAATATCTTATTTGATAGCACGCTACCCAAATAGGCAACATCTAATGCTAACGCCTCTGTCTTACCCTCATCATTTAGTTTAATGGGTCTATAAAGTAGAGTAATGGGTGAAAAGCTTATTTGATTAGAGCCTAATAATATGCGAAGATTTTGCGCTTGCAAGGAATCTTTTACTTTCATATTCTTTGCTAATAATGTAAGGCTTGCTACATTTTTAGCGTCTAATGCCTCGACTAAAATCTGCCCTTGTTTTATATTTAGCGCAATTTGCGTATTTTCATTATATTCCCTAAGGCTATTTAGCCTATTTAGCTCCTCCTTGCTTAATGCTCCTGTAGCTAAGCTTACATTGCTTGCATTGATAAAGCCGCAATTTTTGCAAGTGATTCCATTTTGGTTTGCTATTAGTAAGTCGGCTCTTCCCCCTGCAATCTCTAAGTAGCCTAGCATTTCAGAAATATTAGTCCCTGTTACTTGATTTAGTATTAATCTAGCAGTAGCACTATCTAAATTTGGATTTGAATATATAAGCCCAGCAAGATTGGTATTGGCTAGGACGTCTTTACTAAGGATATTATTAAGTATCAAGCCATCTTGCGATACATTAAACTCTTGATAGAAATTATTTGAAATGCCTGCTTGACTAGGCTTAGCAATATTTACTATATCTATATTATTTTGAGAATGAGTTAGATGTGGATTATTTTGCGTATGAGTAGTGTCTATAACAATCCCATTTGCGAATAAGGATTGAGATAGAACAATAGATAAAACATTTGCAACTACTAATGTTTTTTTAACAAAAGGCTTAAAAATAGACATATCATAACTCCTTATTTTGAAATAACCTAAAGCAATAAATATTTTATTTATGCTATTTCTATTATCATAGCATTAACTTTTCTAAATACTTAATTAAATAGTGTCAAAATATGTAAAAAAAATCATCTTTGTTACATTTTCCTACTATTTACTATTATTAGTATAAATTGGTTTTATTTATATGCTATATCTGCAATGTTTTGTTTGGGATTTATATATTGATGTATTAGTTTCTTGACTTTAATATTTGTTGTCATATATTAAGCTTTAAGTGAAATATCTTTTATATTAAATCAGAAATTAGATTTTTATTTGTAATTAATGGCTATAAAGATTTGAATGACAAGATATATTTTGTTTTTATATGTAGCTTAAGTATTTAGGTGATGAAGCAGTTAGAAGCAATTACGCAAAGTTGCAAATATGAAAATTATTTATTTAATCATTACCACATTTTCATCAATGATTTCAGCATGTATTATACGTTTGCTATCTGCATTTTGAATCTTAATAATGCTTCCTTTTACTCCTGATTCTAATGCCTTGCCTTGTGCTATAGCCTCAATGCCATCGGAATAAAGAATAATTTTTACAAGAGAGTCTTTTTGCACCAAGATTTTTGGGCTTAATTTATTTTGCAATATAATAGAATTGCTAGCTATTGCTACCTTTGAGCTTGATTGTAGTATTTCGCTTTTGCTTGCAGGGGTAGATGGTAAACTTGTGAACTCTTGTCTCTTTGGTGATATGTTGTTTGGATTGATGTTGCTTCTAATTGGAATATTATGTATAGCAGTGTATATTGTGATGTATGCGCGCATGGTATAACGCAGAGATTCTTGCATAATTGCATTTTTATATTTATATGTAAGAGTTATATATCCTTGAGATGATTTTAGTGATGATAGGCTTTTGCTTAGAATCTCGATTTCATATATCTTTAGCTCATTTCTAGCAATTAATGATATGGAATCTATGCTCATCTCTGGGTATAGAGCAAGATATGATTGCTTTATATATTCCTTTATTTGCGCTACATTATCTTTAGCAAAGGCGGCAGAAGATAGGGCAAGAATTAATAGTAATCTTATTAGCACGATTATTCCTTGTGTTTGTGCTTGATTATACTTTATTATTTCCAAGTTGGGCATGTTTGTTTTCTATTTGGATATGAAGCTAGCCTTATTTTGTAGGTTTAGATTCTATCAAGCATTTAAGTGGCAAGAAGTCTTATAAAATTAAGAAAGCTTATAGATTAAATCTAGCTTTAAGTAATATATTTGGCTTCCTTTTGCTTGATTTTGTAATGATAGCCTTATGACTATGTGTTATTGATAGATATTTGCCATCTGCTATATTAATTGTATGTTAAATATTAGAATCTTCACTTGTAAAATTTATCACAGTAGTTCTTATAAACTTCTCTTAAGCCTATATCAAGCGAAATCTTAGGTTGGAATCCAATGTTATTTAGCATACTAGAATCCATTAACTTTTGAATAGTGCCAGTAGGCTTGCTAGAATCATATAGAATCTCTCCATTAAATCCTACAATATCAGCTATTAGATTGGCAAGCTCTGCAATGCTAATATCGCTACCATATCCTACATTTATATGTGTATTTCTGATCTCTGAATCTTCATTAAGGTTTTTTAGTCGCAAAATATCACAAAAATTTATATTTTGCATAATATATATGCTCGCGCTTGCCATATCTTTGCTATGTAAAAACTCTCGTCTAGGTTTGCCATTGCCCCAGATTCCAACAGATTTTGCGCTAATTAGCAATTTGTCAAGCATATCTTGGGCTTGCTTGGGAGTAGTAGCGCAATCCCTTTGAATATCATCTAATGCTGCTTGAGTGTTTCCGTTAGAAAGTAGCTTTGCTAGGTGCATTTTGCGAATTAGGGCAGGGATTACATGAGAGTTGAATAGATTGAAATTATCATTATTGCCGTATAGATTAGTAGGCATAATACATAGAAAATTTGTGCCATATTGTATGTTAAAGCTTTCACACATTTTCATTCCTGCTATCTTAGCAATGGCGTATGGCTCGTTAGTGTATTCTAATGGGCTTGTTAAAAGATAGTCTTCTTTTATTGGCTGTTCTGCTTGCTTTGGATAAATACATGAGCTTCCTAGGAATATGAGTTTTTTTACTTGATGTTTATACGCGCTAAAGATTATATTGTTTTGAATACATAGATTATCATATATAAAGTCTGCACGATATGTATTATTTGCTAAAATTCCCCCAACTTTAGCCGCTGCTAGAAATACGAATTCAGGCTTGTGTTCGGAAAAGAACTTATCTACTTGTATTAGATCTCTTAAGTCTAATTTATCTTTTGCGCAAGTAATGATGTTATTAAAACCCTCTTTGTTAAGCTCTTCTACGATGCTGCTACCAACAAGCCCCTTATGTCCTGCTACAAAAATTTTAGAATCTTTTTGCATATAATCTTGCCTTTTTACTAATGCCATAAGCTTCCCTCTAATTTTCTTAACATATTATTTTTGTATTTATCCCAATATCCATGCAAAATGGCATTTCTTGCATTGCTCATTAATTGCATATAGAAAAAAAGATTATGTATTGTTGCTAGGCTGTGATAGCTTAATTCTTTGGCTCGAAATAAATGATGTAAATATGCTTTACTGTAATGCTTGCATGTATAGCATTCGCACTCAGAATCTAGTGGTGAAAAATCTATTTTATAGCCGGCATTTTTTATATTTATCTTGCCATTTTGAGTAAATATACATGCGTTTCTAGCGTTTCTGCTTGGCATGACGCAATCAAACATATCTACACCTCGATCAATGCATTCTAAAAGATTCTGCGGTGTGCCAACCCCCATTAGATAGCGAGGTTTATTTTCAGGTAAAAAGGCAACAGCATAATCTAAGCAATTATACATATCTTTATTGCTCTCTCCTACTGCTAATCCACCAATGGCATATCCATCGAAATCTAGCTCACATAATTCATTGGCACTTCGTTTTCGCATTTCATAATCAATGCCGCCTTGCATAATGGCAAAGATTTTATTGCATATTTCTCTTATGTTTTTTTGATTATTATGATATTCTATACTTTGTCTTGCCCATTTTGTTGTTCGATTTATGGAATCTAGTATTCTGGACTTGCTAGCAGGCAATGCAACTAAGTCATCTAAAACCATCATTATATCGGAGTTAATGATGTATTGAATGTCAATCACCTTTGTAGGGGTAAACCTATGTTTGCTCCCATCTATATGGGATTGGAATGTTATACCCGTATCATCTGATTTTGCATTACTTCCTAGACTAAAGGCTTGGAATCCTCCGCTATCAGTAAGATAATTGCCATTAAAGTTTGCAAAGCTATGTATACCGCTAGCTTTGCTTAATATATCTGTGCCCGGACGTAGATAAAGATGATAGGTATTTGCAAGTATTAGTTTAGTTTGTAAAATATTAGTTGCACTAACGCAATCTATACCCTTTAGAATCCCTTGAGTTCCTACGGGCATAAAAATGGGCGTTTCTACAACACCATGCGCTAAGACAAACCTAGAAGCCCTAGCTGCGCCATGCTTTGCCTCTATTGTAAAATCAATGCTCATTGTAATACCAAATAGAAGATATATGTTTGTTTGGGTTTTGTTATGGATTACTTTTGTAATCTTTACAAGTATAGCATGTGAAATTCGCGGAACTTGTTATTAGCTACCTAATGCTTAATATTAGTTAAGATTAAGCTACTGATAGAGCCTTTCTGCCTTTTGCTCTTCTTGCATTAATTACTCTTCTTCCGTTTTTTGTCTTCATACGAACCCTGAAACCATGCGTTCTTTTTCTTGGAGTGTTGTGCGGTTGATAAGTGCGTTTCATATATTTCCTTCATAATAGCATCAAAAATAAAGCTATGATTCTATCATAAAATATTGTCTTTATGATAAAAATTAAATTGATTAACTATCTCTTTTCTTCCCTTATCTCGCAATTTACTAATTCATTGATTATATGTTGAAGCAATGTTTAACCATCTAATCATTGTTATATTTATAATCAAAGTATATTTATCATATATCTACCCACAAATATAGCAATAATATTAAATGTTATTATGTGTGCCACCTTTGCTTACTGCTATAAATATTTGATTCTTGTATATTTTTATTGCTTATGCAGTCAGGACAAGTTCCTAAAAATACGGCAGATACATCATATAAATGATATTTACTAATTTGCATGCATTTATGTTGCAATGATGAGAAATCTACATGCAAATCCTCTAATTTTCCACATTTTTCACACATTACATGCACGTGCTTATCTCTGCTAAGCTCGAATTTTTGCTTATGACCCGGTGCTTTAACTTCTCTTAATATTGACATTCCGCACATTGTTGCTACATTCTTATACACTGTTGCTAAGGACGTGGAGGGATATTTTGACTTTATTCTCTCATATATTTCCTCAACACCTATATGTCCGTTAGATTCTATTTCTTTTAATATGGCTATACGTTGTGGTGTTACTTTTAGTTTTTTTATCTTTAGTTCTCGTTGAAAGTTCATTTTGTATCCTTAATTGTTTTATTATAAAGTCGAGGATTTGAAGTATGCAAAAACAACAAGCATTCCACGAAAAATTGTAAAATATTCTATAACAAATACTTAAGTGATTTTCTAACAAAGCATAATGTATTTTATAATTATGATCAATTATGTTAAAATCTTTAATTACCTTAAAATATCAAGTTGGATTGTTTATGAATATGGATTTTAATAGCGATAGATTCGCAGATATTACACGTAAGACTAAGGAAACAAATATAAATATAAAGTTAAACCTTTATGGTAGTGGTAATAGTGTAGTAAATACTGGAGTTGGTTTCTTTGATCATATGTTGGAATCATTTAGTAAGCATGGTTTATTGGATTTGCAAATCCAATGCAATGGTGATACTTTTGTTGATTTTCACCATACTGTTGAGGATTGTGGTATTGTAATAGGTCAAGCTTTGTATAAGTGTATATTTCCAGTTGAACGTATTGAGAGGTTTGGAAATGGCAGTGTGGTTATGGACGAGGCTTGTGTGGAGTGTGATTTGGATATAAGCAATAGGGCTTTTTTATTTTTTGATATGAGTAACGCCATTAATGGATATGTAGGAAAGATTGGTGATTTTGATGTTGAACTTGTAGAAGAGTTTTTTCGCGCTGTTGTGTTTAATGCAAATATAAGTGCTCATATTGTTTTAAAACGCGGGAAAAATTTACATCATATTACAGAAGCTGCCTTTAAAGCTTTTGCCTTGAGTCTCCGTAAGGCTGTATTTCATAATGATAGGGCTTGCATTCCAAGCACGAAAGGTTGCCTATGAATATAGATGCAAATCATATAAAAATGATAGCATTAGATGTAGATGGAACTCTTACAAATGGTCAAATTCTACTTATGAATATTAATGATTACATTGTAGAGGCAAAGAGCTTTAATGTCAAAGATGGCATGGGTATTGTAGAATGGATAAGACGTGGCGGTTTAGTTAGCATTATTAGCGGTAGAGAATCTACTATTGTAGAGCATAGAGCTAAAGAGCTTGGTATACATGAAGTTTGTTTAGGTGTAGATGATAAGCTTATGTGTCTTAATGATATTTGTAAAAAATATAATATTTCACCCTCCAATATAGCATGTATTGGAGATGATGTTAATGATATTGTTCTTTATGATGTTTGCGCATATAGCTTTGCGCCCTCTGATTCTAGTCCTATTAATCTAGCTAAGGCTTGTTTTGTTACAAAGGCAGCTGGCGGGCATGGTGCTGTTAGAGAGATGATAGATATGTTGCTTGGTGTAAAATGATGTTTATAATGGAATCTCAATGTGTAATAAATAAACATATAATTTGCATATAGTTACTTTAAGTTACTCTAATTTATTTAGATTTTGCTATTAACACAAATAATAAAATAGATTGTGATTGTTTTATTGTTTTTGAGCTTTAAATCTTCTAATTAGCTTTAAGTTTTTTATCAATTGAAATATTAAATAGTAACATTTGGTAACAAATATATTCAAAAATAAGTTCAAGATTCTTTAATTAAAGAAATATTAAGCTACAAAATGCAATTCTTTTATTCAAGTGACGTGTTTTATACTCTCACTTAAATTATTAAAATTATTTTTATATATGATTACAACATAGCTGTATAAGAGGAGATGATGTTATGAAAGAAGTCATTTTTCAAAGTAAACAATTCAAAGTTGCGCATTCTGATTATTCGCCTAGGCTTTTGGAAGTTGTTTTTACTAAGGAAGTTGTACAAGATTTTTTAAAAGAAGTAGAGCAATATCCTGTCCAATCTCTTGAATATAAGTCTTTTTTGCGGTTTCGTGTAGCAGAGATTCTAAATCGCTTATGTGATAATAAGCTACAAAACATCTTACAATCAACTCTAACAAATCGTGAACAAGGTGCTTTGCTAATCAATCCTGAAGGTATTGATGATGTAAGTCAAGGCGATGAAATGGTAAAAATTGCTACCGCTTTTGTTCATCTTGTTGGTCGTTCTAATTTTGATGATATGACTGGTAAATTTTATGCTAGATGGGCTGTTGTGAATACTGATAATTCTGATAGTTATCTGCGACAACCGCAAAAGCCACTTGAATTACATAATGATGGCACTTATGTTAATCAAGTTACAGATTATGTTCTTATGTATAAAATTGATGAGCAAAATATGAAAGGAGGCGATTCTCAACTTTTACACCTTGATGATTGGGAAGATTTAGATAAATATTTTAATCATCATCTAGCAAGACGTGTAATGAAGTGGTCTGCACCTCCTAGTAAAAACGTTACAGAAGATTCATATCATCCTGTTTTTGAGACAGATAATGACGGTCGTCCTGTTATGCTTTATATAGATCAATTTGCACAACCTAAGGACTACGAGGAGGGGACTTGGTTGGCAGATTTGGGAGATTCTCTTGAAAATAGCAATAAGAAGCTTTCTTTCCCTGTTCCTGTTGGACAGTTTTTGTTAATCAACAATCTTTTTTGGTTGCATGGTAGGGATAAGTTTGAAAGGCATGAAAAATTAAGGAGAGAACTTATGAGGCAAAGAGGATATTTCTCATTTGCCACTAATCCTTTCAAGTCTTATCATCATTTGGCTAGGTCTAATAGAAGCTAACTCATAGCTTATCTATGTTCTAAAAGATAGTTGGTTTTTGTAACTTAGTAGCTCTTAATCATGGGGCTCTTTGGAATCAAATTTAAGGAGTTTTCTTTGGTATATGATTTCATAATAATTGGCGGCGGTATTATTGGCATGTCTTTTTCTATGCAGCTGATAAGGAAATATCCAGATAGCAAGATTGCTATATTAGAGAAAGAACAATCAGCAGGTAGGCATCAAACTGGTCATAATAGTGGCGTTATTCATGCTGGTGTATATTATACGCCAGGAAGTCTTAAGGCGCGTTTTTGCTTTGATGGCAATAAGGCTACAAAGTCTTTTTGTGATGAGAATGGAATCAAATATGATGTTTGTGGGAAGCTTTTAGTAGCGACTACTCCTTTAGAGATGGAGCGAATGAAAGCATTATGGGAAAGGACTGTTGCCAATGGATTGGAGCGTTTTTGGTTAGATTCTTTGCAACTTAAAGAAAGAGAGCCAAATATTAGGGGGCTTGGTGGTATATTCTTTCCATCTAGTGGCATTGTTAACTATGTGGAAGTAGCGCAGTCAATGGCTAAGCGATTTGAAGAGAGCGGTGGTAAGGTATTTTATGATACTGAAGTTGTAGGATTAACTGAACATTCTCAAGGTATGGTAGTGAAAACCAGAAAAGGTCGGTTTGAATCTCGCTATCTAATTACATGTTCGGGACTAATGTCTGATAGGATTGTTCGTATGTTGGATATTGAGCCAGATTTTATTATTTGTCCATTTCGCGGAGAATATTATCAGCTACCTAGCAAACATAATAACATAGTGAAACATCTAATATACCCGATTCCAGATCCTGATGTTCCATTTTTAGGTATCCATTTAACACGTATGATAGATGGCAGTGTTACTGTTGGACCAAATGCAGTTTTAGCATGGGCTCGCGAAGGATATACTAAGAGAGATTTTTCTTATCATGATATTATGGAAATGATTGGACATGGTGGCATTCGTAAGGTCATTGCTAAGCATTTTGGCACAGGTATAATAGAGATGAAGAATTCATTTTGTAAGAGTGGTTATCTAAAAATAGTTCAAAGATATTGTCCTATATTGGATAAGCATGATTTGCATCCTTATCCAGCAGGCGTGCGAGCGCAAGCAGTTAGTAATGACGGGAATCTAATTGAAGACTTCTTATTTGTAAATACTCCTAGCTCTGTGCATGTATGTAATGCTCCAAGTCCTGCAGCTACTTCTGCTATTCCTATTGGTGCTCATATTTTGGAAAAAATTGATGAAATGATTAAATAATAAATGACTAATTAATAGTAAATAGGGAAGTCAATATCCCAAATAAGTATTTTAACTATTTTACTTCCTTTTTGCTATGTGTTCTTATATTATTCTATATTACTGTTTTACTTTATTGCCTATTTATATTATTTTTGTCTTATTTTGCATGCTTTTAGATTGGATTTGTGTTTATTTGTATCATATAGATTCTTTATCTAATATAGATTTTGTTGAATTTATCAATACTTAATCTTTGGCAATGTTCTACTACTGCTATTGCATGATAATGTCATAGATTGTTTTAATCTTATTGCTCGTTTCCATATATTCAAATTCTGGCATAGAATCCATAACAATCCCAGCTCCAACTTGCAAATAATATTTACCATTCATATATAGAGTTGAGCGTAATGTTATAGCCGAATCTATATCCCCATTGCGTTCAAAGTAAATTATTGCTCCAGAATAGAATCCTCTCTTATGCGTCTCATATGATGCTAGCTTTTTGATTGCTTCTATCTTTGGCGCACCGCTAACAGTGCCTGCAGGGAAACAAGCACGCAAACAATCGTTTTGGTTTTTATCATCTCTTATTTCACCATTTATTTCTGAAACAATGTGCATGACGCTTGAGTATTTCTCAATACTTTTATATGTTTGAATCCTTACACTGCCTATTGTGGAATTTCTGCCAATATCATTTCGTGCTAAATCAATAAGCATTAAATGCTCGGCATTCTCCTTTGAATCATTTAATAGCTCATCCTCTAGTATTCTATCTTCTTGTAATGTTTTTCCTCGTTTTCTTGTGCCTGCTATTGGTTTTAAAGTCTGTATACCATGTTTGCATTTAATCATGAGCTCTGGACTAGCTCCTACAATACAAAAGTCGTCAAAGTTTAAATAATACATGTATGGACTTGGATTGATACGTCTTAGGCTTTCATATACATAAAGAGGATTCATGTTGCTTTGAATGACTATTGCTCGGCTTAGCACACATTGCAGGAATGTTCCTTTGTAGATTTCTTTGGTAATCTTTGTAACATACTCTTGATACCATTCTTTGGAATCTTCATATATCACTTTTGAGTTTAAAGCTTCATCATTATTTATATTATGAATAGACATGTCTTTCATATTTCGCTCTTGTGCTTTAGCGGGCAATACTTTTTGAATTTGCTTATGTGTGCAAGATTGTATTTCTGCAACCAATGATTCTACTTGACTTTTAGAATCCAATCCTTTTTCATTAGGCGCACAAACAACAATATAAGCTTCATCATAAAAATGATCGAATATTACACACTCTTGAGGAAATACAAGTAAGCATTCTGGGATATAGCTTTTTTCATTATTATTAGAATTTATAAGTTGGTTAGTATTGCTATTTTCTATGATTTCTTGTAGGCTTGGTTTGTTAAATGATACGTTTTCGCATTCACTAAAAAATTCGTAGCATAGGAATCCAAGTCCACCTAATGGTATTGGAATAGATTCTAACTCACTTGGTAGGCTTGGGTATAGCTCTCTTAACATAGAGGCTAGGCTTAGAAAATCTAACTTTGGGCTATCATTTTTTATATTATATTGCGCATTTTGATGTCTTGCATCTCTAATTGACTGTATATTTGGTCTTAGCTTGTCTAGGATTCTTGGTAGATTTTCATAGCTTTCTAGATTTAATAAATCAAATTTATCATAGTTTATTCTACTTTCTTTTCCTTGCTTTTTGGAATCTTCTAAAACTTTAGCATTCATTTTTGATTCTGTATTTGTTTCCAAATGATTAAAGTTTTGGCTGTGAGAGTTAAGACTGAAATCTGCCTGTTGTTTTGCATATAAATCTCTGGATTTTTGTTTGAAAAAATAGCAAAATTTGCCATTATATATTTCTTTTGACAGTATAAAGTTGTTCTCCCTAACCAATATAGAGTATCTTCCTCTGCTATTTTGTAATGTGGCCGATTCAAGTAAGAATTTTGCTCCTATGCCTTTGTAGATTGTTAAGGCTGTATGCATATTAACATTGATTTTTTGATAGCTAAGATTCATAACTTCTCCTTAGTCAAGTATAAGTGCTAGAAATCAAGTAAATATTAATTGTATCATTTTGCTCATATACCTTCAATATGCTTTACTCACACATGTTGATATTAATCAAAATTTGATTTCATTTAGTGTTTGTTGCTTGACTTGATTGAAATCTAACATAATAAATCTATGATTCTGTTTAAATATATTTTTATCAGATATTTAGATAGATTAATGATAAAGGATAAAGTATAAATTTGAAGTATAATTTCATTGCTACTTAAGCTACCAACTTAAGTAGCAAATACCCCTGATTCTAGCTTAAGGGCAAGAAAGGGGGTGATAACATGAAAGCAATGAAGTTAATTATAGCATTAATTTTAATATTAATGCTACTTTTTAGCAGAGTTTATTAAAATAATTTTTAATAATCCTATAAGATATGCTAGATATTCGTTAGGAGGCTTCATTTATCACAAGCCTTAAGGCTATCTCCTTTCTTATCACCTGCCATAAGGAATAATATGAAACTAACAGAGCTTTTACAAAACCTTATAACAGAAAATGAATCTACTAAGCAACAGCTACAATCTACAAAAGATGAGTTTAGTAGCTTAAAGGACTATATTAAAGAGCAAGCAAGTAATGAAAATATCCTACATGATTTTATGGCACATTATAGATTCTTATAGCTCAAAGCTAAACCTTTAATCCTATTATCATGTTGAGCAAAACCCGAAATATCTCATTAAAGCATTAGCGTCCTCTCTTTGCTTGGGCTTCCCTCTTGTCATGTTTAGCGAAGTCTTCTTGTCATTCTAAAGATTTTTACCCTATTGTTATGTTGAGCAAAGCGAAACATCTCTTTTAATACAACACAATCTAAAACACCAAGAGCAATATATTGACACAAAGCACAAGAGAATTTTATGCTGCCAAATGTCTATGTTACCCACTCAAAGAAACAAAGCAAACCATAAGCCTTAAATCCAAGCACACAAATATAAATACAAAAGCTTTTAACATAAAAATTATAAAAATACACAAATGGATTTTCAAGGATTTTTCAGGCACATAGAGGGGCACAATTCCCATGCCACCCATTCACTCCCCTGCCTAATACAAATACTTTAATAATATATAAAAACAGAAATACAAAAAATAGTTGATTTATAAATAATTTCTACTATTATTCCTTTTGTAAAAAGAATTCATAGAAATTAGAATCTATATAGTCTCGTTTTTGATTCCATATACCAAGACGTTGCAGAATTTTTGAGCTTTGTTTTTGTGTTGACTAAAGCCATCTATTAATTCTCCCATAAATGCAAACCCTTCTTTTTCATAGAATCGAATAGCTTGAATATTGCTTGCAATGACTTCTAAATATAGCATATGCAACTTATATTCACAGAATGCGATATGTTTTAGTAAGTCCATAAGCATTGTCCCATAGCTAATCTTGTTGGTTTTATTCTTTGTTCGGGCTTCGGGATTTTTATAGATTCCAAGATATGCGTTTTTATGTTTGATGTTGATTCTATTTAGGCTTATTACTCCTATATCTTGCATATTTTTGCTATCTTGGACTAGGAAGTATTTGGATTGTTCATCTTTCATTAGGGAGGCTATGAAGTTAAAGTGAGTTTTTTCTGATATATGGTCGCTACCATACATATTTTCGCTTATTATTGGATTATTGCGATATCTAAGCACTCTTAAGGCTTCATCTTGGCTTATGTTGCAAAAGTTGATTGCTATGTATCCATTTAGAGTAAAATTTTTATGTTTTTGCCTTGATATATGATTTATTTGTAGTGCTACATTTATTGATTCTAACACTAGTCTGTTAGCAAAGTCTATTATCTTTGTGCCTATATCATGCTTATTGTATGTTAATGTATCTTGCTTTGGATTTAATAGGGCATATTCTATGTCTTCTTTTAGATTTTTATGATTGAGCTTTCGCACTAATCCTTTTTCTTCCATAAGTTCTATTTGATCTTTTTGATTGCTAGCAAGCTCTATGGCTAGTGTATTTTGGGCTAGCATAGCAGCCTCAAATAGTATTCCACCACCTGATACAATGCTATATTCAGATTTGGCTAGACATGTCGCTAAGAAATCTTGAGGGATATTTTGATAGATGTTATATGTTTCATTGGAGTTTTTAGAGTTAGGCTTTTTAAAATGAGTTGATTTTAGTAGCTTGCCTTTGTAGTTTGCTCCTATAATTATATTAATACTTAAATCTAATTCATGTGTAGAATTTAGCTTTTCTAGAATATTAAAAATTCTATTACTCATGTCTTGCGAATCTTCTCCGCCAAAGCATACAGTGATATGTCTTCGCTCTTGATGTTCTTTTTTGCTCATTGATTCTAAAGCTTTATGAAAACATGGGCGAATCATTGCATATTCCAAGCCTGTAAGTATGTGATCCTTTAGAATCTCATCTAAACCTTGCTTTTGATACAACCCATTTGGATTTAATAAAAAGAGTTTTGCTTTACCTCTTTTTGATTTCAAATATGATTTGAGTAGTGATAAATGCCTGCCATCATCATCAAATAACACTAAGATTTTGGCATCAGATAAGAATGAAGAAAAATCATTTATTTCATACGAATCAATAATATAAATATCAGATTTTACGAGTTCCTTATGTTTTAGGCACTCCCATGCTATTGGTAGAGGATAAAAATTCTTCATTATGTCTTTCTTTATATTGCTATCTTTTGATATATTGTTTTTCTGGGTTTCTAAAAACTCTATGAAGTCTGCATTTCCGCGCACAAAGAAATCTATCTCATATCCCATCTCTAAAAAAATAAGCCCCAAGGTATAACATCTAGCCACATGACCAAGCCCTAAACCTTTAATACTCTCTGTAAGAATCCTAATTTTCATATCTTCTCCCAAATTGCTGCTTAAGAAATTCTGCTATAGCCAAGTCTTGTTGTGTATCTATATCATATGCTATATCCATCTTGATTGCAATGCTATTATTGCCTAGAAGTGCTATATTGTTGACATAGCTTTTTGCAAAACCTAAGTAGAATTGCCCAGCGTCATTGTATATTTGTGGCAGATCTTGACTTCTTTTTTCAATGAATTGTGGGAACAAGAACTCAATGTGTCCATTATTACTTAACGCAAATGATCTACAAGCCTTTTGGTTGTCTATAACACTAACAGCATACGATGCTAATGGGTTATTTAATAGTGCATTGTATGCTTCTTCTATATAATATTCGTTTGCAAACATAGCCGTAGCATATAGGCATAGCACAATAGAATCTTGATTTAGACTAGGCAGGCTTTTACTTTTTTTGTGCCCTTTATCTATGTTGTATATTTTATGATATTGATTATCTTGGTTTGTGAGCGTTGATTTTTCATTTGATTTTAAAAGCTGCATGACTAAATGATGTAAAACAGGCAAAGTTGGTGTAATATCACTTGCAAGAATATGATCTCTTTGCATAGGAATTACATCAAGCCTTGAGGCGCACTGTAAAATATCATTATCATCACTACTTACAATGACATAATTAGATACTTTTTTAGCAAGCTGAATACTTCTTTCTAGCATTGGCACACCTAGGAATGGAGTAAGATTCTTATGTAAAATTCTCTTACTACCACCTCTTGCTGGAATAATCACGCAATCTATAAATTTTTGTTGTCTGATTGGCATAAATACAACTTTATCATGTTATATAATGTTTACATTATAACTTAACTTTAATATAAAAGCTTTGGTAAAATTCCTATTGCTTTATTTTCTTTATACTGGTTGAATAGACTTTATTTTTGGATTGTTTTTTGCTTGATGATATTTCATTAAGTTCTAAGGAGAGAGTATGCAAACAGGATACTATAGTGCTACAGGTGGAATGGTTACACAATTCAATAGATTGGATATTATCTCAAATAATCTTGCTAATCTAAATACTAGTGGCTATAAAAGAGATGATGTTGTAGTTGGAGATTTTTTACGTATGGTGCAGGCTCATCAAGATACATTGCCAATACCTGATGAGACAAAGGCGGCAGCTAAATTTATTAACCGCACATTGACAAGAATCCCAGTTATTTCAGAATCTTATACAGATCATAGCGTTGGCTCTATGGATTATACAGAGAATGATTTAGATTTCGCGCTTAAATCTCCTAATATGTTTTTTGCTGTGCAAACACCAAATGGAGTGGCATATACTCGTAATGGTAGTTTTAGTATAAGTGATGATGGATATTTGGTTACAAAAGAGGGTTTTCATGTTTTATCTCGTGATGGTATAGACAATGAAGGCGGAATCCTAATGAATTCCAATATGAAAATTAGTGTTGATATTGATGGCAATATTGGTTTTAGGGAGTTAAGCAATGAGGGATTGGCAGATAATATTCCTGGCGGTAGCTTAGCAATAGTGTCATTTGATAATCCTAAATTTCTTAAAAAAATTGGTTCAAGTCTTTATATAGAAGATAGGGAGATTCCAAATGATACATCATCAAGAGGGTTAGCTAGGGCGAATCTCATGTATGGTAGCGGAGCTGTTGCACAAGGCTTCCTTGAGAAAAGCAATGTAAATGCGGTTTTGGAAATGAGCTCCATGATAGAGACAAATCGCTTGGTGGATATGTATTCTAAAGTAATGAAAACACATATGGACGAACTTAATTCTGAAGCCATTAATAAGCTTGCAGCTCGTGCTTAAAGCTTATTAATGATATATTTTTACGCATATTTATAGAAGGAGTAATGATGAAACAAAAGATTATTCATACTAATGACGCCCCAAGTGCTATTGGTCCTTATTCGCAGGCTATTGTTGTTGGGGATTTTATTTTCACCTCTGGGCAGATTCCACTATTACCAAATGGTGAATTTTTAGATTCTGATATAAAAGCCCAAACACATCAAGTTTGTGAGAATTTGCAAGCAGTCCTAGAAGCAGCACAGAGTGATTTAACCCACACAGTTAAAGTTACTGTATATCTTAGTGATATGTGCTATTTTTCCGAGTTTAATGAAGTATATGCTAAGTATTTTTCCCATAAGCCAGCTAGAAGCACGGTTGCTGTAAAGCAACTACCAAAGGATTCTAAGGTTGAGATAGAATGTGTGGCAGTTAAGAAGTAAAAAGAATCGTTATTATTTACTATATATTGAAGTGCTGTTATACTTGAATTAGGTTTTGCATTGCTTTAGGCTGTTTATTACTGGTTTAATTTCTTAGGCTGGGGTTAGATTATATTTTCTCTAGCTTTGATATTGTTTTGAATTTATGATTTTGTTTGGAAAAGTTATTAGATTTTCCAAGCATAGCGTTTGTATTATACGTAATCAAAATTTAGCTATCATTCAAAACTATATAACTTATGTTTTGCTTAGTCTTAGCAATGTCCTGTAACTTAACTTTCATAAAAGATGCATTATGATATTTATACAGAAATTTATAAATAGATATTTTTTTACCCCAAATGTGTTTGATAAATTTATTAGCTTCCTTCTATTGCCTATATCATTTATTTACTATCTCATAGCAATTCTTCGTAAGAAATATGGTGTCAAACAAAATTTTGATGTAAAGATTATTAGTATTGGAAATCTTGTAAGTGGTGGTAGTGGAAAAACTCCTTTTTGCATAGCTTTGCTTGAGTTTTTGCATTCAATTGACTATACATGTTTAGCTGTTATCTTGCGTGGTTATAAGAGGGATACAAAGGGATTTTTGCAAGTAAGTAGAAATGGAGAGATTCTATGCAATGTGGCAGATAGCGGCGATGAAGCAATGTTAATTGCTATACGAACAAGCACGCTTAAAACATCTATCTTTGTAGATGAGAGCAGAATAGAGGCTATTTCTCGCGCGAAAGAGCAGGGTATTAAGATCATTTTGCTCGATGATTCCTATCGCTTTACATTTGAGAAATTTGATATTCTCTTAGAACCAGAGATATTACCATATTATGATAGGGTTTTGCCTAGTGGCTATTATCGCTTCCCGCCTAGTTTTTATGCTAATTGCGATATGCATCTAAAAGAGGGTATAGACTATAAGCGAAAGACTAGCCTTTGTATATCTGGATTTATTGCTAGAGAGTTTGAGTATACAAAAGATTCCACAAATTACACGGAATCTAAATCAAATCGTTACATCTTAGCCACGGCTATTGCAAATCCAGTTAGGTTAGATCCATTTTTGGAATCATTGCAACCGCATATGATTGTATATAAATATTATTTGCCAGATCATGATATTTTTGATGAGAATAAGCTTAGATGTTTGTTAGAAATTTATAATGCGCAATATATTCTTATGACGCAAAAGGATTTTGTCAAATGTCAAAATTTTAGCCTACCAATACATATAATTGATTTGCATATTGACATTGCTAAAGATAGATTAGATAAGATTCTAGAATATTTAAAAGATTAGCATAGTAGCCAATCTTTATGGAATTAATTTTTAAGGAATTGTAATGATAGTTCTTGATATTTATGTTCGATATGAGATAAAGGATAATGTGATTGATTTTCTTTTACATAATGGGTATTATGATTTTTTTTTCCTTGAAGCAAAGAAGTATGCAGCCAAAAATATGCTATTAAATGATGAGGAACAAGTAACAGGAAGACAAAACTATGCTTTGATTAAGATCTATCTTGATGAGAATACTAGTAATTCACTCGCAAAGCTTATTGAAGATACATTTAATGATGCTAGAGTTTTTGCTGTTAGATGTAGAGATAAATGTGATTTATAGGCTTTGATTTTTACTTATAAATTATTATGGCGAAATCATTTTAGTTTACTAAAATGCTATTTCTAATCTTAATCCAGCATAGCCAATTGGTTCTTTTTGAGTTAAGAATTCCTTTTGCCTATATGAATATAAATAGCTAATACTCCAACCAGCATATCCAATAAGGAATCCTATTTGTGCCTCATATACAAATTTATTAATTTGCAAGGAACTTTTTTTACCATTAACAAACGTATTTCCTTGTAAAAAAATATTTCGTATTACTACTTTTTCGTTAATTCCACCAGCAAGATATATTCTAAAGCCATTACCAATAGTTGATTTGCCAACATGACCATACCTTATTTTTGTTATCCCAAAATCATTTGATAGTCCATATCCAACCCGCAGATTTATTCCTAATAGCGCGTGAGTATATGCGTTTCCTAATGCTATTTCACTATATGGGATCAATTCTGCTATATTTTTTATTATAGAGAATCTATAATGAAGCTTATGATATAAGTTTATAATTATTTCATTACTAATTTGGGTATCCCAACCTTTTGGATAGTTAAAATTAAGTAGCTTATGAATAAATTTTTGAGTTTCTTTAGCAAGTGAATATTTACCGACTATACCTAAATCTAAGCCTATGGATTCGATAAAATTATCATTGTAGTTATATATGGTGAAATTGCCATATAAATATCCTCCATAAAGATGATCATTTGTCGAAGGAATAATAGATTTTTTGTCATCTGCTGTATAGATTTCTTGATTCAATCCAATGGAAAACGCAGACCTATTTAAATCTGCTAAATAATGAATAAAACCTATATGTTTAAACCAAGAGTTATAGAATCCTTTAGAATTGTATGTGATATTATGTCCGGCAGTATAGTATCTATCATAGTCAGTTGGCGAGTAATATGCATCATTTTCTGTATGTATCGTTATGCTATGTTTATCTGAAGCCAATACTTTAATACATAGGCAAACATAAATTATTATTATCTTTATATTCATAATAATTCTTTCTATAATTATTTAATTCTCAAAAACTTAATAGTTAATTTATGATTGAAATAATATCTATTAAATAATGTTTATTCTTAATTTATTACTACAGTATGACATTTTTTCTCCATTATTTCGGGTATGAGAGAGAGGCTAGTAGAAATCTTGTATTTAATTATTGATGGCATTTTGGTTTGTTAAATTGAATTTGATTTGAACATGTTAAAACTAAACGTTAACTAAGAATTTTTCTCTTATGATTTTTTGCCCTAATTCTATAAATGCATGCAAGTAATATATTCTTTTAAAGGCTATCATCATAAAATGGCTATTGATAGTTATTTATTGCTAGCAAGCTTTAATAATCGTTAATGTCCATAAGGATTTTAATATTTGTAAAATCAATTAAAGCCATTTGGGATTTGCAGTAATGTTTACAGATAGCCAAATTTTATAGCTTGGAATATCTAGATATTTTTCAATTTTATCGCGTATTACATCAATTTCTCCGATTGATATTTTGTCATTTTTGTTTGTATTTAGGATATTCACTTCTATCATGAAAAATCTCCCACTCTTTGCTACATGGGTATCATAATCTTGAAATCCATATTCATTGCTTATTTTTTCCATAATTTCTGTAATTTTATTGTCTAATGTTTTTGGAGCAACCATTACTAAGTCTTTGAAATTTACTATCATGATTTTAATAGGCGTTATAGCTAAGAATATAGACAGTATCATTAACAAACTAGGGTCTATATAGTGGCTAATAGCATACTCTTGCTTCGAATCAAAGATGAAAATAATGCCAAAGGCTATGATCCCACCAAGATACATTATACAGTCAATCCACCATTCTGTGCTGTCTACTGCTACAAGATCAGAATCTAACATCTTAGCATAGAATGACGTATATCGATATAAAGCAAATGATATAATAAACGCGCATAGTGTATATATTACTGCTCCACCAATCTCTAGCGTATATCCTCCATGTATAATATCTCGTAGCCCGCTTGTGAAGGCATATATGCATACAACAACAAGCACTAAACTTTTGAACAGATTCACCATAGGCTCAAAACGCACATATCCATATTGAAATATATCGTCATCTTCTTTATATATATATCGCGAGGTAACTACACTTAAGAATCCAAGCGCAACACTAACAAAGCATACAATGCCATCAAAGACCAATGTTGAACTTTTTAATACCAAGCCAAAGCCAATACCTAGAAATGCCAAAAGGCACGCACAATACATAGATATTTTTAGAGCAAATTGTTCTTGTTTGTGATTTTTATTTTGCAAGCTTGAATCTATATCTTGGGATTTTTTATCGCGTATCTTTTTGCCATAATTATTTTTTATGTTGTTAAATTGCATATGCTATCCTTTTACAATCATTGTTATTTTGTTTAGTTCCATGCTTTCCGCATTCTTATAGCAAGAAACAAAATTTTCAAATTATGGTTGAATCTTGATTCAATCCTTGATTAACAACAAATGCTTATTTCTACTTGTACCAAATTGTTTTTCTTTATTGTATTGGTGTATAGCATTGTTATTAATTATTGTGCAAATGATTAAATAATATTGATTTGCTTACTTATAAAACATAAGAATTTCATAAAAGACTTTCAATGATATAACTTTAATGTATTAATATAAGCAAGCACTATGTCTATTATACTTATCGATATAATTTTGATTATCTTTCTAAAAGATTGCGTTAATTATGACTAATAAAATTTATATTAAGGATTATGGTGGGTTATCCTAGATTTTGTAATCTATATAAATTAAGCATTATAATTCTAAAGCAAGGAAATATAAAATATGGACGTTAGTAGTTTGGATATTATTCTCATTGCATTTCAAATCATAGCTTTGTTAATAGCTGTTATAGGACATGAAGTTATGCACGGCTTAGTTGCATTGCGATATGGTGACGAGAGTGCTAGAAGGGAAGGCAGGCTAACTATCAATCCTTTGCCGCACATTGATTTGTTTGGTTCTATAATTATCCCTCTTACTCTAATTGTTATGGGATCTCCTATTATGTTTGGCTATGCTAAGCCTGTGCCAGTAAACATTGATACTGTAAGAGATAATGGTGGTTACAAAGCTTGTATGTTTGTTTCGCTTGCTGGAATATTTTACAATTTCTTTTTGGCATTTTGCTGTGTTGTGATTTTAAAGCTTGGTTTAAATTTCAATCTAATTGATATACAATCCTTAATATTGCAATTCTTGTTTATTTTGCTTTACATAAATATTGTTCTTGGTGTTTTTAATCTCATTCCAATTCCTCCACTAGATGGCTCAAAAGCTCTTGCATATCTTGGATTGATGTTTAATAATAGCACATTTGCGTCTTTATATAATAAATTCGAAAATTATGGTATGATTATTATCATTCTTTTGTTACTTTTTCCATTAACTAGGGACGCAATATTTAATGTAATGCAAATTACAATAATGATGTTCCTAACAATATAATAATGAGGTTTTTATGTTATTCTTTGCAAATGATCATGCCGGCGTTAAGCTGAAAAACGTATTATTACAATATTGCTTAGATAATCATATAGAGCATTCTGATTTAGGAGTCTCATCAGATTCTAAGGTGGATTATCCCGATGTGGCTGATTTGCTTTGCAAGGAAATTAGTCTTGAAAAAGAATCTAAGGGTATTCTCATTTGTGGTAGTGGAATTGGAATGAGCATTGCAGCCAATAGATACGGGCATATTAGAGCTGCTTTATGTCTTAATCCATACATGTCTATTCTATCTAGGAAGCATAATGATGCTAATGTGCTTTGCTTGGGGGAAAGGTTAATTGGCAATGAGATAGCCATAGCTATTGTTGAGAGCTTTTTATATACTGATTTTGAGGGTGATAGACATATCCAGAGAGTAGCTAAGTTAAGCGGTAATATCTAATAAATACAGGAGAGATGTGATGTCTGGAACTATTATGTGGTTTGCCTTGGTTATCTTTATTTTATTTATTTTATTTATGACTGTCAATGCCTTTTATTATAGAAGTGTAGCACAAAAAGAAAAGAAACAATCAGCCCATATGCGCTATACATTAGTTGAGACTGAAGTATTGATTCAAAAACATCAGCTTTCACTACAAAGGGCGTTAGGTAATATTGATATTCTTACAAAAGAGCTTAATGCGCTAAAGAGCGAAGTAAAGACACTAAAACAACGTAACTCTCAATATAGAATTGAAACTGATAATTATAAGACACGTATCAAAGACTTAGAGCAGAAGATTGAGGCTTTATTGTAGGATTTTAGGAGTTGCCATATTGTGTATATATTGCAAATATATATCATTGTTAAAGGACATCTATGAAACATACCCAGCATAAGAGTATTCCAAAGCCAATCAACGCTTTTGATATGGATGATTTGATTATAGAAGAGAGCAATCATCACAGAGAGATAAAAATGTCTAGACATAAGCCCACTTTACGTGAAGAGATTCAACAATCATTGACACAGATTCCAGACTTTCCTAAAAAGGGGATTTTATTTCAAGATATTACTACATTTATTCATAATGGGAAATTATTCAAGGAATACATAGACATGTTAGCACATCGCTATCATGCTTATAAGGTTGAATATATAATTGGGGTTGAATCAAGGGGTTTTATATTCGGTTCTGCTTTAGCTTATGCTCTTGAGGCTGGTTTTGTGCCAATTAGGAAAAAGTCTAAGTTACCGGGCAAGGTTCATACGGAATCATATATTAAAGAATATGGAAAGGATTATTTGGAGATTAAAGAAGACGCTTTTTCTGGATTAAAAGGGGTTAATGTTATATTGGTAGATGACTTAATCGCCACGGCTGGAACTGCATTAGCAGCTCTTAAGCTAATCAAGAAATTAGAAGCCAAGTGCATTGAGCTATGTTGTCTTATTAATTTAGTTGATTTTGAAGATACAAAAATAAGAAAAGAGCTTGAGAAACAAGTTCATTTATTTTCTTTGATTGATATAGGTGGTAAATAGGATTTTATTCTTGTGTTTAAATATTTATTTGATTTTTTGTTTATTGAAGTTTATAATTTTAAAATTTAAGTCTTATTTTTATATGTTACATTTTTTAAAGCTATATATACAGTAATTAATTTTATTCTTTTGATTTATACACTAAAACAATTGATATATTTGTGTTTTTTGGTCAGTTGCTATTTAATAGCCTTTGTAATACTTCCTTATATGTAGCTTGTATATTGCCTAGATCTTCTCTGAATCTATCTTTATCCATTTTTCTACCTGTTGTCTTATCCCATAATCTACAGCTATCCGGGCTAATTTCATCTGCTAGGATTATATTATCATTAGAATCTTTGCCAAATTCAAGCTTAAAATCAACCAATGTCAAATCAATCTTTTCAAAATACTCTAATAAAATATTATTTATACTTAATGCTAAATTACTAAGAGTTTTTAACTCGCTAGATGTAGCTATATTCATTAATATGCAGTGAGATTCTGTAACTATTGGGTCATTTAATGAATCATCTTTATAATAAAATTCCACTAGTGGAGAATTTAGTGGTGTATTTTTGATTATAGTTTTCTCTTGAATGCCTAGTCTTTTTACTAGGCTTCCTGTCGCAATATTGCGAGTAACTACTTCAATGGGAATGATATTTACTTTTTTACAGAACATTATATCATTTGGTAGTTCATTAAGTATGCTTGATTGCAGGCAAACATAATGAGTTTTGATATTTGCCTTTTCCAAAAGATTAAAAATCTTTGTTGATATTTGACAATTAAGTTCTCCCTTACCTTTTTCGTTGCTCTTTTTTTGTGCATTAAATGCTGTTAAATCATCTTTGAATATGCAAAGTATCAATTCATCTGTTTTTATGTTCTTATCTTGTATATTTTGCTCTAATTGACTTAATAATTCATTGTCTATTTTATATAGCTTTTTGCCTTTACCTTCATATAATAGGTTATGAGTATTTATTGATTTGTTTATTAATGTGGATATTGAGTTTGACATATCAATCCTTTGTATTTTTATTATTCTTTGTTTATAACAGCCCATGCTTTTAAAACATCTATGGCACTTTTTAGTTGAATATCTTTTACTATTGCAGATTGTTTAATGCTTTTATCAGAATCTTTCTTGCTTTCTTTGCTTTCTTCTTTTGTTTCATCTAAAAATTCATTTTTTAGATGTCTTTTTAAATCTGCCTCTTTGAATTCTATTTGATTTTGAGATCCTAGTGGAACTTCACCTTCTGACACTATTATATCAGGTGTAACTCCTATTGCCTGTATACTTCTGCCTGTGGGTAGATAATATTTTGCAACAGTTAGCTTTAAAGCTTCTTCCCCTTTTTTGTCAAATGAAAATATTTTTTGTACACTTCCCTTGCCAAATGTAACCTCACCTACAATTACAGCCCTTTTATGGTCTTGCAATGCGCCAGCTACAATTTCACTTGCAGACGCGCTACCGCCATTAACTAGCACTACTAGGGGTATATTTTTGAATTCTGCATTTTGTCCTGATTTAAGCTCTATATTTTCAGTTTTCCCTTTTTCTCTAACGATTATTTTGTTTTCGAGGAATAATCCAGCCAAACTTATTGCTTGATCTAGTAACCCGCCAGGATTGCTACGCAAATCAAGCACAATTCCATCGATTTTTCCTAACTGTTTTAAGCTTTTTCTTGCTTCCTGTGTTACATTTTGGTCAAAGTTTGAAATCCTAAGATATGCATAGTTTGTATCTTCAATGTTTGATACTACAGTAGAGCGAATCTTTACTTCATCTCTTTTTATCTCAAATGTAAGAGGCTTGTTTTCACCAGCGCGAATAACTGTTAGTGTTACCTTGGTGCCTTTTTTTCCTTTCATTAGAGAAACAGCTTGATCTATTTTCATGTCTAGTGTAGGTTTGTCATCAATTTTAAGTATTATATCTCCACTTTTTAATCCAGCTTTTTTTCCGGGTGTATCATCAAGAGGAGCTATTACAGTTAAAGCCCCATCTTTCATTCCAACAGTAATGCCTATTCCGCTGAAGCTACCACTAGTTTTAGTTCGTAGTTCTTCGTAATCTTTCTTTTGCAGGTATGAAGAATGGGCATCAAGATTGCTTAATAGCCCAGAGATTGCCTTATCTATAACTTCATCTGTATCAATATCATTGACATAACTACTTTCTACTATGTTTACTGCATGCAGAAATCTTTGAAATGCTTTGTCTCTTTCTGCTTTGCTTAGTTTCTTCTTGGGTTTTATTTGGTCATTATTCGTATTGTTTGGGAGAGCATTACTTAGCGATTGATTAATGCTATTACTCTGTGAAACCCCAAAGCCACCAATAAGCAAACAAGAAGAAAGAACTCCAGATAATAGATAAATATTTATTTTTTTCATTATTGCACCTTAAGATATTTCTATGTTATTAAAGTATTATGATATTCGCGAACCAATAAGTAAAAAGCTTAGATTATACAAAAATAATTAAGTTGTGTAAATATGAATTTATAGCCAGATAATAAATATAGACAAATATAGATCTTATATATAATTATAATCAATAAATAACATATGAATATTTTTATATAGTAAAAATCAATTCAATATATAACTTTAATCAAAACTTAAATTGAATTAGTTTTTGTTAACTAATTGTCATTTCGATTGATGGTTCGTTACTAGCTGTTTTGTCTTCTTGGATCTTATTAGATTCATCATTTGTTGTTATTGTTTTATTTTGTGTATCGCTAAGCTCCTTATTTGTTATTGATGCTTTTTCTTGAGTTTGCGCGTTTTCATCTTGATTATTTGCAGATGTTTGTGATTGCATATTAGTAGATTCCTGTATACTAGATTCTTTATTATCTTGCGTATCGTTTGGTTTTTCGTTTTGAGTTAATGTTTCATTCTTGCTTTGAGCTTGAGATTCTGCGCTTTTAATATCTTGTATAGGATTATTGTTTGAGTCTGACAAATTAGGTAAATCTTCATATATTTTACTTACATTAGGATTGGATGATTTGTCTATCGTATTGTTCTCATCTTTTGTTTCTATATTACTTGCTGGCAACTGTTCTTTGTTGCTTGATATAGACAACAAACTAGCAAGATTTGGCTGATTGGTATTATTGTCTATTTGTTTTGTTTCCTTTTGCTCTAGTGGAATAGTTTTTAATTGTTGCATTGAGAGCCATCTACTTTGTTTAATGGAATCTATCTGACTTTGCAAGTTGCCAATTTCTTTATCAATATCTTTGCTTAGCATGTCAATATTGTAGGAAAATATATCAATAGAGTGCCCATCTCTTAAATTTAGATTCGATAAATTGTTTCTTTCGAAGTTTAGATTGATATTTTTGTCGGCATAGTTAATACTGAATACATTTTGTTGATTATACTTTGCATTTTCGAATATTCTTTTGATTTCTAACATAGCATTATATCTCTGTTTTAGCATATTATTTTCAGGTAATAACCATTCATCTCTTGCTTCTACTTTATAGTTATTCTTCATGTCCTTTACTATGCTTTGAACATCACTTAAGCTCTTTCTGGCAATATGTAATGCTTTCATTGTAGATAGTATTTCATCTATTTGAGACGAGTTATCATCTTCACCTGTTTGATTGCTTTGTATTGAATTTGGCACAATGTCTACAATACTAAAAGACTTTTGAGTATCAGCAAGCTTTAAAGAATCCTTGCTACTAGGAAGTTTCTCAACAACAATAGCTGGATTATTGTTAATGGTCATATTAAGGCTCCATATATACTAATCTAGTAATCTCAAGCAAAATACATTCCTATTTATTATAACTTAGGGTAGCATGTAATATGCTGAATTTTGTTTATTTGTGCAATTTTGTATTGTTTATAACAATACAAAATTGCTAATAAAAGCTTATATAAGTCATCAATTTATAGATGCTAACCCAATAGATTTTAGTTATTTTACTTAATAAATTGTAGACTAAACGTATAGATTCTAATTTGCATTTAATTACCAAGCCCAAATTATTACAATGAATTGAATTTTTACATTTGGCATATCATACACAAAGATATTAATATGTAAGCAATACTACCAAGCTACAGTTTTATTTGGAGCCACCTTAATAATATTTGTTTCTTCATCCCATTGCACTATCCCAGTTTTAATATCTATGAGCTGCAATATGAACGAATAGTCTACTCTTTGTTGTTTTCCTACACGGGTATTTTTTTGAACAATTTTACCTGATAATGATAATTCAGGTGCTATCAAAGTCCCTTTTTCAGTTGTTGTATATTGGTTAAATTCTTCATCATCTCTAAGAGAGCGAACATTTTTAATCATATTGTCTGACATACCACCGCTACCAGCTATTGCTCCTGTGAGTTGGAATCTACCACTATTCCTCATTGTTCTTGTAATGCCCATTGTTAAGGATTGGACATTTACTTGTTGCATTGTGTCATTGACAACATCTGAAATCGCAAGAACCTTTTTTTTAGTTGGATCTATAGATATTATATATTGACTTGTTAGTAGGCTTTGGACACTTTTATGTGCTGCTGCTTCAATATCATGATAATCAAGTCCAACACTTGTGTATTTTTTGGAATCTTTTGTATCAACATATTGCACATCTTTATTTGCACATCCTACTATATAAAACCCAATAGTTGTTATAAACGCTATAGATATAGCAGGTTTTAATATCATATTTTTACCTAATGAAATATACATTTGTTAATCTCCTTTAATTATAAAATGTGTAGCCATATTGTTACGAACTCTAACATAGACTATATTATCTGTTTTGGTGCATATGTCTTTACTTTTCTTATATTTTTCGAATAGTTTTATTCTAGTGTTAAAATCATTTGGATCCTTTTCAATCAGAGTTGTAAAATCTTTACTAGATTCTATTCTTTTTCCAATTGAATTGCAATCTTGTGTTAATTTTATGTTTAATAACTTTGTATTATCTCCATATAAAGTTACATTTTCAATATCATTTGGTATTCTAACAACGTGTATAGAATTAGCAAGCACAAAGCTATTTCTTGTATCAGGATATGTCATCAGACTAAAGGCAATGTTAGCAAATAGTCCAGCTATACTGTCGTAGTCGCCACTAGTAGCCCCGCTGATTGCATAGATAGTTATAAATTTAACTATAGCCCCAATAATTGCCCTTGTTATTATTGACGGTAATTGCTTTTCAAATTCGCTAACAAATATATTACTAAGTTCTACAATACGGTCTGTTTTATAATCATTTATCTTATAATTATTAAAATTTGGTTTGATATTATATATAGTTGGCATAGCTAAATTTATTGATGTTATGTTGCTATTTATTATTATTGGCGTTGAGAATGTATTGCCTTGTTTTCTACTAATGTCTCCATCTTCAACAATAAACCAAGTGTAATTGTTTATATCTTTTTCAAATCGTCTAGATTCTAATAGCTCCATATCGCTTAATATGACGTCTGAACGAGATATTCCATAAGATTCTTTAAGCAAGTCCACAGCCTTTGAATAATCATTCTCGATCATAAAAAATATCCCTGATGTATATGGGATAATTGGATTGATTAGGTCTTTATAAATTGCGAAATTATCGAGATTTGAATATTTTAGCTTGATAATGTTATTAATGCTAGATTTTGAAGTGTTTAATGTGTAATCTTTACTTTCTTTCTTCTTATTGGCATTTTTTATTGCATTATCATGAGCTTTTTGTATTTCTTTTTTATAGTATTCTTTTGCGCGTCTTTGTCTATCATTTGCACGATTAAACTCTACTCTCGCATTTACAAAGTCCCCTATACTAGAATAGGCCAAAGCCTTATAGAAATTCAGTAAACTACCTTCATATACATTTCCCTTATATGGTATTGCATTATCATTGCTAAGTGTAGCTGCCATTGAGCTAAATGTGCTTGATAATATTCCTTCTTGTTCGTATTTTTTGTAAATAGATTCTGCTTTTTCTAAATCTATTAAGCTAAATACAGGACCAAATTGGCTAAATGTTAAAAATCCGGATTGCATTTGCCATAGCAAAACGTTATTATTATTTGAGCTTATTGTTTTTTGTATACTCCTATATGTTTTTTTATAATCAGATTTATCATATTCTGCTTTTATACGTTCTTCTGTTATAGAACAAGCACATAAGCATAATACAAATGCAAAAATGGTAAAAAATATAAAATTTTTCAAAATATTCCTCGATATATGCAATATAATTATATAACATGTAATGTTAATATAATGATAGTGCAAAATCAATATTTTTTAGACTTAATATTTTTTAAGGAGTTTAGTATGAGAATATTTATTAAAAATATTCTTATTGTTTATAACTTTTCTTTAGCGTATATGCGTATTTGTGAAGTTTTTTTTGTATGTTTATTGGTTTTAGTAGCATTGATTTCAGCTGAATTATTTGGTGCTAGCGGATATGAATCTTATTCTAATCAGCAAGCATATGGCTCATATAAGCCAAACAATACTAAAAGCAATATTGCTTATAATAATCCTTACAATCCGCAAGCAGAATATAATATGGCATATAGTCTTTATAAGAAGGGGGATCTAGAAGGGGCATTGCCTTTGTTTGCTAATCTATGTGAACAAAATAATTTCATTGCTTGTTTATCTGCTGGTATAGTTCAAGGCAAGATTATTGATGGTTTAGATAATGATAAGAGGTATTCTCGCTCTCAACGCAAAAAGCTTAAACAACAGTATTATATATCCATGATGGCTTTTTATCAAAAGTCTTGTAATGGTGGTAATTATGATGCATGTAATAATCTTGCTTTCTATGAATATTCAACCACTTCAAAGACAAAAGATGATAAGGAAAAGGACACTAGTAAAGAATCAAATAAGAGCGTAGAGCTTTATACAAAAGCCTGTCAAGCAGGTAATAAAGAAGCATGCCAGAATCTTGGCTTGATTTATAGTCAGGATTTTGATTCTAAAAAGCAGAAAACTGATAATGTAGATTTAGATAGAGCTCAGAGTTATTATGGAAAGAGCTGCACTATGGGAGATAGTGTGGCTTGCTTTAATCTTGGTGTTTTACGCTACAATTATGCACAAGTTGCAAGTGATTATGCTGAGGCTATACATCTTTTTAATCAATCTTGTGGCGGGGATTATTCAGCCGCATGTCTAAATCTTGGTATTATCTATGAACGTGGTGTTACTAAAGATGCTAACGAAGATATAGCCAATGCGCTGCAGTATTATACAAAAGCATGCTATTTAAAGAATTCAAATGCTTGCATTTATTTATCCAAGTTGGCAAATAAACAAAGTAAAATAAACTAGTTTGTATAAAACTGAATAATATTTTTTATGTTGTTTTAAGTCAATCTATATTAAAATGTATAAGTCTATCTGCTTGGCTGATTTACTTAAGATTTAGTTTAAAGGAATCCTAATGGATATTATTAGGCAAGACTTCGGGGATTACGCTACAAATTCTTATTTATTGAAATTTGATGGCTTTGAATTTGTAGTTGATCCGGGTTATGGCTCTACTGAATGGATTTTGTCCCAGACTTCTAATCTCCAAGCAATATTAGTTACTCATGGTCATTTTGATCATATATGGGATATAGCTTCATTGCGACAAAAAACAAAAGCTAAAGTTTATTGTCCGGAGCAAGATTCGTTTATGTTGGAATCTGATTGTTTCAATCTTGGTCTTACTCCATGCAAGGCAGATGTATATATAGAAAATAATGAATCTGTGGCTTCTATTTGCATAAATGGTATAAATGTTAATTATTGGCATTTTCCGGGTCATACTCCTGGCTGCAGTATGATAGAGATAGATAATTGCTTTTTTAGCGGAGATTTTATTTTTCATCGTAGTATTGGTCGCTATGATTTTCCTTATTCTAGTTCTAGCTCTATGAAATATTCTTTAGAAAGATTCTTACTTATTGATAGGGATATGGTTGTGTATCCAGGGCATGGGGAGAGCACAACAGTTAAAGCGGAGCAACAAGTAGTCCCCATTTGGATTCGTTATATTGATTCGTAGAACTTTCTTAAATGATTCTTGGGAGTTTAAATAATGGAATCTGTCAATCTACTTAGGGAGCGTTATTTACGTCAATTATTGTTGGAAGATATTGGTGAAAAGGGACAAGTAAAGCTTTCCAAATCTAAGGTTTTGGTCATTGGCGTTGGTGGGCTTGGATCTCCTGTTTGTTCATATCTTAGTGCAGCTGGTGTAGGTAGGATTGGAATAATTGATTGCGATGTTGTTGAAATTGAAAATTTGCAAAGGCAGGTTATTCACTTCACAGGTGATATTGGAAGATCAAAAATATCATCTGCAAGTGTTAAGATGAAGAGTATTAATCCAAATATAGTAGTAGATACATATTTTGATAAATTTACCGATTCAAATGGTCACAGTATCGCGAAGAATTATGATTTTATAGTTGATGCCACTGATAATTTTGCTGGTAAATTCCTCATTAATGACATTTGTATAGAAATCAATAAACCATTTAGCCATGCCTCCGTGTTAAAATATCAAGGTCGGGCTATGACTATTATACCCAACAAGACTGCTTGCTTTAGGTGCGTATTTAATGCTCCAAGTAAGGAAAAGTTGGAATCTTTATCTATAGCTGGAATATTGGGTGTTTTACCCGGCATTGTTGGTTGCATTCAGGCTAGTGAGGCTATAAAATATATCTTAGATCTTGGAGAGTTGCTTACTGATACCGTTTTAAGTATGGATATAAGGACTATGGACTTTAGAAAGGTAAAAGTTCAGAAGGACTTGAAATGTTTGGCTTGTTCAGCATAAAAACAAATGATATATATTTGTTAGATAATATAATGACTTTATAAATAGAAAGGGTTAGTATGGATTTATCGAGTATTCTAGGAATTGTTTTATCTATCACGAGTATATCTATTGGGGATATACTCGAGGGGGGTAACCCTTTGCACGTTATTCATTTGAGTTCTATTTTGATTGTTATGCCAACAGCTGCATTCTCTGCTATGACAGCATCTCATCCACATGCAATTAAAGCTGCTTTTAAGGAAATAAAAATTGTATTTGTGAATCCAAAGATTAATTTAAATAATACTATTCGTCAAATGGTTGAATTTAGCTCTGAGGCTCGTAAAAATGGCTTACTTACTCTTGAAGCAAGAGTATCCCAACTTGAAGATGATTTTACTAGAGAAGCTATGTCTATGATTATAGATGGTCGTGAAGCAAAAGATGTGAGAGAAGATATGGAGATTCAAGTTGAACAACTCGAACATTATTATCATGGTGCTGCCCATTATTGGCTGCTTTTTGGCGAATCTTGCCCTACATTTGGTCTTGTTGGTGCTGTTATGGGTCTTATGCTAGCACTTCAGTTACTTGATAATCCGGCTGCTATGGCTGCAGGTATTGCAGGTGCTTTTACAGCAACTGTTACAGGAATAATGGGAGCTTATGCTCTTTTTGGTCCATTTGGTAATAAGATAAAAAACAAATCCCATGATATTATAATTGAAAAGATTCTTATTATAGAAGCTGTGTGTGGTATTGCAAATGGAGATAATCCTAGAAATTTGGAAGCTAAATTATTGGGCTTCATTCCTCCTGGTGAACCAAAAATTTCACAATTTGAATAATTGTTTTTTATTTGTTGGTATTTTGTAGAAAGAAAATTTGTGATAAGGAGTGCCTATGTCTAAAAAATGCAAATGTGAGTGTCCAGCAGGAGAGAAATGGGCTGTGCCATATGCCGACTTTTTGTCCTTGCTTTTAGCTTTGTTTATTGCTCTTTATGCAATTTCTGCTGCAAATACATCCAAAGTTAAAGCTGTTACACAAGCTTTTATTACGATATTTGATGCTACTCCTATTCCTGAACGTACAATGCCAGTATTAATGATTCCACCAGATCCATCAGATGTAAAGAAGACCGAAAGCGAGAATCAAAACACATCAATAAATCAAAATGCTCCTACTACCACAGTAACTGTTAGCCAATTATCCAATTTAGTGCAAGATGGTGGGTTGTTGGAGCAAATTGAGCAGGGAACCACATTACGTTTGCCATCTGATATTCTCTTTGAGACTGGAACTTCTGAACTTTTGAATCAGGACAGGAGAACCGAGCTAGATTTACTCGCTACTACAATTAATAAGCTTCCCGCGGAAGTATATGTTGATATTCGTGGTTATACTGATAATTCAACTCCTGTGGGCTATATGAATAATTACGAGTTAGCTGCTGCTCGTTCATACAATGTTATGAAATATCTTATTAACAAAGGTGTTGATCCAAATAGGCTCTCTTACACTTCATATGGTCAATATCGCCCAATTGTTCCTAATGATAGTGATATTGGGCGACGTGCTAACAATAGAGTTGAAGTATTCTTTTTTACTGAAAGCGGTTCTGTTAATGAGGTTCAAGGTATATTAGATAGCATGCAATAAGAGTTTTTAAGTTAAAAACGTTTTAGGTAGGATCAAGTGCTTGGTTTTGGAATCGGAGAGATTATTTTAGTGCTTATCGTTGGTATTATTATTTTAGGTCCAGATAAGCTGCCCAATGCTATTGTGGAAGTTGTTAAAACTATTAGAGTTTTAAAAAAGACAATAAGTGATGCCAAAGAAACTCTAGATAGGGAAGTTAATCTTGCTGAAATTAAAAAGGAAGCACTTGAGTATAAAGAAAAACTTGAAAATGACTTTAATAAGATTCAAGATGACTTCCAAGTAGTCAAGGATGCTGAAAGGGGATTGCAAGATAATATACAATCTGTTCAAAATCTATTTGAGGACTATAAACCGAAAATAATTCAAGAAGAAAAATTAAGTGTAGATTTAAACAATTCTGAATCTTTTGCTAAAATTCAAGATGATGATATAGATAAACAAACTATTGGTTCTATAAAATCTAGTAAAGATGAAAGCTAGCATAGTTATAATTTTGAGCTAAATATTATATTTGGATTTTATAATTTTCTAGCGTAAAGATAGTCTATAATTAATCATAGTTTATTTTTTATTTAAAGAATAGTTAAGCGATAAATAAGTAGTTATCTATGCTTAAATATTACTTAATTATGTATTTATGTTTGATATATGGTATAGATAAGCTCATACATGTAAATTTACAAAGAAATTTTATTGTTTAGTGTTTTTTATTTATAGAATAAGATTGGTAGTGAATACTGCATTTAGAAAAATCAATTAATTCTTGTAATGTTTTGATATTAGATGGGAGATTTAGCATACATATATTGTAAAGTTGCATTGAACTAAAGGAGTCGGCTAGTGCTCTGTGACTTATTTTCATATTGATTCCAAGTGCTTTGTTGAGATAGGGTAGGGCATGCTTTCTTGAAGGTATTGTTTTTTTAGAAAGCTCTACTGTGCAAAGACGTGTATTAAAAAGAGGTGGGATTCCATGATGTATCATGGAATCTGAAAGGAAGTTATAATCAAATAAGACATTATGCGCCACAAATACACAATCGCCTAGAAAATCTCTGAATTTCTTAAGAGTTTCATTAATATTTGGCGCATTTTCTAGCATTTTTGCATCTATGCCTGTTAGCTCGATAATATCATTTGGCACGTAATTGCTATGTATCAGGCTGTCAAATATCTTATGAATCTTGCCATTTTGAACCATAATAGCACCTATTTCGATTATTTGTCCATATTCTATATTACTAGATGTAGTTTCAATGTCTACGAAACACAGTTTAGCTTCGTTTAATAAGATATCTTTGCTATTTAATCCAACGTATTCCATTTGATTATCACATTGGTTGGTATATCTTGTTATTGGAGCATTTAGTGCAATTAAAACTTCAAAGAAACATTCATTAGATAGTTCTGAATATTCTGGAAAATAATTTTGCATGATATGGCAAAATTCATCTATCTTCAAAGATTTATGTGCCAATGATTCTATATGAGCAATATAATCAAAAGTTTTCATATTTGTCTCCAAAAGATTCGCCTATAAACTAGAATTATACAATAGTAAATTTTCAAGATATAATGACTAAACAATAAAGATATATCTTCTCATATTGCTATATTGTTGTTTATTTGTTACTAAGTAATAGAATGTTTTGTATAAATATATAGTAATTTATTGCGATTGTGATATTTACAATATTACTAAATATGAATAGTTTGTTATAATTTAGGAGTTTGTATAAATTGCTCTATTGCATACACTAGGATTTATTATGAGAATAATTGAGCCAGAACATAGATTTGGAACATTGTTGTTGATAATAGTTGTTTTAGTATTTTTATATTTTAATTGGTATATATTGTCTGGTATAACAGCGTTGTTGGTATTTTTTTGGATATTTTCGTTTGGCTCTAAGATTATTGTTCCAACCAATCCTCAAGGTATAGTTGCCCCAATCAATGGTAGAGTTGTATGGCTTATGCAGGATAATGATTCTATAACTATAGAAATTAAGACTAGATGGAATGCTAGGATTTATGCACCCACGGATTTAAATGATGTTTCTATAACATATATCAAGGGATTTTATTTTATTGGCAATAGTAGAACTGCAAATGAGCTTGGGGCTAGAGATAGGCTTGAGGCTAATGTTTTATTAGATAATGATGATTGTAAACTTACCATCCATATGTTGCCTAGATTTTTTAGATTCTGTAGTTTGCGTTGTGATAGTGATAAATCTCTTTTCTTGGATAAAATTGGATTCTTAAATATAGGCAGAATTAGAGTAAAACTAACAGGTAGCAATTTACAAGCATTAGTTGGTAAGGGAGATAGCATTAAGGCTGGTCTGACTACTATAATTACAAAACAAAGAAAATCCTAGCTATTAAGCTATTAAACTTTATGGATAGTCCTTATTAAATTTGATATATATCTTTCATACTTAATAATCTGTAATTTTTATTCAAAGCGGTTAAATTTTATCTTTATAGTATATTAGATTTTGTTGATGCTATGATTGTCAATAGGCTTTAACATTAGATTGATATAGCATTACATAAATTAAGTTTTTGTTCCGTATTAGTGTCTTTATGCCAATTAAATGGAGGGCTATTATGTTAATATACATATCTAAGAGGTTTATGCTTATTATTCCAACCTTGTTTGGAATAATAGCACTTAATTTTTTTATTATTCAGTTAGCTCCTGGTGGTCCTGTTGAACAAATAAGCGCGAAGCTAACTAATTCAATAAATGGTGAAAGCAATATTGGAAGTGTAAAACTTAGCAGCTATCAAGGTTCAAGGGGATTAGATGCAGAATTTTTAGAACAGCTCAATAAGGAGTATGGATTTGATAAACCAATATTGGATCGATTTTTTTTTGTTTTAAAAAACTTCATTAAGTTTGATTTTGGGGTTAGCTTTTATCGGGAGACAAGAGTAATAGATATTATTATGGAAAAAATGCCAACTTCCTTATCACTTGGAATATTTAGCACCATTATTATTTATCTAATAAGCATTCCTCTTGGCATTGCTAAAGCATGTAGAGATGGTTCTAATTTTGATGCGATTACAAGTTCTATATTAGCTATAGGATATGCTATACCTTCTTTTCTTTTTGCTATTTTACTCATTGTTTTATTTTGCGGAGGTAGTTTTTGGGATATTTTACCTCTTAAGGGTTTGGTTAGCGAGAATTTTCATGAATTGTCTATAATGGGAAAAATTATGGATTATTTGTGGCATTTGATTCTGCCTCTAATATGTATATGTATAGGTGGATTTGCTAGCCTTACGCTATTAGTCAAAAACTCATTTTTAGATGAAATTGGAAAGACATATGTTACTTTAGCTATGGCAAAGGGTGCTAGTAATGCGGTAATACTATACAAGCATGTATTTCGTAACGCTTGTTTGCTGCTTATATCTTTGTTTCCAGCTACATTTGTTGGTATGTTTTTTAGCTCTAATCTACTTATAGAAATTATATTTAGCCTTGATGGATTGGGATTATTAGGTTATGATAGTATTATTTCGAGAGATTATCCAGTTATATTTGGGACACTTTTTATTTTTACACTTATTGGATTGGTGGTAAATATTATAAGTGATGTGTTATATATGATAGTAGATCCACGTATTACCTTTGATAAAACATATTAATAAAATTCAATTACAATGTTATATATACTACCTACAATTAATATAGGGAACATAATGAATGATAATCTAATAGGAGAGAATGAGGTTAGCTTGCTTAAGCTAGTCGCACAACCGCTTCTCATGAGGAAAGTGGGCTTTGATTTTAGCTTTGATCCTAGTAAATGCGCAGAGTGTGGTGGTAAATGTTGTTATGGCGAAAGTGGATATGTATTTTTGAAAATTGAAGAAATAGCTTTGATAGCAGAATTTCTTAATATTCCATTTGAAGATATGTGCCTAAGATATATTAGGAAAGTTGGTTATCGTTTTTCCCTAATAGAGAAAACATGCAACAATAAATATATGGGAGTAGGCTGTGTATTTTTTAATGAAGATTCAATGTGTTGCGACATTTATCCTGTTAGACCCAAGCAATGTCAAAGCTTTCCTTTTTGGGATAGTTATGCAGATAGCCATAAGAATAAAGATAAAAATAAAAAAGAGCTTATTGGTAGATGTATTGGTGTGATTACATAAGTCTGATAGTAGAGGGGTTAAATGCGGATTAGTATTTCTTTATCACTAATATATTCATTTTTAGTTAGCTTGGTTTTTAGCAGTCATGTTTTAGCTTATGAAACCGAATATCCAGATATTGACCAACATGATCTTTATATGATTGAAGCTGCTAATTTAACTATTGATGGCAAATATTTAGAGGCATATAGAATCTATGAAAATCTGTTTATAGAAACTAAAGATTTCTATTTTCTAAAACAAATGGTTTTATCACAAAGTGAAGCTGGAAACTTTGATATAGCGCTTAATCTAGCAATGCAATATCAAGCTCAAAGCCATGATATCGATGATGATGATATAAATGCTATTATTGCAGAATCGCATATGCGTAAGGGAGAATACCATCTAGCATCTATATTGTTAGAAAAAATTATACTCACAAATCCGAATATCCAATTCCACTATATATTGTCTAATATATATATACAAGAGAGGCAATTAGATAAAGCATTAGAGCATTTGTTAGTGATATATAATGATTCTATGAATGCCTCTAGTAAGTTAAAGAATGATGTATTATATCAAATTATAGCTATATATATTGATAAGCAAGATATTCAAAATGCTCTTAAATATCTAAGCGATTCTATAGTTAATAATGAATCTAACGAGAATCTTGAAAATTTCATAGGGCTTTATATTAAACTCAATGAATTTGATACTCTCAAGGATAGTTTAATTAAGCGATTCGAAAATTTTCAAAATATTCAAAATGCAACTTTATTTGTAAGATTACTAATGCAGCAAGAAAAGTATGAAGAATCCATAGTCTTTTTACAAGAAAATGAATCTGTGCTAGGACATGAGGCAAGAGAATTGCTAATGCAGGTATATTCAGCTGCAAATCGTTTTCAAGAGGCATTTGAGGTTGCAAGAAGCCTTTATGAAGACACAAAGATTAATAACTTCTTAAGACTAAGTGCTGTATATCAATACGAAGCATTGGGTTCAAGAGATAAAGAGGCATTAATGCCTGTGATAGAATCTCTCAAAAAAGCAATAGAGCATCGTAACAAAGATTTAGTAGATAGCAATTCAAAACCAAGTAAGGAAGATGCATTTTTTTAT
The DNA here is from genome assembly GCF_000765805.2 of Helicobacter muridarum. Classification (GTDB taxonomy): domain Bacteria; phylum Campylobacterota; class Campylobacteria; order Campylobacterales; family Helicobacteraceae; genus Helicobacter_A; species Helicobacter_A muridarum. Next base: position 102,242 of record NZ_JRPD02000004.1, on the reverse strand, counting down.
AATTTTTTAGGTTATTTATTAATTGACTATGATATTGATTTGGAATCTGGTATTCATTATGTATCTTTAGCCTTATCAATTGAGCCAGATTCTGTAGAATATTTAGATAGTCTTGCTTGGGGATTCTACAAAATTAAGGATTGCAAAAGAGCTCAAGAGACTTTTGATTTAATCACAGATACCCAAATAGATAGTTCAGAAGAATTACAAAAACATAGAGAATTTATATCTCAATGTCAATAGGCGGTATTTATGTTTAGTATCATAAACTCTAGCCAAGTCTCTCCATATAGGATATTAATTGCTCTTGATTCCTTCAAAGGCTCTATGACTTCTATTCAAGCATGCTTAGCATTGCAAAGAGGTCTACAGGATTCGTTTGATAGGGTCAATTATCCCCTTGTTTCCACTATTATGCCAATAAGTGATGGTGGCGATGGATTGCTTGAAGCTTTGTTAATGCAAGGTTTTGTAAATGATATAGAATCATATACATTACAAGATGTTAGCGTTTTTGGACCTTATGGGCAGAAAGTTAAAGCTAAATATCTTTTGCGTGAGAATGAAGCAATTCTAGAAATGGCTCAAAGCACTGGATTAACTCTTACTCCTATTGAGAATAGACGCACGTTTTATGCCTCAAGTTATGGATTAGGAGAGATGATTTTAGATGCTTATACAAAGGGAGCTAGAAAAATTATTTTGGGTGTAGGGGGTAGTGCTACAAATGATGGTGGTGCTGGTTGCTTGCAAGCATTAGGGATAAAATTTCATGATAAGAACGGAGCAGTTATAAAAGACCATATAAGCCCTAAGGATCTTCATAATATTTACTCTATATCTGGGAGTATAGATCTTTGTGATTTAGAAATTGAGATTATATGCGACGTAGAGAATTCTTTATTAGGAAAAAATGGTGCAACTTATGTTTATGGTAAACAAAAAGGAATACTTGATGGTGATTTGGAAATATTAGAATCAAATCTAAGTTATTTTGCAGATATAGTAGAAGCACATACGGGCAAAATCTTACGCACTATCAATAAGAGCGGAGCTGGAGGTGGAGTTGTATTTGGATTATCTTCATTTTGTTGTGTTCGGATTCTAAATGGAGCATATAGAATACTGGATTTGATTAAAGCAGATGAGAAGATACGCAATGTAGATATAGTTATCACAGGTGAGGGCTGTCTTGATAGGCAAAGTAGCTTTGGTAAAGCCCCAATTGGTATAGCTAGTAGAGCATTTGCTCTAGGTAAGCATACTATTGGTGTAGCAGGTTTGCTTGGGGAGGGATATTTAGACCTACGTGAATACCATATTGATTGCATGTTTTCAATCATTAATGCTCCTATGCCGTTGCAAGAAGCAATACAAAGGGGAGAGGAGCTTTTATATGAGTTTGGAGTTCAACTAGGCTTTATGCTTGTGCTTCAAGCTACAAAGCTTCAAGAATAATATAGAGAATCTAGAGGCATATAGCTTATTGGCTTTTGAACTTATGTTATTAAATAAGTTAAATTTGCTATTTTTAAGCTTTAATTGGACAAATTCATTTTTTAATTTACATATGTTGTTATTGCATTTTATATCTAAAATATGATAGAGCCACATTTATATTTGTAACAAAAACCAATAGCTTAGGCATAAGAATCTAACTTTCTTTAAATAGCTAATTATAAATAAATGTTAGCCCTACATTGTTGTCTAATTCTTTAGTATTAGCCATTTAGTGTTTATTTGTATGTTATTCAGCAATTGGAATAAAGATTTGTGGATTCATATCCACCATGAAGCTTAGTGATTCAAATTGCACTTTCGTAAAGGCTAAGATTCTGCTCTTAGTAATGCTTGCTCGAAATGGCACAAATTGCAAAACAGGCTCTTTTAGATTCTGTAAATACAAAATAGGATTATGAGAATTTGTTCGTTCTATAAAAAATTTACGTTCAAATATGCGCGATATGTTACTAAAATGCTCTGTTACTTCATTGCTAAAGTGATTATCTGGTTCAAAATCATATATTTTTACATTAAGCTGTAGTTGTTTGCTTATATCAAATATAACAGTAGATATATTATAGTCCTTATAGCTATCGCTAGTTATTACAATTAGGCTTTCTGATACTGCTGGAGGGTAGCATAGCTTATTGTTATTGTTTTGAAGTTTGCTTTTTTCTATGTTTGGATTATAATCTTTTGCGCTTATGGCACTTTTTGCTGTTTTGAATACTGGTATTTTACTCTGCCATAGGACTTTACGATAGTTTCTTTTGGAGAAAAGCTCATTGCCTACTACGATTAATCCAATCTTCTTACCAAATTTATTGCGAACTGTTTGAATAAAGTCTTGACTATTGTAATCTACTATGATAGAAATATCATTTTGGCTTAAACTATCAATTTCTCTTATAGTTTTGAAGTTTGTAGGATGTAGAATCTTTATTGTTAGATGTATGCTTTTTAAATGTCTATGCAAATAAATAGCTTCTCTACAATCAAAAAGCATTTGGTCTTTACTTTGCAGTGACATATCTAAAAATAGATACATCTCCATACCAAATGGCAATGGGAATTGTCCCATTTCGGATTTGATTCTTTGATAGATTGTATGCATGACATTTGGGTTACCCGCTACCAATAGAGTATCCCCGGGCATTATTATTGACTGCGAAGTGGCTAACATAAAATTTTGTCGCCTATAAATTCCAATAATCCTCCAATTAATTTGTTGAATGGTATTTACTTGTCTATGAGCAAACACGCTACCACTAGGAACGCCAATCTCCATAACCTCTCCTTGCTCTAAACCAAAGCCACGTGGAACAACAGGGACATTTGGCAATCGAGATAAGAGTTTTAAAGACATTGCCTCTGTTTGTGAAATACAAATAAGATTGGAATCTTTATTCATTAACTCTTGGTATTTCTTATTCGAATCATAAATGCTTTTTATGATTCGAATTTTTTTATAATTGCTGCGTAAATATTCATATATTACATGGGCTTCATTTGGGTCTTTTAGCACAATGAAAGCATCGCTTATATCTTTATTTGCTAGTAGGTTATTTAATCGGAAGCTAGATGTGTAATCACAGTGGTAAAATTCAAAACTACTTGGAATTTCTTTGGGAAGGAAAATTGAATCTTGATATATCACTATGTATAGGTTATTACTGTAATATGACTTTAATACATCTCTTAGGAATTGAAGAGCGATTTCACCATCAACTATAAGTAAGATATGCTTCACAAAATCCCTTTCACTCGGTTTGTATGACTATCAAAAAGTCTATATTTTAACACATAGCCTAGAATAAAACAACAAATTGGTAAAAAAATCTATTCTGAATAAAATTTGTATATAATAATAGGATTAAGGTATTAAGATTTCTTTATTCTATAATAGAATATCTCTTTTAAGTTTTTTTGTTAAGGATTCAACATGCAGCAAGACAATAAGTTTGATTCTATAGAAAACAATATTAACGGTTCTAAGATGCTTATAGAAGCATTACACTTAGAAGGAGTAAAAGTTATTTTTGGTTATCCAGGTGGTGCTGTGCTAAATATTTATGATGAAATTTATAAGCAGAAATATTTTCGACATATTCTTACTCGGCATGAGCAAGGGGCTGTTCATGCCGCCGATGGCTATGCCAGAGCTAGCGGCAAAGTAGGGGTAGCCATTATTACTTCTGGACCAGGATTTACTAACGCGGTAACAGGAATTGCAACTGCATTTACTGATTCTATACCTTTAGTTATTATAAGTGGGCAGGTTCCACTTTCTCAAATTGGAACTGATTCTTTCCAAGAGATTGATGCTGTTGGTATTTCTAGACCATGCACTAAACATAATTATTTAGTAAAAGACATCACAGAGCTTCCTAGGATATTGAAAGAGGCTTTTTACATTGCAAGGAGCGGTAGACCAGGACCTGTGCTTGTGGATATTCCAAAAGACATTAGTGCCCAAGTTGCGCCATTTAATTACCCGAATAGTATTGCTCTAGCAAGTTATAAGCCAACAATAAAGGGTAATACAAGACAAATCAAAAAGTTAGCTTTGGCTATTTTAGAATCAAAAAATCCGCTCATATATATTGGTGGTGGAGCAGTTATATCTAATAGTTATCAAGAGATAAAAAGGCTTCTGGAGATAACCAAGATTCCAAGTGTTGAAACATTAATGGCTAGGGGAGTAGCTCAAAATAGCCCCCATTTCTTAGGCATGCTAGGTATGCATGGTTCTTATGCTGCAAATATGGCTACAAGTGAGTGTGATTTGCTAATTTGTCTTGGAGCTCGCTTTGATGATAGAGTTACAGGCAAGGTTAGCGAATTTGCAAAGTTCGCTAAGATAGCACATATTGATATTGATCCAAGCTCTATTGGTAAAATTATTAATGTCAATTATCCAATCGTAGGAGATTTGAAATTTATATTAAAAGAATTAATTAAAGAGCTTCAAGATAAAGATATAAAGCCTGATATTCTTAAAGAGAGGGTAGCATGGTGGAATAAACTTAAAAAATGGAGTGACACGCATCCACTACGATTTAATGATTCGCCTGATGATAAAAATGTAGCCTTAAAACCGCAGTGGGTAATACAAGAGGTAGGTAGAATTTTGGGAGATAGGGCTATTGTAACTGCTGATGTTGGACAACATCAAATGTGGGTAGCGCAGTTTTATCCCTTTAGTGCTAAGAGGCAATTTATTACAAGTGGCGGACTTGGAACTATGGGTTTTGCTTTGCCTGCAACTATGGGTGTCTTTATGGCTTTAGAAGAGATGAAAGAAGAGGGTATTACAGATAAGATTGCTATTAGCTTTAGCGGTGATGGTGGCGTATTGATGAATATTCAGGAAATGATGACTTTTGTAGAATCGGGTATTAAGACGGTTAATATTGTCCTTAATAATGCTTATTTGGGGATGGTAAAGCAATGGCAGGATTTTTTCTATGAAAAGAGATTGTCTCATGTAAACTTAAATCAACCAAATTTTGTGCTATTGGCACAGAGTTTTGGAGCATTGGGTTTAGAGGCTAGCAATAAAGAGGAATTTAAAGATGCATTTCAAACTGCATTGCAGAGCGACAAGCCAAGTCTGATTAATGTATGGATAGATAGGGAAGAGATAGTTTTGCCTATGGTGCCTGGAGGGAATCCCCTATATAAGATGATATTAGAATAATATAAGGAATAAGGGAGCATAATGCAAAAAAAAATTATATGTATAACTGTTATCAATGAACATAGTGTCTTAGCTAGAATTTCAGGTCTTTTTGCTGGTAGGGGTTACAATATTGATAGTCTAACTGTTGCGCCTTTACCTGATAATAATCTATCTAGGATTACAGTCTCTACGCGTGGTGATGAGAGGGTTTTAGAGCAAATTATTAAACAACTTCATAAACTTATACCTGTGTTAAATGTTGTAGAGAGTGAGGATATCGTAACTCAGGAGATAGCTTTAATAAAGTTTGAAAATAACGAAAAGATTGGTGCTATTAGTGCATTAATTAATTCTTCTGGCGGTAAGATTGTTAGCTGGGGTGAGAAATATATAGTGTATAGCGTAAGCGGAGATACACAAAAGATTGCAGATTTGATTCGATGTATAGGTATATTTATGCCCAAGGAGATTATTCGCAGTGGTGCTGTATCCATTGAGAAATAATAAGACATAATGCTATACAATCTACATAATTATTAGGGGTTTAATGTGGGAATAAATCAAATATATAAATTGTGTTCCATTTTATTTGCGGCTATTGTAATGCTAGGTGGGAATGTTTTTTCCAAAGACAATCAATTGCTTATTGTTGCTGGTAGTGAGAACGCTTATAAGCCATTTGCTTATTTAGATTCTAAAAACAATCCACTAGGATTTGATAATGAGGTTTTACAAGTCGTTGTATCTTATATTCCAGAATCAAAGTTACAAATTGTATCTGTTCCATGGAATGTTATATTTACAGGATTAGATTCTGGTAAGTTTGATGTTGTAGCAAATCAGATTACTAAGAATGATGAAAGAGAAAAAAAATATATTTTTTCAAATAAGCCATATTTCTATGGAGTTAGTGGATTAATAATTGGAAATAATTCTAATATAACACATATAAAAGATTTGAAAAATGTCAAAGTTGGAGTAACAGTTGGTTCTAATCATGCCATTAACATCGAGAAATATGTGAAAGAGAATCCAAAACAAAATATATCCATAATATATTATAAAACTTCTCCAGCTATAATAGCAGATTTGGCAAATGGCAGAATTCAAGCCATGATAAATGACCCTGCTAGTGCAGTTGATTATGCTAAATCTCAAGGCGTATATATAAAAGTTACAGATTTTGTATTTGAGAAGATTCCAATATATTTTATATTTAGAAAGGATTCTATTGAGCTTTCAAAAACTATTGATCAGGCATTAGAAAGAGCTATACAAGATGGAAAAATATCAGAAATTTCAATAAAATACTTCGGTGTTGACCAAACAAAATAAAAAGAATTAAACATATGAAGATGTTATTAGTAGGTGTTATATGTTTGATTTAGCATATTTTTTTTCAACCTTTAGCTTGCTTGTTCCTAGTTTACCAATAACTTTATTGATTACTGTTGTTTCATTTTTTGCTGGTTCAGTTATTGGCTTATTCATGGCTTTGGCAAGGATTTATAGAATTTTTATTGTAAATAATATTGTTATTGTATATGTATCATTTTTTCGTGCCACTCCTCTATTAGTCCAGCTACTAATGTTTTATTATGGGATTCCGATTTTTCTTAGAGATTTTGATATACAAATAGACATTAGTAGCATAGATGCTATTTATTATGCTTTAATTGTATTTTCTCTATATGCTAGTGCTTATTTATGCGAGATTTTTCGCTCTGCGATATTAGCTATTGATAAGGGGCAGCTAGAGGCTGCATATTCCATTGGTATGAGTGAGTGTCAAGTATTACGTCGTATTATTTTACCCCAAGCAATTATGATAACGTTGCCAAATCTATTAAATTTTTTTATATTGCAGCTTAAAAATACATCTCTTTGTTCTGTTATTACTGTTCCAGAATTAATGGGCATAGCAGATATAGAATCAGGTAGAAGCTCTAAGTTTTTAGAAGTATATTGCATGGCAGCCTTGTTGTATTGGGGTATGTGTGTGGTTCTAGAGACATTATTTTTCCGTTTGGAAAAGATTGCAGAGAGATATAAAAAGAGCTATTTATAGGATATTTTATGCTAAAGGTAGAGAATCTGATTAAGAGTTTTGGTAATACAAAAGTGCTAAAAGATGTTAGCTTACAAGTAAATATGGGTGATATTGTTGCTATCATTGGTCCAAGTGGTTCTGGAAAAAGCACGTTTTTGCGTTGTATCAATGCTCTTGAGTTTGCTCAAAGTGGTCTAGTAAAGATAGATTCTGTTGCATTTAATTTTGAGAGTTATACAAAGAAAGATATTTTGGCATTGAGAAAAAAAAGTGCTATGGTTTTTCAACATTATAATCTTTTTGTAAATAAAAATGCTATTGAGAATGTTATGGAGGGCTTAATTATTGTGCAGAATATGTCTAAAACGCAGGCAATGGATATAGCAATGTCGAAATTGAATCAAGTTGGCTTAGGGGACAAGGCTAATTTTTATCCATATCAGCTAAGTGGTGGGCAACAACAACGAGTGGCGATAGCTAGAGCTTTGGCAATTAACCCATCTATTATTTTATTTGATGAGCCAACTAGCGCGCTTGATCCTGAACTAGTGGAAGAAGTTTTGAATGTAATTCTAAATATCAAACACACTACTATGCTTGTGGTAACTCATGAATTACATTTTGCTAAGGCAATAGCTACAAAGATAGTATTTATAGCAAATGGAGTTATTTTAGAAGAAAATACCCCAGAAATATTTTTTTTATATCCTAAGCATGAGAGGACAAAGGCATTTTTGGAAAAAATGTCTGCTAGGCAGAGATTTATATAGTTTGGATTTATGGAGGTGATATATGGTATTACAAGTCCTCTATATTATTGCTATTGTTTCAGAAGCCATTACAGGTGCTTTGAGTGCTGGCAAATATCGCATGGATTTATTTGGAGTTTTGCTTATTTCGCTTGTAACTGCTATTGGCGGAGGCACACTTAGAGACATTGTGCTAGATATGCATCCTATGACATGGGTGCAACATCCCGAATATGTCATCATGCTTTGTTTTTTCAGTATGCTAACTGTTATGATTCCATATTTTTTTGCTAGATTTGATAGACTTTTTCTACTTTTAGATGCGCTAGGTCTTATTTCTTTTAGTATTATTGGTGTTAATAAGGCATTAGAACACGATTTTGGTTTTGTTGTTTGTGTCATATCTGGGGTTATTACAGGCGTTTCAGGTGGGATATTGCGCGATATCTTATGTAATAAGATACCTTTGGTTTTTCAAAAGGAGCTTTATGCTAGTGTGTCCATTGTTGCATGTATACTCTACTATGTCTTATGTGTTTATACAAATATTCCTAATATATTCTCTGTTCTTATTACTTTGGTTTTTGGATTTGGATTTCGAGTAGTTGCAATTCATTATAAACTTAGCTTACCTGTATTTATTTTTGATGAATCAAAAAGCAATGATTCTATCTCTAAAGATAAAAAAGATTCTAAATAAATTACAAAATACATTGATTTTTATTGTTGCTAATGACATAAGGAGCAGGTGTTGCAAAATAAAATCTAGAATAAATTAGCCTTATAATCTTTTTGGCTTATTTACCAAAAGTTCTTTCCCTTTTTTTAAAGTCGTTAATGATTTTTTTACATTCTCTTTTTGTAAAACCGGGAAATAGAGTATCGCTAAAAAATATTTCAGCATATGCGCATTGCCAAAGCAAGAAATTTGAAATTCTTTTCGCATTGCCAACCCTTAATAATAAATCTACATCTTGCGGTAAATCTAAATTATCTTGAATATTTTTTTCATTGATTGGTAATCCCTTATCAATTACTCTAAGTACAGAGCGCACAATTTCGTCTTTTGCTCCATAAGATATTGCCACATTTACACATAATTTAGTGCAATCTTTAGTTATGTTTTGAGCATTTTGTATCTTTTTTTTCAATTTGTCGTCAATTGCTTCTAAATTGCCTATTGCGCGAAATCTTACTTGATTTTTTATAAATCTATCTAAGCTATTGTCTAAATATTTTTCTAGTAAATCAAATAGATATTCAATCTCCTCTTTAGGTCTCTGCCAATTTTCTGTGCTAAAAGCAAATAACGTGAGATTTGTTATTCCTTCTTCAATGCAAACTTCTATAATTTTTTGCACGGTCTTTGCTCCATGCAAGTAGCCAATTTTTTCTAGGATTCCATTTTTTCTAGCCCATCGTCTATTTCCGTCCATAACAACCGCAAGATGTTGTAATTTACTCATTATTTTCCTTTAATCAAATATTGCAAACATTATTGCAACACGATATGCTCAATGTATAGGGCTAGTGCCATACTTACCGTTAATTTGGTTCCAGATACCTGATATTCTTTATATATTGTGGAATCTAAGTTGCATTCGGCATATTTAGTTTCTAGTCTCACATCATTAATACCAAGCCTTGATAATATATTGTTGCTCTCTTTATTGTTAAATTCTCTATCTAGGGATTTTGATGATATATTATACAAGGATATATCTTTTTTATGAATGATACATAGTGTATTATCTTGGCTACCAAATGCCTTATTGTCATCTGAAATAATATTTAAACATACTAGTTTGCAATCTTTGGAATCTAAAACTGATATGGCACTATTTTTAGCATTTTGGCTATCGCATTCAGCCTTAAAGGCTATCTTTATGACATTTTTTGCTTGTATATTTTGCAAAATATCAATGTTTTTATATAGGTTTAAACTCATAGTATCACCCAGATCTGCCTTTTTTAGCTTTCCATTTCTATGTTTGGGGATATAGTCGCTAATTGCTGCAGCCATAAATAAATATATTTTTTGCTTATTGTGCTGTTTTGTGTGTTTTTCCAATGCTTCTAAATAATCTTTTGAGCTATATACATTAATAATATTTATATCGATAGGTAATCGCAAGGGTATTTGAGAGCTAATAAGTGTTACCTTAGCACCTAAAAAATACATTGCTAGAGCTAGATTGCAAGCTTGTAAACCGCTTGATTTATTACTTATGCATCGCACAGAATCAATATCCTCATTACTTCCGCCTCCAGTAACAATTACTAATTGATTACGCCAAAAATCCCTTGTATAAAGAGCTTTTTTTGTTGCAAAAACAATGTCCTCAATATCTATCATCGCCCCATTGCCTATTTCTTGACATGCGAGATTCCCATGCTGTGATGGCATTATAGTATATCCGTCTTGTTTTAGTGATTGTATGTTTCTTTGTGTAATTGGATTTTCTAGCATACGAGTATTTGCACTTGGAATAATTAGTTTTGGGACATTTATAGCATTTGGAAGAGCTAGTGCTGTAGATAGATATATATTGTCTGCTATGCCTTGTGCTAGCTTATTGATACTATTTGCTGTAATTGGGGCAAATATTGCTATATCTGCCCATTTTGCATATTTTATATGATTTGGAGTATTTGAATCTTCTATATTCCATCCTTCACTATCTTCTACTAATAGGGTTGTTCTACTAAGCGTTTCAATGCTTAATCTTGTAACAAATTTTAGAGCACTAGGACTTGCCACAACGCGCACATTAGCCCCTTCTTTTATAAACATACGAATGAGCAACAAACTCTTATATACAGCAATAGAACCGCTAAGAAAAATTAGAATATTCTTTCCTTTTAGCATATATACTCCTTTGGCTTTTATATATAGTTTTAGATTGAATGGCTGTGTTATGCGCTTTTACTTTGATTTATCTTATATCGTATTTTTAGTTAAAGCGTGAGTGCTACTAGTAATTTTATCTAATTTTTATCCAAGACTATTTTAGGTAATAGGATGTTTTTATCTCAATTCATATTATCTTAAACAAATTGATAAACAATCACTCTTACATCATCTATACAGTTGGAACTAGTTTTGCTTTATGCTAGGCAAGACTTTAAAGTCTTCTTGTTTTGTTATTCTATGACTTTGCAAAAAGTTATAGATTTTTTAGTGCTTTATTGAGCATTAAGAAATCTATAATTTCTTAATTATATTTGTAAGACCTCTATCTAAATTATTAATATTGATTTATAAAGCAATATATGTAATTTATATTATCTATGTTCCGATGTTGCTACATATATTATATTTTTGGTAATCCGCTTGTATCTGTATTTAACTCTGTATCATCTAGATATAATGTAGTGACATTTTGGATTGCCATACTTGTCATTTCGCTTTCCTCCATATCTTCAAATAATGTGTATTTCTTATGATAAAGTGCCTTGACAGAATCACCTGCCGCTCCATTTCTATTCTTGGCTACAATTATATCTACTTCCTCTGTTTCAGGCGCGATAAATACCTCTGGAATATCTATTTCTTCTCCTTGTTGCTTCTTCTTAATGGCTATTTTTTTCATATTTCTAGACTCTCTCTCCTTATAGTAGGCATCTCTATATAAAAAGAGGATAATATCTGCATCTTGTTCAATAGATCCACTATCTCGTAAATCTGACATGATTGGTCGCTTATCTTCTCTGCTTTCAACAGATCTATTTAGCTGTGATAGTGCTATGATTGGGACATTTAATTCACGCGCTAAAAGTTTTAATCCTCTTGAAATCTCGCTAATAATGCTGTATCTATCGCTATTTTCTTTGTTATTTTGTCCCATTAGCTGTAAGTAGTCAATCATTACAATACCTACACTAGAATCCCTTGCAAACAATTTGCGCAGTTTTGTTCTTAGAGAAGCTAATGTAAGTCCAGAGCTATCATCAATATAGAGATTATTTTTTTGACATAATTCTTGTGATATGAGTGAAAGCTTACTCCATTCATCGTCATTTAGTGAGCCTGAACGCATGCTTTGTAATGGAATCCTACCTCGTGATGATAGCATTCTTAACATTAGCTGTTCAGCCGGCATCTCTAGGCTAAATATGGCTACACCCTTGCCACTGCTAATAATCTTTAATGCCATACTAAGAATTAGGGCTGTTTTTCCCATTCCTGGTCTAGCACCAATTATAATTAGTTCTCCATCATTAAATCCAGTTGTAAGGCTATTTAGCTCTGCAAATCCTGTGTCAATTCCTTTAATTGCGCCTTGAAGATTCTTTACGTTTTCTAAAATAGACATCGTTGATTCTATTATCTCTATACTAGAGCGAAAATCATTTGAGGTATTGTCCATGCTTAGAGCATAGATTCTTCTTTGTGTTTCTTCAAGTATATCATTAGCCTTTGAGCCAGGTTTAAGGCTTGTGTCTCTAATGAAGCTTGCAAGTGCAAATAGCGATCTATTTATTGAAGCATTTTTTATTTGCTCAACATAAGAATCTATATTTGCAATAGGAGATTCTGCAATGACTATGCTTATATCATCAAGTGTTATATTTGACATTTCTTTTTGCATTTCTATGCAGACAATCTCTGGTGTAAAAGGCATATTTATCTTTTGTAAAGATTCGAATGCTTTGAACATGCAAATATGTAATGGCATTATAAAATCTTTATGCGATATGCTCTCATATATTTCATCAAATTTGTCTTTATCAAAGAAGATGGCAGATAGGACAATCTTTTCTATTTTAGTAATAACTTCTTCCATTGTTTACTCCAGCAAAGATTATTGAATGATTTGTACGGGCAGATTAATATTTAGATTAGCTAGGATAGAAACTTATCTAATGAATTTATATAAGCATTTTTGAGTGATTCTATTTGTGATTGATTACTAATTATGTTGATAATCGCAATAACAAGAATTACTGTGAGGCTTCTAGGATAATTTTTATCCATACAATATCACCTAACCATTCTTTAGGAGTGTTGCTAGCGATATTGAAATCAAAACGATTTATTTTACCAAATAATTCTATACCTAACACATTGTCTCCATAACTAGCATAGCAACCGCAATCGGAATTAGCAGCATCCTCTAGCATTGGATTCACTAGTGTGTTATTGGTGCTATCTATGGTTTTACTATATAGTTTTTGTTTAATATATGAATTATTTTTGCTTGATTGCAATTGCATATTGCTAGTAAAGTCTTTGTCTAAAATGGGATTTTTTAGGACATCTTGTGGTTTATTCTTTTGTTTATATAGGCTTGGGTTGCGGATTGGTCCAATAATGCTAGCCTTGAATGATACTTCTTTTGTAATATTGTTAATTGTAAGCTTAGCTAGCAACACATTATCATTGAATGAAATAGATTCTAAAAAAGCCTTACTGTGAGAAAAAAAATTTGAATCTTGTAAGTCAGAATCTCTCCCCGGATTGAATGTATTAATGCTGTTGATTGCTGCTTGTCCTTGTAATTTTTTTATTACACCATTTTCAAAAAATAGTCTTCCATCGAAATCCTCAAAGATTCCAATACTATCTGCAACGCTTAAATGTTTAACTCCAAAGCTAACGCTAGAATGAGCCTTATCAATAAAATATTCATTATTCTTGTAATCTTGTGCACCAAATGCTATTTGAAGTGGCATGGATAAAATCAATATATATTGATATATTCTCCTAATCATAATATTAAATCCTATGAAATATTTTTAAAAAGAGTATTTAGGGCTATTAAAACATTGCTCTCTATAAATGGTATAATTTCTTTTTCAGATAATTCAGATTTGCTACCAAAGTCTGCAATAGTAGTAGATTTTAGGTGTAAGTTCGCATTTTGCGTTCCTGTGATTGTAGTAAGACCACCTTGCTCTGTTGGGATTAGCATAATAGCCGTTATATCTAGGCTAAATGAATTATCGTGTTTATCTTGTATGAATCCTGCTTCAGCTTGCATAGACTGCGTTGATTGAATCTTAATTCTCATATTTGCATTGCTTTGATCTGATTTCTTAAAGCAGCTTTTTGTGAGAGCTTTTTTTGCAGTTTTCTCAACTAGCTCATTCATATCGCCCTCGACTTCAAAAGTAGCACTCGCATATGTTTTATAGCTTTCACATTTGACTGTTTCTTGCTCTATCTCTTCGGTTTTGGACGCACAACCATTTGATATAATTAGTAAAGAAGCTAAACCTAATGAGCCTAGAGTTTTTAATCCAATTTTATGTAATTTTAATAGTTTTTTCATAATTTTTCTTAATCCTTATATACCTTGCTTTATAGGTGATTTGAAGCTTAGATTCTACAACAACTTTGTGCACTTATTGGTAAAGATTATAGCCATGCAAATAATTAAATTACTAATGATTTTATTTAAGTTGCTAAAAGCTATATGTAATACGACTTATAAGATAGCTTCTATCAAATGTCGCTCTGCTTATATTTGCTCTCATACTATCATCTAGTATTAATAATTCATTCTTTATTATTGTTGTATAGTAGTTCAATATCAAGCTTAAACTCAAATTCTTAGTGATTCCTAAATCACAAAATAAGCTTAGAGAATATTCATCATTGCTAGGAGAGTATGTATATCGAGCGTTAATGCCAATATCTGCTTGTTGCAAAAATGTTGCTATATTTTCATATCTAGCTCTAGTAAATAGCAAAGCACTAAATGCATCTGGTGCTACAGAGGCATTTAGGGATGCTCCTTCTGTATAAATACTATTATCCCAAATATCAATGCCTATTGGATTTCCAAATAATGCCATGCGGGCATTTGCGTTGCCAATATTCTTATAGAATGCAATGGCTGCTAGATATTTCTCAAAAAACTCTACATCTTGACGTAGCAATATGCTTGCATTAAAGCCCTTTGGTTCAAGAATATTAACAAAGAATCCCCTTTCTTTTGCTAGCTTTTGATGAACTGGAAAAATTGCAGTTAATTTTGTTGTAGTGTAAATATTATCAGAATCACCAAATCCAACTTCTATATTGAATCCGGGAGATATAAATTCATTGATTCCGTAATATATATAAATCATAGCTTTGAGTTCTTCATAGTTATAACCAAACTCAGCATTAAGTAAGCCGTTTGTGAAATATGTCCTACTAAAGTCGTTTAACCAGCCTTGTCCAACAAGAGCATATGTGCTAGAGCCAAATATCTTAAGATGGTATTTATTTGCAAATTTATAAATTACAGATATCCCCTCTGCATAGCTATCATACCAATCATCATCTTCTTGCAAGAATCTACCAACCTTAATCTTAAAAATAGAGTTATCATATCCAATATAGGCGTTATGAATTAAGTAATTATGTGTATTAATATTTGTAGCTTCTCTATTCGCCAAATATCCAGGATATGACCCAACATAGTTAAAGCCTAGACCTTCTGCATTATTATTATTCTTAGTAGAATCATAAGCCAACCCCGCACCAACCCCACCAAGCACAAAGCTAAAATTTCCGTAGTTATAACCAATGCTAAGCATGCCTAAGAAGTATCCATAGCCATTATTGGGAACTCGTTGGTTTAGAGAAAAAGCAGTTTTGTTAAAAATCTCTGCTTCTGCTTCAATAAAGAGTCCATTATTATCTTGGTTTGACTTTACAGAATTAATTGGCATTTGGTTTTCAATAATAGGATTTTGTGCAGGAACTAATTTTATTTCCATGTCCTGTGTCTTAGCATTAGCTTGTCCAAGCAGATAGCAACTAAGTATCGGGTAATATATATATGTAAATAATAAAATCTTTGGTTTCATAAATTTTTCCTCTGAAGACATTAATGATAATGTTGCATAAAGTTAAAAATGCAATTCGATTTAGGTATTGTATAAAATTATAATACAATTTGTATTCAAGAAATATTATTTTTTTGCTGATTTTTTGTTTAAATATGTTAAACTTGCAGTATTTAAATTTTTATCAAGGAGTTCAATATGGTTGAAGCAAGCACCAAGCAAGCACAAATCAAAGAGTTTTTTGAGTTTTGTAATGCCAATGAAGTGGAATTTGTAGATTTCAGATTTACAGATATTAAGGGGACTTGGCATCATATTGGTTTTTCTATGGTGGCTGTTGATGAAAGTAGTTTTGATGGTATTCCATTTGATGGCTCAAGCATTGAGGCTTGGCAATCTGTGAATAAGTCTGATATGATTCTAATTCCTGATCCTATTAGGTATTTCATTGATCCTTTTACAGCTGATACTACTGTTGTTGTATTTTGCGATGTTTGGGATATTTATAAAAATCAACCGTATGAGAAATGTCCAAGAAGCATTGTAAAAAGAGCTATGCAATATTTAATAGATACTGGTATTGGCGACATAGTTTATTATGGTCCAGAAAATGAATTCTTTATTTTTGATAGCATCAAGATGCAAGATTCCATAAATTGCCAATATTATGAGGTAGATACAGAAGAGGGTGAATGGAATCGAAATAAGAACTTTGAAGCTGGTAGCAATATAGGACATCGTCCCGGTACAAAAGGTGGATACTTCCCTGTTGCTCCTGTGGATTCCTTGGTTGATATTCGTGCTGAAATGGTAAAGGTGTTAAATCAAGTTGGTCTAGAAACATTTGTAGTTCATCATGAGGTTGCACAAGGGCAGTGTGAGATTGGTGTAAGATTTGGCAATATGATAGAAGCTGCTGATAATGTGCAGAAACTTAAATATGTAATTAAGATGGTAGCCCATTTGAATGGTAAAACGGCTACATTTATGCCAAAGCCCCTATATGGAGATAATGGGAGCGGCATGCATGTGCATATTAGCATTTGGAAAAAAGGAAAAAATTGCTTTGCAGGTGATAGTTATCAGGGATTGAGCGATACGGCTTTGCATTTCTTGGGTGGTGTTTTAAAGCATGCAAGGAGTGTTGCAGCATTTACAAATTCCAGCACAAATTCTTATAAGAGATTAATACCCGGGTTTGAAGCTCCAAGTATTCTTACATACTCTGCACAAAATCGCAGCGCAAGTGTTAGAATCCCATATAATCAAGGGGAAAAAGCAAAACGTATGGAGTTTAGATTTCCAGATAGTTCTAGCAATCCATATTTAGCATTTGCTAGTCTGTTTATGGCTGGACTTGATGGCATTCATAATAAAATTGATCCTGGCAAACCAATGGATATTAACCTATTCGAGCTAAGTCTAGATGAAATTCGAGCAAAGGGCATTAAGCAACTTCCTCATACGCTAAGGAGTGCTATAGAAGAAATGTTAGTTGATAAGGATTATTTAAAGCAAGGTGGAGTTTTCACAGAGGAATTTTTACAGGTATATAAGGCATACAAGTTTGAGACAGAAATTTGGCCATGGGAAGCTAGACCGCATCCATTTGAGTTTATATCAACATATAGCTGCTAATTGTTTTAAGATTGTTCTTATGGTTTATATCTTTAATGGTTTTGATTGTATTTAGATTTAAATCTATTGGACTTAAGATGTTGAATTCAGACTAAACTTTAAAAAGATAGCATAGATGTTTTTACTGTTTGTAACATTGGACACTTAAGCTTTTTATTATTTTTTTGCTTTTATTATTTAATCTTAATGCAAGAATTTTTTTACAAGGCTTATGATTAATATTCAATTTGTCATTTCTTGCTAGTATTGCTCTGTTGACTTAAAACATAATTATCACTTAGTAGCTAGTATAAATTTTGTAGTATTCTTATGATTTCATTATCTACTTTTTATCATATTTAGTAATAATAGAGAATTATTTTCATTAATTATTTGGGACATATTTCTGGTAGCCATATTATGCCCAAAGTGATATGGGCACTTATTAGTCTTTCTTTTATCTTATTTAAGATAGGCAATATAATCACAATATATTATTTTTCAAGCCTTAATTATACCTTGATTATAAAGAAAAGCAATATTGACAATATCGTATTTATTTATAAAATTATCTTATCTTTCTAATAGTTATGGTAGGCATTATTTTATATATGAGTATTTTTATGAATATACATGAGTTATTTAATATTTTTGCTCTTTTTTATTATTTGCAATAGCAAGCTAACTGTGTTTTCAATGTAGAGCAATATATTGCATAGTTATTTTGTTAAACTAAGAATCAAATTAAAGCTAATGTCAATTCCCCAACTTATCACTATTTTTTTTCTTATGATGCATTTTTTTCATATATTTTAACTTCATTGAATGAAGTTTTTCTTTTGCTAGCTTTTGCATATCGCTAGCCTCATCAAACTCATCAATAATTTCCACACCTAAAAGTGTCTCTATAGCGTCTTCTAGTGTTACAATGCCAACTAGTTGCCCATAATTATCTTGCACGATAAAAATTTTTTCATTTTTACTAATAAAAAGTTTTAGCAAATTTATTACAGGTAGATTTAGCTGGACTGCATAAATTGGTTGTATAAATTCACAAATTTGTTTGTTTGTGTTTGTTCTGATTCCTTCCTCCAAAATATCGGGCGCATAAATAACTCCAATAATATTATCTATGATTTCATCATATAGCGGTACATAGGAATAACTATATATTCTCTCAAAATTCAATGCTTCTTCTATGCTCAAGTCTTGCTTTAGTGCAAATACAACATTGCGAGGTGTCAATATGTCGATTGTTTGCTTATTTTTTAGTGTGAATAGATTCTCGATAATGCTTTGCTCTTTTTTAGTTATTGAGCCTCCTTCCTCTCCAATCTTGCTAGCAGCTAGAATCTCATCTCTGCTTACGGAATTTCCTTCTTTATCTGGTTTGACAAAATGAGTAATAAATTTTGCCACTACAACAAAGGGGTAAGTAACTTTTAGTAGATAGTGCACAGTAATTGTTACCATAGGTGCAAAATTCTTCCAATAGGTTGCTCCAAGTGTTTTTGGGAATATTTCACAAGCATAAATTAGCACAATTGTAAGTAATGCTGCTCCAAAGCTTTGCCATTCTACCCCAAAGATATGTGCTATTTGTATTCCAACTCCAGTTGAGGTAGCAGTAACACCAAAGGTATTAAGCACTAATATGGCACCCTCGGCATCGTCTACATTTTCCTTTAAATATCGCAAATATCCTCCAATCTTTGGATTTTTCTTCTCATAGCTAGTAACATATGATGGTGTAATAGATAGGAAGGTAGCTTCTAGTATGGAGCAAATAAAACATATTATAATAGCAGTTGTGCAATATATAATGAGTAATGTCATTTTTTTCTCCTAGTCTTTTATTTCTACATTTAAAATGGCATCGATAACATCATCTAAACTTACTATACCAACTATATTATTTCTATCATCTAACACAACAAATAAATGTTCTTTTTTGTTGATGAATAAATCTAGCAAGTCAAGTAGCCCTAAATTTTCTTGCACCTTTGTTATATTTCTTGCTATTGATTTTAGTGCTTTTTTCTTCTTGCCTTTTAGGTGGGATTGTAAAATATCTTTACGATATACCATAGAGCAGATATTACTCGGTATGTTATTGTAGATGGGTATTCTAGAGTATTTTTCCTCTTTTAATGCCTTTATAGAATCTTTAATGCTCATTTCTTCATCAAGTGCGAAGATATTTGATTTTTTAGTCATGATGTCTTTTGTGCTAAGGGATTTTTGAGCTATTAAATGCTCTAAAATATCACCCTCTAGCTCATTTATGCTGCCACTTTTCTCACCTAGTTCCATTATTGCTAACACCTCATCACGACTCATTTGATTTGTTTTATTATCCTTAAATATTCTAGTAATAATGCGCGATATATATACTAATGGGAAGACAATCCAATAAAATATGAATATAATATAGCTAGCAGGTAGGACTAGTTGTTTCCAATAAGTTGCTCCAATTGTTTTTGGTAGAATTTCTGATATATACAAAATGCTAAGCGTCATTCCAATTGCTATTGCACCCTGCCATGTTTCGCCAAATATTTCTGTTGCCTCTGCCCCTACACCAGCTGCTCCAACTGTATTAGCAAAAAGATTTATAATGAGTATTGCACCTAACGCGCTATCTAAATTTACTTTTAGGAATAATAGAATTTTGCCACTCTTTGGGCGTGTTTTAAGATAGCTTTCTATAAATGTTGGGGTGATGGAGTATAGCACCGCCTCTAGTATGGAACATATAAAAGATATAATAATTGCAATAAGAAAATAAATAATAAGCAATCCCATAAGCTTTACCTACCTTTAATTATTAAGGCTTATCTTAACTTATTTATAAAACTAATTGCAACATCAATACATAAAAATACGCTATTTTTAGGTGATTATCATTGTTTCATTAGAAATTTAATTATTGTGCTTTTTCTTTAGGATTCTTCTATTTTGTTGTATTTCGTGTGATTTTGAATTTGATTTTCATTTGGCTTATTTTTTAGCATTTTCTTTAGGTATTCTTTAATGGTTAAAATAATATCATCATCATCTTTTGTTGGGGAGTTCAATGTGATTCTTGAATTATCGTGGTAAATTAGTGAGATATTATGTGCCATATTGCTAATCGACTTAATTTGCAACTTGCTAGCTAGAGTCTTTATAATGATTAGTTCTAAGAATTGCGAGCTATATTTGTCTAATTTACCAAATCTCTCTTCTATTTCATGCTCAATCTCATACACTTCATATTCACTTTTGACTTGAGAGAGACGTCTATATAGCTCTAATCGCATACGCTCGCTAGTTATTAGAGAGCTATCTAGAAATGCGGAAATAGATAGTTTTAAATCAACCTTGTTATCATATGTGCTACTTTGTAAAAGGCTGTGCAATGTTTCCTCTAGCATACGAACATACATTCCAAAGCCTACTTGCTTGATATGTCCGCTTTGCGCTTGTCCTAATAGATTCCCACCTCCTCTAATTTCTAGGTCGCGCATAGCAAGATTCGCTCCACTGCCTAGATATGAGTTTTTCTCTAATGCTAAAAGTCTTTGCTTTGCGTCATTATTTAGATTCTCATTCACCAAAAAATAGCAAAATCCCACAGCCTTACCTCTACCAACTCTGCCTCTTAATTGATGTAAGTCAGCTATGCCAAAGTTTTCAGCATTATCTATTATGATGGTATTAGCATTTGGCAGATGAATTCCTGATTCCACTATTGAAGTACAAAGTAAGACATTATATTCATTATGTAAAAAATCTAGCATGCCTTTTTCTGTGTCTTTAGGGCTAACTTGGGAATGTAAAACTAAGATTTTAAGATTTGGCAATAAATCTAGCAAATATTTTTTTATGTTTGGCATTCTTGCTATGTTGTTGTAGATGTAAAATACTTGTCCACCGCGTCTTAGCTCTCGAATGATAACTTCCTTAATTAGAGAATCTTGTTTTTGCTTAACAAAAGTCTTATTCTCTTGCTTATATGTTGGAGGCGTTTGTAGATGACTGATTGCTTTGAGTTTTGAGTAAGCCATATTGAGAGTGCGAGGAATTGGAGTAGCAGACATTGATAATACATGTGTATTAATGCTTTTTTGCTTAAGTGTCTCTTTTTGTTTTACACCAAATTTATGCTCTTCATCAATGACTATCAAGCCTAGATTCTTTGCCTCTAGGTTAAATAGTGCGTGAGTTCCAATTACAATATGAATGTTTCCATTTGCTAAATCTTTTTGTAATATTTCCTTTTGTTTTTGGGTTGTAAATCTATCAATCTTTGCAATTCCTATTATCTTGCCATTTGGCAATATTATTTTTTTCATTCTTTCTTTAAAACTATCAAAATGCTGGTTGCAAAGCAGAGTAGTAGGCACAAGCACAAAACTTGTATATCCATTAATAGCACTTACAAAACAAATACTCATAGCAACTTCGGTTTTGCCAAATCCTACGTCGCCATTAAGTAATCTATCCATAACTTTTCCACTTGCTAAATCTTTAAAACTTTCGTGTATGGCAACCTCTTGATCTTTTGTAAGCTCAAATCCTCTTGCTTCTTCAAACTTACTGTATGCGATTAAATTTTGTGGAGATTGTAGTGAGATAATGGCTCCATTGCTTAGCTCTCTTTGTGCTTGCACTCTAATGATTTCATTGGCAATTTCTAGTAGTCTCTCCTTGATAGAATCTTTTAACCGTAAAAAGTTAGATTTACCCAATTTATCAAGTTTGATTATTGTATTGTCAAAGCTGGTATATTTTTCAATCATATTTAGATTTTCCACAGGTAACAGCAACTTATCATCATTGGCATATGTTATGCTAATAAAATCCTTTAATCCACCCATAATACTTACTTGCTGTATTGCTTGGAAGATTCCTACACCATATTCGTTATGCACCACGAAATCACCAACCTTTAGTGAATCTAAATCTAGCTTTATAGCTTTTTTTTGTATTCTTTGTGGTTTTTGTAGACTAATGAATATTTGTGTTTCTGATTGTATGTGCAAGTAAAATGGCGTTATAATGTTTTTGATATTTTTTGTAGATTCTATATATTGTGTTTGATTGTTATCTAAAAGATTCTTTATCAAAGCATTTGTAGGACTTAGAATCATTATTTGCTTATTTGCATTGAGCCTAATAGTGTTTGCCAGATTGCTTAAACGAAATGTATCCATATCTTTAAAGGATTTTGCATTCTTTAGAACTTTTATCTTGGCTGTATCGCTTAGTAATAGATCTTGATCAATATATTCAAGATTTTCTTTATATTCTATTATTGCTTTTGGAGTAAATATAGACGTATAATGCTTTAATAAATTAATACCGCCAATATCTTTAAGAAACCAAAATCCAACAGTATTAATACTTTTTTCTATTGCATATTGATAGCTATCGTTTGTGTTATCCATGGACTTAATTTTTGACTCTAAAAACAAGTAATCAGTGTCACTAAGGCTAAATAGGGCTGGATAAATTGTAATGCATTCTAATTCTTCTTTATTGCTTAGCTGTGTTTGATAATCAAAATAGCGAATACTCTCAATTTCTGTATCAAAGAAACTTAGTCGCACGGGCATATTAGTATTTGGTATAAATATATCTATAATGTCTCCTCTGTGAGAAAACTCTCCTTGCATTTCTACGATTTCTACATGTTCATAGCCATAGTGCAAAAGCTTTTCTGCTAGTTTATTTAATCCTAAATTATTAGTTCTATATTCTATGTTATAACTGTTTTTAAAATTAGATGGAATATTATCATCTCTACTTTGATTTAGATAGTTCGCATTGGCGATATTTTCTCCTAAACTAAGGTTAAAGCAACTAAGTAAATTAGCACTTGGCATAAAAGCCATAAGCGTTTGGACAGGTGAGACTAGAATCTGTTTACAATCATTTCTATACCATAATGAAAGTTTAGCAAATAGTTCTCTAAACTCCGAATAAAAACTCTGCATGCTATCAAATGGTTTTGCACGAATGTCTGGTAGTAATATTGGTAGCAATTCATCTTTTGTATTTTTTTGAGATAGTATGAAACTTAAAGCTTGATAACATAAATATGCTTCATCACTTCCGCAAAGAATAATCTTGGGTTTATATTGTTTAAGAGATTCTTCTGTATATTTGTGCAATAAGTTTACATCTTGTAGTTTGACACAACTAGATTTATTGCTAGCTGCATTATTAATTTCATTAGCATAATAGCAGCAGCACATAGAATCTTGCTTGGCAAAAGATTCATAAATAATACTTTGTATATTTGCTTGAAAAAGAGACATAGACTACTTCCTTGCGTATCTTGGATTAGCATATATAAATTTTAATGAAATAATTGATTGTAAAAAGCGTATTGTGTAAAATATATAATTATAACAGATAGATAGATGGCATAGGATTTATATTTGTAGCTAAATTATCTTTTATTTGGTTAAAACTTGATTTTTGATTGTTTTTAGTGTAGAATCTAACTTCACTTAAACAACGAACTTGGCATAGTTAAGAATCAATATAATACAAAGTTTGTATTATATTGATTCTTAACTATGCCATCTATCTATATTTGATGATGTGTTCGTTATTATTTAATTTAAGGAATATTGAGAATATGGAACAAACATTATCTATTATTAAGCCTGATGCTGTGAGGAAACAATTGGTTGGTAAGATAATTTCACGTTTCGAGGAGAACGGCTTAAGAATTGCTGCTATAAAAAAGCTGCATTTGAGTAAAGAAGAGGCTGGCGAATTTTATGCTATACATAAAGATAGGCCCTTTTTTAAGGATTTAGTAGATTTTATGGTTAGTGGACCTGTTGTTGTTATGATTCTAGAAGGCAGCGATGCTATAGCTAAGAATAGGGAATTAATGGGATCTACGAATCCAAAAGAAGCACAAGCTGGAACAATCCGTGCTGATTTTGCTGATAGCATTGATGAAAATGCTGTGCATGGAAGCGATTCTAAAGATAATGCAGCTATTGAGATTTCTTTCTTCTTCGCTAGACGTGAAATTTTTTAAGAGTTTGGTGTAAGTCTTTTTGAACCTTATTTCTATGTTTAATTATATTTTAGAATCTTTAGACAGCCTTAAACGTTAAGAAGCTTTATTCTTATTGTTTTGATTTGATGATGATTTTATTTTAGATTGATTATTAGTCCTAAAAGATTACTTAAGATTTTCTTAGCAGATTTTGGTTTGTAGTTATAAACTTGATACACATTGTGTAGATTAAAGTTTTAGATTTATTTTCTATGGTATTGATATAAGGTATCATAATGAGGATAGAGTTTAGAAAAGTGCTTTCTAATCCAAGGAAGATAGATTTTACTTGTAGTAGCGATTCTGGATTCTTAGAATCAGATGAAAGTGCATCTTTAGTTGGCAGTATAGAAAGGGTGGATTCTAGAATTATTAAATTTCAAGGGGAATTTTGTGCTAGACTTAAATTAGTTTGTGTGTTGAGTAGTGATCTCTTTTTTAAAACTATAAGGCAAGATTTGACTTTGTATTTTTCAGATGGAGTCTGGGATATACAAAGTCAAACATCAGATATTGATCCGTTAGAGGTTATAGAGTTTTTTGATGGATTTATAGATTTTGGCTTCATATTGCAAGGCGAAGTAGAATCCATTCGCCTAGATTATAATATTAAGGAGTAGTTATGGCAGTTCCTAAGAGAAGAGTTAGTAAAACAAGGGCGGCGAAGAGGCGCACGCATTATAGTGTATCTTTGGCAAAACCTATTAAAGATAAAGATGGTAGTTGGAAACTTCCTCACTTTATTAATAAATTTACACAGACATATAAATAGGGCGTTATGCTACGAATCGTATTGGACGCAATGGGGGCTGATAATGGTATAGCACCTGTTGTTGATGGCTTGCTTAGTTCATTGGAGAATAAGAATTTTCATGCCTTATTAGTGGGTGATGAGCTACTATTAAAGCCATTTGTTGATTCTAAACATTTGCCTAATGCTATCTTACAGAGAATACAAATAGTCCATACCAATGATTTTATGCAAATGACAGAGTCCGCTAGTATAGCCAATAAACGCGTAGATACTTCAATATATCAAGCTATACAATTATTAAAAAAAGGTGAGGCTGATGCTTGTGTGAGTGCGGGGCATAGTGGAGCGACCATGAGTCTTGCCACTTTACAGATCGGCAGGATACCTGGTGTTTCTAGACCTGCAATTTGTACTTGTATGCCAACGATTACCTCTAACCCAAGCATTATTCTTGATGCAGGAGCAAATACAGATTGTAAACCTGAATATCTCTTAGATTTTGCTATTATGGGGTTTCACTATGCTAAAAAGGTTTTAGGATATTCTAGCCCTAGAGTTGGTTTGCTTTCTAATGGAGAGGAAGATTCTAAAGGCAACGAATTAACGAAAGAAGCATTTAAGATGTTGAAACACTATGATTTTTTCAAGGGCAATGTTGAGGGTTCTGATATTTTTAATGGTAGTGTAGATGTTATAGTTTGCGACGGCTTTATGGGTAATCTTGTTTTAAAAGCTAGTGAGGGTGTAGCTAGTTCTATTGGTATCATACTAAAAGAACAAGTTAGAAAGTCATTTTTTAGCATGTTTGGTTATTTGTTCATGAAGCAAGCCTTTTCTTCTTTAAAGAAAAAGATAGATTATGCGGAATATGGTGGTGCCCCATTGCTTGGGGTTAAGAAGCCAGTGATTGTTAGTCATGGTAAAAGTAATGCTAGAGCTATTGAATGTGCAATATATCAGGCTGTCGTAGGTTGTGAAACTATGGTATGCGACATCATTCAGGAAGCTTTTAATCAAAATAAATAAGGCTAGTTTAAGTAGGTCTAAGTGCTATGCTTCAATATCAAAACAAGGAATCAGCATGTCAGTTTATGCTTCTATGAAATCTATTGCCTCTTATGTGCCCAGTCGTTGCGTTCCAAATAAATTTTTTACAAGTTTTTTGGAAACAAGTGATGAATGGATTGTGCAAAGAACAGGTATAAATACACGTTATTTTGCTCCTAGCCATCTGAAAAGTAGCGATTTGGGTGTAGAAGCGGCCAAATTGGCTATAAAAAGAGCTAATTTGAGTTCAAGTGATATTGACATTATACTTTGTGCTAGTATTAGCCCAGATTTTTTTGGTATGCCATCTACTGCTTGTATTATTGCTTCTAAGTTGGGAATGAAGGATATTCCAGCATTTGATATTACTGCAGCTTGTTCTGGTTTTGTTTATTGTCTGTCTATGGCAAAGTCATACATAGAGAGCGGTGCCTATAATAATGTATTGGTAGTGGGTGCGGAAAAAATAAGCTCAATTTTGGATTTCACAGATAGAAGCACTTGCGTACTTTTTGGAGATGGAGCAGGGGCTTGTGTAATTGGTCAAGGTGATAAAGTTGGCATAAAAGACGTTCATATCTCTTCAAATGGTGATTTTTCGCATTTGCTTTATACTCCTAAAAGCAATAATATGCCAAATAATTTTCAATCAGATATATCTATATTAGATGGAATAATAGAGGAGAAAGAGACAGAAAATCAATTTCTTAGAATGAAGGGCAATGAAGTATTTAAAGTTGCTGTTCGAACTATAAGCAAGGACGCAAAATATATGTTACAAAAGCATAATATTTTACCAAATGAACTAGATTATTTTGTACCCCATCAAGCTAATTTAAGAATCATACAAGCAATAGCTAATTCGCTTGAGTTACCAGATGAAAAAATTGTTTTAACTGTTCAGAAATATGGCAATACTTCCGCGGCTAGTATTCCTATGGCTTTGGATTTTGCCTATACTCATGGCATGTTTAAGAATCGGGATTTGTTATTATTGGATGCTTTTGGTGCTGGGTTTACTTGGGGTAGCGCGCTTGTTTATGCTGATTTTGCAGACTAGATTTTATATATTTTGTATTTCATGATAATTTTACTAAGTTATATTGGGTAGTAGCTTAGATGGTTAAAAATTAATTTTAACTTATTAATCTAAAAATATCAATTTAGCCCATATTGATATATCATAAATCTACTAACTATGGGCATATTTAATATTTTAGAAAATATAATGCTATAAGTAGATAATATCAACCTATGGTATAAAAAGCTATATTGCGATTTGGCACATATCGCCAAATTCTAGAAATTCATTAAATACGTCTTGGATTAGGCTAATTCTATTTTCACGTAATTTTAAATTTTCACAATTAATAAGGACATTCTCAAAAACATCGTCAAGGTTTTTCTTAAGGCTAAATAATAACTCTAGTTGCATTACTAGATTCTTGATATATTCTTGATGCAAGAAATCCTGCGCATTTAATGGCGATATATCGCTATTATGCTCTAGGATTATTTGTTTTTTTTGTTGTTTGTATACTAGGAGATTGTTATATAACTCTCTTTCGCTTTCTTCGAATAGTTCTGCATTAATCATGTTTTTTGTATCAACGGTTGAATTTAAAATATTTGCTACCCGCTTAAATGTGCTAATAACAGACCTTATATCAATCTTATCGCAATAGTTATTTAGGGCATAGATTCTATAAAACATGTCTACAATTCCAATATTAAGTTTCAATACAGCCCGTACAATACTTGGATTTATATGGTTACAGATTCCATAAATGCGCTCTAATATGAATTCATTTAATATTTTAGAATCGAGATTCGCATAATCTTTGCTATTCATAGCTAAGTTGCAAATATCAGATATTTTTAGATTATAGTTAAATTTTACACATATTCTAAGAAATGCGCTTGTTTGTCTACGCAAGGCAAATGGATCTTTTGAGCCAGTAGGAATCTTTTTTAAATGAAACAATGTAAATATGGTGTCAAGTTTTATAGCAAGATTGATAATTGCACTAAAATTAGAACTAGGCAAGGACAAATCCTTTCCATGTGGGAGATATTGTTCTCTTATTGCAAGGCACTCTCTTTCATTAAAGCCAATAATAGAGGCAAAATTCGCGCCCATGATTCCTTGTAGTTCTGGGAATTCTCCAACAGTTTGAGATAATAAGTCATTTTTAGCATGATATAATGTTTTTATAATACTTTGTAAGTCTTTGTTAATATCTATTTCAAGAGTTGCTTTTTGTTTATTTGATGCTTCTGAACATTGTTCTTTGATTGCATACAAAAGCTTTTCTACCAAAATCACCTCACGCTCTACTTTGTCTTGAAGATTTCCAGCTCCATCTATAAAACCAATATTTGTGAGGCTACCAAAGTTCATATTTGCCTTTATATCATTACGATAGAAGAATAGGGCATCTTCTAATCTTGCTCGAAGAACTTTTTCATTTCCTTTTAAAATCAAGTCAAAATTCCCCATAAAAGCATTGCTAACGACAATGAATCCAGCATATAAATTGTTAGTTTTAGATTCAAAGTTTTGAGGCTTTGTTCCATTATATATGGAAAAATATCGTTGATTTTCCTTCATAGAGGTGATGATTACTTCCTTTGGAATCTCTAAAAATTTATTATCAAAACGTCCTAATAGCACGGTTGGATATTCGGTGATAGCTATTACTTCATCTAGCAATTCTTTGTCAATTTCAATTTGCACATTATGCTTATCTTCTATCGTTTTGAAAGCTTTGATAATTATATCCTTACGTTCTTGTTGGTCTAGCACAACCCCATTATTACGTAAAATATGAATATAGGAATCTATACTATTAGCTCTAAGATTATCGTTTGATTTTACTGAATCGTATTTAATTCTAGCTTGCCTATGTGGAGTTATTATGTTGCTTCCTTGCACGCCATAGGCATTACAAGGAATTAGGTTGTTGTTGAGTAAAATGCAGATATTTCTAATTGGTCTAATAAAGCTTTGAGTATTATCCCCCCATCTCATGTTTTTCCCAAAGTGTAAACTGTTTAACCATTCTATAACCATATTGCTTAGAAGCTTTTTTGATTCTATCCCTTGTGAAACCTTTTCTATATAGATTATTTCTTTTTTATTTTTAATTTTAGTTGTAATATGTTCTTGCTTTATATTATTTTTAGATAGAAAGCTTAATAATGCTTTTGAAGGTGTTTTGTCTTCTTTGTAAGCTATATTGCTTGGCGGTCCATATAAAGAAATAATAGAGTCTTCTTGCCTTGCTGGAAAATTTCTATGAATAATGACTAGTCTTCTTGGAGTATAAAAAAAATCAAACTTTGATTCTAGTCTATTTTGTTTTAGAATCTCATTCCATTTCTCTTTACATGAGTTAAGATTATTTAATAAAGGAATGGCTGGTAACTCCTCTATTAGAATCTCAATTAATAATTCCATCATTAATGCTTCCTTAATAATTATTCTAGTTGTATAGCCTATAATTATTGCAATATCATCTTATATAGAGATAATCATTATATATTTTAAGCTAAGGTTTTTATATATGTTGGTTTAAAATCTTATCTATCATTCTGCTTACAAAATCCGCGCTAATTTTTGCGCTTGAATCCAAAAATTCATCAAAGCTAATACTAGCATCCATATCTGCAGCATCGCTAATAGATCTAAAGACGCAAAATGGAATCCCAAAATTATCACATACACAAGCTACACTAGCTCCCTCCATCTCTACTGCAATGGCATTAAACTTGCTAATAATAAATTCTTTTCTATTTTGATTTGCTATAAATTGGTCTCCACTTGCAATAATCCCTTCTTTAATTTCAATACCCATATCTTTGCCAATTTCATTGGCTAGCTTTCTTAAATTAGAATCTCCATCATAAAATAGTTTGCCTTCCGGGATAAATCCTAATGCGTGTCCGAAAGCTGAAATATCTACATCGTGCTGGCATAACTTAGTTGCTACAACCAAGTCCCCAACTCTTAAATCCTTTGTTAATGCTCCGGCTACACCACTAAAAATAATGATTTTGCAGTCAAAATGTAAAATCATCACTAACGCGCTAATTGCTGAATGCACCTTGCCTATTTTGCTATACGCTATGATTATATTGTGCTCGTTATACTTTATATTGTAGTAGGTGTTGCCACCTATGGTTGTTTCTTTGTGGTTATTATATTTCCCAATAAGGGGTGCGATTTCCTCTTTCATTGCTCCTATAATTCCAATAGTCATGATGCTCCTTTATGCAAATATGACAAGCATTTCAAATTCGCTTTCTAAATCCTTATGAATTTGGGTTGATAAAGCCATCTAATAGCCAATCAACTAGTGATTCATTGGTAGCTACAACTAAGTCTGTTGGGACTTCTTGTCCAACTGAAAAATAACTAATTGGTTTTTTTGTTTCATATGCCAATGAAAATATATTCCCAAGACCTCTACTCTCATCTAGTTTGCTAAATATTAGTGTATCTAGATTTAGTATTCCAAATGCATCATAGATGTCGCGCAGATCTTCAAACTTTGTAGTAGCACTCATGACAAGAGATGTGTTAATTTTATAATCACTTTGAAGATATTTTTTAATTTGTGATATCTTCTCACTGTCATTTTGACTTCTACCAGCTGTATCTATTAATATGTAATCACAATAGCGCAAAGAATCAAGGGCCTTTAAAAAATCTTCAGGAGCTATTACCATTTGTATGCTAATTCTCATTCGTTCTGCATACCATTCGAGTTGCTCTAATGCTCCAATTCTGTAACTATCAAGGGTTATAATTCCAACTTTTGCTTTTTTTTCTAATGAGAATCTTGCTGCTAGCTTTGCTAGTGCAGTAGTCTTGCCTACGCCAGTTGGACCAACAAGCATCATGATTTTCTTTGTCGTGTCTTTGCTTTCAGGTCTGCAATATATCATTTTGCGTAATACTTCTCTAAAGTAACGCTTAATAGTTAACGAATTTTCCCTCATTTTAAGAGGCATAAGCTCTAGGCTTAAACTCATTATTGCATCAAGATGTGCGTTAATAATGCCGCTTGTCTTGGCTATACGATATATCTCTGCAAACTCATATGGTATATTTATCCCTTCATTCTTCGGGCTTCTATCTTCCCATACCATATTCTGTATAAGCTTTAATTTATCATTTAGCTTGTCTAGTTCTTGCTTTATGCCTCTTAACTCATCTACATTGCTGCTATCCCTATTTCTTAGGTTCTGCTTTTCTTGAATCTTAGTATCAACTCTCTTATTTAGTCTGCCAATAGTGTCGCTTGCTTGAGCTATTGGATGATTAGTTTGACGAACAACTTGTTGAGAAGGAAGTAGATTTTGATTTCTCAAAACATTATTACTAAAGTTTAGTTTTACATCATCATTTTCTATCTCATTTGATAGTTCAGAAATCTCACGCACAGCACGACTTAGCTGATTACTAATGTTTTCATCAAAAAAGCTCTGGTTCTTCTGAGCTCTTTTTCTTTCTAGTTCTCTTTGCGCTATGTTATCTAATCTTTCTTGAATACTATTTGTCCTATTTTGGATTATTTCTTTTTCTTGAGTATTAAGACTGGCACCATCTTTTTCATCAACTTGCACTACAATCTCATATAATCCTGGCTCTGTTAGTGTTTTCTTTCGAATTGTTTTATTTTCTACTACTAGTGCCTCATCTCCATGCATAGCTTGCGCCCTTTTAAGTGCTTCTGTTGGCGTTTCTCCCGAATAAGTATATAGTTTCATATATTAACCTATATGGAATCTCAAAGTGGATATAACACTTTGTCTATTTACGTAATCTATATGTGGGATATGCATATGATTTAGACGAATTTTTTTATTATTATAAAAAATTATGTCAATATCAAGTGTACGAGGAGCATTTCTAAAGATTCTTCTTCGCAATCTACCAAATTTACGCTCAAGATATGAAAAGAGCACAAATATACTCCTAATGTCAAGGCTAGTATATATAATCATGGAAGCGTTATAAAAATCTGGTTGTTTGACATAGCCAAATGGCGAATTTTTATATATATGAGATGTAGCGTAAATAGCAATGCTACGGTGTTTTTGTAAAAACATAAAAAGATTCTCAAATGTTTGAATACAACAACCAATATTAGCTCCTATATTGCAAATAACCTGATTGTTTAGTGATATGTTAGTTGATAGTATTTGTTTATAACCAGAGCATATATAAGGAAAATGCTTGCTAAATATTTTCACAAAAACTCCTAAAATACACAGAAGCTAATTAACTTCGCAATTTAGAATTATAGCTAAAAAAAGAACATTTTGTATTGTGAAGTATGAAAAAAGCGTAAAACCAAACCAATATTATCTATCAAAGATAGCCGCTATATGGGCTTAAACATATATTTATATTGTTAGAAATTGTTATTTATGTTATTAGAATAATGCCTTTAGCTTATTGTCCATTTGTATAACTATCTTATATGCTTCATTTGATGTTTGCTAAGCTTTCTTTCCATTGCTTCATTACTCCTCTTCCTTGACTTATGTCATATAGCTCTTTTTGTAGGTGTTTGATTGATGGTGTTACCATAGCGATAAAATAAGATTCTCTTAATAATCTCTCAACATTGCTGCCTTTTATATAGCCTTTAGCCCCTGAATACAGACAAGCAGCATTGCTAGCTTTAAGTGCTAATTTAGAAAACTCTAGTCGCGTATTTAACACATCTAACATATATTCCTTGCTATCGCTTTTGTATGGTGTCTTTGCAAGCTCGATAGCCTTATTTGCTAGTAATTGATAGGAATCTTCTAACTCATTTTCACTAATATTAAGGAATCTATTTATATGTGAATGAGTTATATTTGACTTTTTCATCTGTTTTAAACATGAAGAGATAATACCTATGCCCATACCCATTTGCAATATAATAAATCCGGCTGTAATGCTAATTAATATGGATTCGGCAGGATTTGCGATACAGTCGCTTTCAGGCATAAAATAATCTTTAAATTTAACAGACTTTGTCGCGCTACCATCTAAACCTATAAAACTAATATTATCTCCTAATGCTATACCTTTATCTTCTTCACAACGAACTAGCCCCATGACAAATCTTGTATTTGATATACCATTTGTAACTGGAAATATAGTTGCAAATACATGACCATATTCAATATTAGATACCCAAGGAAGCATTCCTTTTATAATATAGCCTTGATCTACCTTATTGGCTTTCAAAGAATTATTTTCAATATTTGCATATGATTTCATTGGATTTGATAGTCCTGTTCCGCCAAGTAAGCAACCTTTATGCACGGTTTCTAAAATCTCATCTCTCAAGGTTATGTTTTTGCTATTGGCAAGATACCATGAGAGAGCTTGCTGACACCAAACGCAAAATCCTGTTGTTCCGCATATTGAGGAGATAGCAGAGATACTTTTCAATGCTTGGACTAGGAAGCTAGAAAAATCACTTTTATTGGCTTTAGGTTTTAAATTGCTAATGATATCTATATCATTAATAATTTTGGTGCTAGCAATATTGTTGGTGAAATATCCTTGTTTTGCTAAAGCCCTTAGAATATGTTTGGGATAATAACCTCTATCAATCTTTTTTACTTTGCTGCTTAATGAGGACTTTATATCAGAATCTAATACAATTCCAAAGTTATCTTTTGCAATTTGTGTTGCATTCATTATATCTCCTATGAAGTATGGTTATAAATTATAAAGCTAATAGCTATAAAGATTACTAAATATAGATATTTTATAATTTAAATAACTTTTAAATACGATATTTATTATATCTAAATATTTATATATAGTTTTTATCTCTTTGCATATTTGTTACTAGATATGGATTGTCTTCTTGCATTCTATGGACTAGCTTTTGTATTTCAGCCTTACTTGCTTCTTCATCTTCAAATCTAGCAATATGTTCAAGCTCTTTTTGTGTTATACCAACTAGTTGTAAGAAATCTAATCGCCCATGTGGTGTATTTGAGCTTAATATCTCTGTATCATATACTACAATTAAACCAGTTATTTGAGAATTACTAACTCTGTCTATTGGTTTATTATCGCCAGCTATGAATTGTAGATTCTGCAAGAAATTTTCTTTAGTATTGGTTAAAAACGCTAAATTAGCAAATATATTAAACACCCAAAGACAATCTTGTGGATTCTTACTCATGAGCTTAAATGTCATCTCATATCCCCAGCCACTCCATTCGCCGCCAAATGATTCTTCATTTACATATAGTTCACTCATGCCATAAGTTACAATATGAGAGTAGCCATGTTCAGATTTGTATATACTATATCCATCTAGGTATTGATCACCACCAAGATTTGCTCTCGATACTAAATTTGTTGCATAATGTTTTGGTTTTTGTTCATGATAGATAGATTCAAACGCCCGATCTATTGCTTCCCAGCCTGGAGTCCAATCTTCATTTTCTTTGGCATATTGTTTATACTGCTCTAAGGTCATAAATGTTCCTTTTTTTCTTTTTTAGAAAATGTCGGTTATTTTAT
Source organism: Helicobacter muridarum (assembly GCF_000765805.2). Lineage (GTDB taxonomy): Bacteria > Campylobacterota > Campylobacteria > Campylobacterales > Helicobacteraceae > Helicobacter_A > Helicobacter_A muridarum. Next base: position 67,441 of record NZ_JRPD02000004.1, on the reverse strand, counting down.
ACTAAGTTAGGTTGAGTTTTGTTTAAAACATTTATCTGCAAATTAACATTTTTTATTATAAAATTAATATTTATTTTTATATTTAAGGATAAATTATGAAAAAATCAATTATTATTATAGGTGGGAGTATTGCAGGTTTAAGTGCAGCGTTGGTGTTAGCTTCAGCTAAGAGCACAGAATTGGATTTTGATATTAGTATTATTGATGATAATAAGGCTGATTTGAATGCAGCAGCAATTTATAATGTGCCACTATTTCCGCGTGCGATTACAGGTAAAGAAATTATTGAGCAGACAAAAATGCAAATTGATTCTTTACTTAAAGTTGAATACATTGTTGGAACTGTTAGTGATATTTTGGGCAAAAAGGGCGATTTTCAAGTAAAAGGATATAATATAAATAAAAGCGCAGATTATATAATTCTTGCTACAGGGGCTAGCAGATTTGATATTAATGGTTTAGGAGATATTATTAGAGCACATACTCTTATGAATAAACCAAACAAAATAAAGTTACATTGGAATGGTAGACAGGAAGTTAAGGATGGAATATATGTCGCTGGATTAGCATCTGGTGTTACAACAATGGTTACATGTGCTATGGGTAGTGCTGTGGAAGCTGCTTGCGCGATTCTTAGCGATATCAATGGGGAGATTACTATTGTGCACGATACACCTACTTCACGCTAGTCTAGCTTTCTATTAATCAAGTTTTATGCAGCTTATTTGTGTTATGATTGTAAAGTATTATTCCTTAATAGCGAGGTGTCATAGTGCAATATGTTGCAGATACTAGTATTTTTATAGATTCTAATGTTATGATACGTCCACTTCATTCAAAATTTATTAAGTCTGCTAGCAATATTTTAGAATCTATTCCAAGCCAATATACAGAAATAGCAATACTTGGTCGCAGCAATGTAGGAAAGAGCTCTTTTATTAATAAAATCTTAAACGCCAAGCTTGCTAAAAGCTCTAGCACTCCTGGCAAAACTAGATTAATCAACTTTTTTCAAACTACTTGGGAGATACGAGGAACTAACACTAATTCTACCTTAGGATATGCTTATAAATTGCCATTGGTTATTATTGATCTTCCTGGTTTTGGTTATGCAAAAGTTGATAAGAAGCAAAGGCAGCAATGGGATAGAAATTTAACTGATTTTTTGCAACGACGAAATAGTATTAAGTTGTTTTGTCATTTGATTGATTCAAGACATAGAGATCTAAATATAGATAAGCAAATTCGTGATTTTCTAGATACTATAAGCTTTGGTAATGCTTGTCAGGTTTTGGAGATATATACAAAAAGCGATAAGTTGGCAAAAAATGAATTGAGAAAATTACGCCTTGAGGGTAAGCTAGAATGTCAATCTTTTAAATATGACTGCAAGCTTTTGCAAGGAATCTATCGATCTATTGTAGTTAAGAGTTTAGGTATGGATATTCTTTTGGCTAAATGTTGATGGTTGGCTTTTTATAATTTTAGACGACTTGGTTAGTAAACTTTAATATGATTCCATTTCTTAATTTCTCATTTGTCTTATAGTTTTGTGTTTTTATGGAGCTATTTATTGCGTTGAAGAGGTTAGATAAGCTCTAGTTTTTGCATTTTGTATTAATTTTATCATTTCATTTATAGGCTTTATATTATGTCTTATTATTTTTTATTAACATTTTGCAGAATCGGTATTTAATAATAAAGAAGTTTATTTATTTTTTTGATAATATAACGATCTCATAAGAGCTTTTTGTAATTGTTAAGTCGCTTGAGGTTGCTCCTTGTTTCTTGTGTATATTACTGCGTAAATCATCATTCATGCTATCTAATTCGTCCATACGTTCCTTTAATCGTAAAATAATATCTACTCCAGCAAGATTTACGCCCAAGTCTCTTGTTAATTTTAGGATTGTCCTAATCTTATCCATATCTCGCTGTGAATATAGCCTCATTTTACCATCTGTCCTTGATGGTTCAATTAAGCCTTCTTTCTCATACTGGCGTAATGTTTGTGGGTGTATTTCAAGAATCTTAGCTACAACGCTAATTGGGAATACAGGCTCATCATATCCAGCTTCCATAGGAACTCCTTAGAATGTGCGTTGAAATACATTAGTAATCTTAACATAAAACTTTGGGCTTTGAATTCGATTTGTGCTAGTGATTTTATAGCTCTTTTAACATTAAGTTCTTAAGCTCCGGACTAAGATCATCGCTATTTGGTAATAATGCTCTCAATTTCAACAAAAGATCTCCTTGTTTTCCATTTTTTCTATCTTTGAATCCCATTCCTTCAACGCGCATTTTTAACCCACTTTGCACATTTTTTGGGATTTTTATCGTTATGTCTTTTTGTATTGTATTTACAACCATATCACCACCAAATAGCATAATTTTCAGAGGAACATAGATTTCTTGAATGAGGTCGATTCCATCAATTTCAAAGTTTTTCTCCGTAGATATGTTTATTGTTATTATTGCATCTCCTGTAATGTTTCCTAGTTTTCTGCCTTTACCTTTTGCCCTTAGCTTTGTTCCATTTGAGATTCCTTCTGGAATCTTAAGCTCGAAGCTAGAGTTATTTAATGTAAATTTTAAATTTCCTCCTATAATTGCTGTTTTAAGAGGTATTTTTGTGCTCGCTTCAATATCTAAGTCAATATCATTATTATATTCTCCAAAGTTACCAAAGTTAGCATATCCACCAAAGCCGTTAAAGCTAGAACCATTACGATTGTAACCGCCAAAGTTGCCAAATATGGCATTAAGAAGATCATTTAAATTTTGACCTTTATGATGACGAGAGAAATCTCCAAAGCTTTGCCCATTAAACATAGAATCCCCATATTGGTCATATGCTGCTTTTTTTTCCGAATCGCTTAGTATCTCATATGCTGCATTGATTTCTTTGAATTTCTCCTCAGCTTCTGGAGATTTATTTACATCTGGGTGATATTGCCTTGCTAGCTTTCGGTAAGCTTTCTTTATTTCATCATTGTTTGCATTTTCCGAAATACCAAGAGTTTCATAAAGACTTTTTGCCATGTCAAATCCTTAAAACTATTCTTTAGTGAAAGTATAATATAAAATTTTAGCTTAATACTATAAAGTTTATTTAGTTTTATTGTCTATGTTTATTTTTTATCTGAATGATATTGATTTTTATGCTATATCTCTATATAGTTATAGAAGCTTGATTTTAGCTGTCTTTTATGTTATAGTTAAAAGCTTTGCGTAAGCCAAATAGTGCTGTGCTTACAATACTTAAATCAAGGGCGGTGAGCTATCAGTTATGACAATAAGAAAAATATGGCATAGATTACAAGTATTTAGTGAATTGGTAGCATTTGAGCATACTATATTTAGTGCGAGTTTTATACTAATAGCTATGGTTGTTTCCTCAAATGCAGTCAATGATAATGGATTCTTTGGCTTTAAGGTTTTATTTTTATGTGTTATTGCCTTAGTTAGTGCTAGGAATTTTGCTATGGCTTTCAATAGGTTTTGTGATAGGGATATTGACATTACTAATAATCGCACCAAGAATCGCCCAAGCGTTGATGGTAGGATTTCAGTTATTTCATTACTCGCATTTTGTATTCTAAATATCATTGCATTTGTATTAGTAAGTTATTTTATCAATGATTTAGCATTTATGCTATCAGTTCCATTTCTTATTATTATTGGATTTTATAGTCTAATGAAGAGATTCTCATATTTAGCCCATTGGGTTTTAGGATTGTCTCTTGGTTTAGCACCTCTTGCTGGTGATATTGCTGTAAGCGGAGATTTGCATATTTGGACTGCGTTTTTATGTTTAGGTGTGTTATTTTGGGTTGCTGGTTTTGACTTGATTTATTCGTTACAAGACATAGAGCACGATAAGGCTAATGGACTATATTCTGTGCCATCTAGATTTGGCTTAGATAATGCCTTGAGCATATCTAGAATTTCGCATATTTTGGCAATATTTTGTTGGGCCATATTTCTTAGGTGTAGTCAAACATATAATCTAGCAATTATAGGATTATTGTTAGCTGCTATTATGTTGGTTTATGAGCATGTGATAGTTTGCAAGGATTTACACAATATTCCAAAGGCGTTTTTTGTTACTAATGGTTATTTGGGATTTGTATTCTTGTTTTTTATCATCTTAGATAGTGTAGTGAGGTTTTGATATGGAGTTTCAAACTCGATTAGTAGAATCTAGATTGCAAATTGAATTTCAGCTTTTAGATGAGGATCTGAATCCCAAAGCTCTAGAAGAGTATCATACTATAACGCAGATTCACAATAATTCTATTGAAAAATGGTTGAGTTCACTAAAATCAAAGAGCGGTGATTGTAAGTGTGGGGGTGGGACATTTATACTAGGTGAAATGTTAGTGCAAATTTATAAAAAACTAGAGCATATTGAGAATCTTATATCTGGAAATGCTATAAAATATATAGACTTAGAACATATCTCCCATACATATAAGCTTGGTCATGGTATTGTTGTGTTACAGAGCAGCGATATTGGTGCGCAGGAGAAAGGCAACTTGCCAGATGTTTTAGTAAATTCTAATCTTAGTGTCTATTCACATTCTACAAATGCAACCAACATTTCCAATCAACCTCAAGAATCCCATGGCAAAAATTTGCTTGTATGGAGACAATATTATGTAAGATTATTTTTACCTACATTTCCTGCTCGTTATGTTCCATTATTTGCAGAGGGCTTGGATATTGATGTATTTCGTATTACAAAGATAGGTGAGAGAGATTTAAAAGATTATGATGGCTATATAATGAGTGTAGAGAGAGAAATGCTTAAAGCGCGTAAATCCGATATTTACTAGGGGAATGAATATGACAGATTCATTTGTTAATATAAGCTATGAAACAATGAGTGTGATTATTGCTTTATGTTTTATTATAGTAGTTATTATTATTTTACTTTATATAATGACGAAAGAGAAAGAAACTTATAAGAAGATTATTCAGCTAGAACACTCAATCGAAGATATAAATAAAGAAATTTATAAGATACAGAAGTGGATTGTAGAATCTGAAAAGTCTAGAGATTCTAGTAAATATAACGACTTACTGAAAATTATCACAGAACATAAAAGTGACATAAACGCCTTGCAACATGGTTTACAAAGTGATAGAGATTATTTTGAGGACAAAATTCTTATACTTGAGGAGAAATTACGTTCTCTTGGACATTTTAATACTCCAACACAACAAAGAAATGAAAAACAGATCATTGATATGTTTAAAAATGGTTACACCATTGATGCCATAGCCAAAGATCTTTATATGAGTAAGGGGGAGATAGAATTTGTGTTAAAACTCTCCGAGTTAAATGCTAAATAAAAAGTCAAATAAGGAAGTATAATGAATTCCTATCAACCAGTAGAATCTAAGATGAGCAAAACGGTATTTTGGTTAACAGTATCAATATTTGTTTGTATTATTACTATTTCTAATATGCTTGTTAGTTTTAGAATCATGGATACACATGTTACATATGGTGCGCTTACATATCCATTATCTTTTTTGTTAATGGATATATTAAGTGAGAAATATAGTCGCAAGGAAGTGCTTAGAACGCTTAGGTTTGGGTTATTTTTTGCATTTATCACATCTGTATTTATAGTTAGCGACCCTAGAATTGCATTTGCTAGCATATTGGCGTTTTTTGCTTCTCAATTTCTTGATGTATTTGTTTTTTATAAATTAAAAGAGAAGTTTCCATCACTATGGTGGCTACGCAATGGTGTAAGTACTAGTATTGCGCAGTGTATTGATACCTTTATATTTTTTCATATAGCGTTTTTATTTGTTTTGCCTTATTATGATGTTTTTATGTTATTTTTATTTGATTATCTAGTAAAATCTGTGATAAATCTACTTGATATTCCTATTTTTTATTTAATAGCAATAAAAACTTATAATAAAATAAAGTTTTTTCGTTAGTTGGAATAATATGGAGTATTTTGATTTTTTTTCTGAATTACATCCTTGTTCATATTTTGAGGAGCTTCAAAGCCAATTTCGCTATCTATGTATTAAGGATTGCACTCCTTATTTTTATAATGGCTTGTTAGCTAGAGGATATAGACGTTTTGGTGAATATTACTTTGTACCTCAATGTTTTGGTTGTAATAGATGCATTACTATTAGGAATCTAGTCCAAGAATTCAATATGACTTCTAGTATGAAAAAAGTAATGAAAAAGAATATTAATACTTTGATACAAATTAGACGTCCACTAACAAATGATGCTAGGGTATGCCTGTATCTTAAATATCATAATAAAATGATGTATAAAAAGGGCTGGAGTATGAATAGCATTGATATGGATAGATATACAAGCTCATTTGTATCTGGTAGTGAGTTTTTTGGATATGAGATGTGTCTCTATCGTGAAGGGCATTTGGTTGGGGTTAGCTATTTTGATATTGTGGAAGATTCTATGAGTGCTAATTACTTTTTCTATGATCATGATTTTGAAAAGTTGAGCTTAGGAACATTAAATATATTATTATTACTAAATCTAGCTAGAAAACTTAAGTTAAAATATTTTTATCCTGGTTATTGGATTAAGGGGCATAAGTCTATGGGCTACAAGGAGAGATTCAAACCATTTGAGGCTTTATTAAATGAGGCAGACTTCTTTGATAGGACATATTGGAAGAGATATGATTAGCAGTACTGTTGCTAATAGTTATTTTGTTTAACTTTATATTAAATTAAATTTTCTTATTATTATTCTAATTTACTTCTATTATCAATTAGCTGTATATTATTATCTTTTGATAGTCGCTTACGTATATAACTAATAACTGTGAATATTGTAATGAGTGTTAGCAAAATAATAGCAAATAAATATGGATATTGAAGTAAAAATTTTAATATAGGTAATAGCATACCTGTCGCATAGAATCCAAGTAACCCTAAGCTGATGCCCCAAATGATACACGCAATGAAGTTGATACATAAAAACTTTATCAAGCTATATTTACTAATGCCAACAGCTATGGGGACAAATGTTCTAAAACCATGTATGAATTTGCTAATTAGGAAAATTATCCAATCATATTTCTTTATCATGATTTGTAGGTAGGCTAATTTTCGTTTATGTTTTTTAAAAATTTTAAAAACTTCGCTTTTTTGTGTTCTAGCAAATACACAAAAAAGTGAGCTTCCAATAACATTTCCGCAAATTGCCAACAAGATACTAATGCTTAAATCAAACTTCCCTAGAGATGAGAATACGCCAGCTGTTATGATTCCAATATATCCTCCACCCACAGAGTATAGAAATAGAATCATATAGCCAAAACTTTCCAAGTTGTTATGATCCTTTAGCAATTCAATCACTTCGTTTTCCATATATCTCCCTGCTTTTAATATTTTAGCTAACAATTATAATAAGTTTTATTAAACTTAAATAGTATTACCAAAATGCTAGAACTTTCCCAACAATAAGGATTCCAAACACTCGCTCATTGCTAAAATATATTGCAAGATTTAGTCTTTCAAGCTACAATGAAAGAGGACTCTATCAAAAGGATTTTATTTATGTATGCAGATTCTGCATTTAGTTTGGTTATACCTATATTTGTTATCACAATGGTTATTATTACAAAACGAATTGTCTTATCTCTTTTCGTTGGAATTTGTTTATCTGGTATTATGGTAGGCTTTGCGGGTAGCATTTTGTATGGAATGCAAATTAATTGGAATGAAAATATATTGCATTCCTTATTTTATGTTTATCATAGTATTAGCGGCGTATTTTATAGCGTATCAGAGAATGGAGTAGATATTGAGCTATCTAATTTCTATGTATTCGGGTTTATGTTTATTCTTGGAATTTTAACTCAAGTCATCTCTTATTCAGGCGGCGTGTCTGCTTTTGTTAAGTGGACTCGCAATAGGATAAAAACCGCAAAAGGTTCGGAGTTTTTGGCATTTATCGCTGGGATTGTTATATTTATTGATGATTATTTTAATGCACTTACGGTTGGACAGATGAGTAAGCACCTTAATGATGCAAATAATTCTACAAGAGAAAGACTAGCATATATTATAGATTCTACTGCCGCACCAATTTGCATTCTAATGCCAATCTCTAGTTGGGGTGCTTACATAATAGGAATCATTGGTGGATTAAATGAAAACAATGCCTTTCTTTTATTATTCGCTAGTATTTGGGGTAATTATTATGCTTGGCTTGCATTACTCGCAGTTTTTTTGACAATTTATTGGCAGATAGATTTACCAGCCATGAGACGTAATAGAAATATCGGTGTAAGCGATTTCCTCCAATCCAAACAAAGAGCCCCTAGCAGTATTTATTTACTAATTATACCAATTATAAGCCTTATATTCTTTATAGGGGCATTGATATTGATTACAGGTTATTTAGAATCAAAAAGTATAAGCATAATAGATATGCTTGCTAATACAGATACTAGCTTTTCGTTATTTTGGGGGGGCTTTGGTGCACTTATAATAAGCTATATAATATCATATAAGCATTTTACTACAGATTCTTTCTTTCCAATTATTAAAATGGGCGTGTTATCTATGCTACCTGCTGTTTTGATTCTTGTGCTTGCATGGAGCATAGGTCCTGTTATAAAGAATGATTTGCAAAGTGGAATCTATCTATCTAATTTATCTAGGTTGTGGCTTGAAAGCAATATCATAGCAGCTGGTATTGCTATCCCATTAGTTTCATTTATTATTTCTGCTTTTATTGCATTTTGCACTGGCACTAGTTGGGGAACATTTGCCATTATGCTACCCATTGGAGCTACCCTTGCAAATGTTAATGGGCTTGAACTTAGCTTTGTTATATCTGCAATATTATCTGGTGCTGTATATGGAGATCACGCTTCTCCTATATCAGATACTACCATATTATCAGCTACAGGTGCTGGTTGTTCCGTGCAAAGCCATTTTATTACACAATTGCCATATGTTAGCACAATAGCAGGAATAACACTAATAAGTTTTTTGGTAGCAAGTATATTTTATTCTTTGATTGCAGGATACATAGTTGGTATTGCTTTATGTATTGGAATCTTTTGGCTTTATAAAAATTTATATGCTTCAAAAATATGAATATTTTGTATTGTTTTGGCTTATTGCAAGATTTTGCTAGGTTAGATATAGCTTTGCACGAAGTTTTAGGAATTTCTAGACATCAAAGTTCGCAGTGGATAGATGCGGGGTATGTGTTTGTAAATGATATATTGGCTAAGAAAAGCAGAAAGCTTTTCAAAAAAGATGTAATCAACATTTATGCCTCGCGAGATTTCATAAAAAAAACCTTAGAATATAGCAAATCTAATATTTATTTAGAATCAAGTATTAAATCTAGCAATGCTGAATATATAAAAAATATTTATATTGAAGTTATTGCGGAAACTAGTGACTATATTATCTTAAATAAACCTCGCAATCTAGCAGTTCATCCTGCCCCAAGTATAAAAGATATTACATTAAGTGATTATTTGCAATTTCATAAATATTCTCTTTCTACAATTAATGGAGAGGAAAGAAGCGGGATTGTTCATAGATTGGATAAAGATACAAGTGGAGCAATCCTTATTGCAAAAAATAATGAAAGCCACAAATTCTTTGCTGATATGCTACAAAGAAGAAAGCTTGGCAGGATTTATATTTGTATTATTTCCCCACCGCTTCAAGAAAGTCATATTATAGTAGAGTGCTTTATGGGAAGAAACCCAAATAATCGTTTAAAAATGGCAAAGCTAGATAAAAATAGATTTCCTAAAGCTAGAGATTCTAAGAGCGAGTTTTTAAGCATTGCGAAAAGCGATAATGGTAAATATGAGCTTGTAAGTGTTAGATTATTTAGTGGCAGGACACATCAAATAAGGGTGCATTTATGCTCGCTTAATCGTTATATATATGGAGATTCTCTTTATAGTCCCAATTCTTTAAGCAAAGAATACAAAACTAAAATGTTACTCCATGCGGTATTTCTTTATTTTCAAGGTAAGGTTTTTAGTGCAAAAATACCTAAAGATTTGCTAGAATTCTTAGAGCAAAATTTTAGTAATTACCAAGAAAAATTACAAACAACTCTTGGTATTTGGCAACAAACCTTGATAGATAATAATGATAAATGCTAAAATCTATACTGAAATATCATGAGGTAAATGCAGAATGATTAAGATATATTTGTATAAATATAAAATCTATAATAAAAAATTTTATTTACAAAAATTTCATATACCTTTTTTAGGGTCGATTATCTTTTATTATTTTTGCTTTTTTGTATTGATATTTTTTTTAGTTGGTTGCACCTCATTGTCTAATAGTTCTAAAAGTTCTGTTATAAATGATGAAGTTGATATGAGTTTGCCTGTTGTAAAGTCATTTAATGCTTTGCCAGATTCTACTTCCATTGGTTTTGAGTGGAAAGTTCCAGAGGGCGATCTGGATTCTTTTATCGGTTATGTAATTTATCGTAAAGATAGTAATGGTAATTTTCAAAAAATAGCTTTTATAAAAAATGCATTATCTACTCATTATTTTGATAGTAAGTTGCAACCACAAACAGACTATGAATACGCTATCGCTTTAGTTGGCGAGGATTCTCGTGTTTCTAAAAAAAGTGAAGTATTGAAAGTTAGGACTGCATATATAGATCCTGTTGATTTTGTATATACTTCTAAGAACTATGCAGGACGTATTAAGATATTTTGGAGTCCAAGTCCGAATCCTGTTGTGAAAAATTACATCATTCAAAGGAAAGATCCTAAAACTGATACATTTGTTAATATTGGTTCAACTAATAATCGTATGTCTGTTGAATTTTTTGACAATGGTCTTGATAATGGTATAGAGTATTCATATAGAGTTATCTCCCAAAGCTATGACGGTGCTTTATCTGTGCCAAGTAAGGTGGCAATAGGTCAAACTCGTTCCGCTCCAAATACTGTAAATGGTATAAGGGCTACTAATAATAAGCCTCATGCTATATGGGTTGATTGGGATCCAATAGAGGGTAAAGACATAATTGGATATAATGTTTGGGTTGCAGATTCTGAAAATGCAAATTATACAAAGTTAGCCTTTGTTCGTTCTACTTCTTATATTGATAAGATTCAAGAAAATGGGGCATCGCGATTTTATAAAGTAACAGCTCAAGATATATATAAATTAGAATCAGAAAAGCAAGATGTTCCAACAAAGGGGCAAACATTATCCCCACCGCAAACTCCTACTATAATAGATAGCAAAATAAAGAATAATTCCGCTGTTATAACTTGGAATATTATCAATGATGATAGGATCAGATATTATATTGTTTACCGTAAGGGAGGTAATTATGATTCTATTAATAGATTTGATAGAATCATGACGGCAGATTTTATTGATACCAATATGAAAAAAGGGGTTACATATTCTTATTATGTTGTAAGTGTGGATAAATTTGGCATAGAATCATTACCAAGTAAAACGATAACTCTATCTATACCTATGAGTCCACAACAGCCCGATTCTGATGATATTGGTAAAGGTATAGAATCTGATAATCCAAACAATACAAATAATCCTTCTAGCTCCATAAAAGGAGATTCTAATACTAGTTTTAATACAAATAAATTAGATTTTATGTATGATGAATTTATTTATGCCTATGATGATATTCTTATTGGCATGTCTAGAGTCACATGGTAATTAGGTTTTGATAACCGAAGAAGTATTGTATGCCACACTTTATTAGCTTAAATAAATTTTTGCAAACTAATACCAAGCATGGGGATTTTCAAATTTTAGACTATATATATAATGAATCCTTTCCTAATTTAGCAATACTGCCTGTTATTTATAATAATGAAATGATATTTATTAGGCATATTCAGAGAGCAGATAGTTATATTTACAAAATTGATAAAATTGCACGTATTGCAGATATAGCAAAGATGAAAGAATTGTTGCAGTTCATATCTACGGATTTGAATGTATTAGCCCATAATCTGAACTTTACAAAAAAAAAGCACAAGCTAGGTTTTCAGAATGGATTTTTACTTGATATAGCAAAATTAGGCGAATTGAAACCAGACCTTATTGAGATTGGATTTGGGAGCGGTAGGCATATTTTAGAGTTAGCTAAGAATAATTTAAATAAAACAATAATAGGATTTGAGATTCATCCGCCTTCTATTAGGCAAGTTATTAATTCTATTAATCTTTATAATATAAACAATTTATATATATGCAATATTGACGCTAGATTAGGAATCCAAGTTATCCAATCTGATTTTGTAGAAAAAATATTTTTACATTTCCCAGTTCCTTGGAACAAAGCTAAACATAGGAGAGTATTTAGTAGGGAATTTTTAGAGCATAGCCTTAGAATCTTGAAAGATAGCGGCAATCTGAATATTCGCACTGATGACTTTGAGTATTTTCAGGACTGTATTAAAGAATGTTTTGAGATGAATTGTATTCATATTGAGATATATAAGAATAAAAAGACTAATGTGATAAGTAAATATGAGCGAAAATGGAATGCAATGCAAAAGAATATTTATGATGTAAATATATTTAAGCAAACTCTTGAGATTAAAAGTAAAGATGATGTTGGGTATTTCGAATTTCCATATAGATTATGTGATTTAAAGTTATTTTGTAATAAAAAATGGATTGAGAAAGACTTTTTTATTAGTATTGGAAATTTGTATGAATCAAAATTGAATTCTAAACTTTCTTTAGCTCAAATTACTTTTGGCAGCTTTTATATGCCATTTAACACATATTTAATTATGGAAGATCATAAGATAAGATATCTAAAACATCCACTTAATATCCAATCTCATCGTTTAGCTCATAAATTCTTAGATAGCATTTTAGCCCAAAAATCAGAATTAACAAGTTGTTTATATGATAAGAATTAAAAGGATAATTCATGGAAACAATTATTCAAGCAAAGCAATTATGCTTAGGTTATAAACGTACAGGTTTAGTCATAAAAAATGCGAATTTTTCTATTTATCCTAAGGATTTTATCTTTATATCTGGTGCTAGTGGCAGTGGTAAAAGCACACTTCTAAGGTCACTTTATGGAAATCTTGAAGTGCAGTCTGGAGATCTTAATGTTTTACGTTGTAATATGCGCAAAATTAGTAAACATAGACTAACTTTGTTGCGTAGGAGAATTGGTATAGTATTTCAAGATTATAAGCTTATCAAGGAGTGGAATGTTGAGAAAAATATTGCCTTACCAATGATTATTAATAAATTTTCAAGGGAAGAAATAAAGATGCAAGTCCAAAGACTATTGTCTCATATTAGTCTTTTGCATAAAGCAAATAAATATCCATTAGAATTAAGTGGTGGCGAACAGCAAAGAGTAGCCTTAGCTAGAGCCATATCTCATAGACCAAGGCTTATTTTATGCGATGAACCAACCGGAAATCTTGATGATTATTCAAGTGATATGATTTGGGGATTACTTAAATCTTCCAATGAGCAGCTAAATATCACCATTGTGGTTGTAACACATAGGATTCCAAAACATCTAAATATACGATATCGAAGAATAGAGATTAAAGAAGGAGCGGTTAATGAATATGCTTAAGCAACATTTTTCACTACTTGTTCCTCTCTTAACTATGCTTTTTAGCCTACAATGTTTATTAATATTGGAGCGCACTGTTGCAAAGCAAGAGCAATTCATTACGCAGAAATATGCTATTGGAATAACATCAAATAAGCCAATCACTTTTGAATCTATACAAGCAAAGATACCCGAAGCAAAGAATCTATCTCCATTAGATCCAAAAGATTCTCTAGCAAAGTTGACTAAAGACATCAAGGATAGTGCTTTGTTGGATTTGAGTAAGCAGTTGCCATATTTTTATAGCCTTAGCCTAGAATATTTTCCTAGTATAGATAGACTTAATGCAATTAGTGCTGTGCTCAAAAAAAATCAAGACATAATAGCTGTTGATACATTCTCCAATCAACATTCAGAGAATTATATATTGTTAAGCTTTATAAAGTTTAGTGTGGTTACATTCTCGGTAGTGCTTGGGTTTGTTAGTTTTATGCTTATGCTAAAGCAAATTGAGATTTGGAGACATATAAGCAAAGAAAAAATGGAAATTATGGATTTCTTAGGTGCAAGCGTATGGACTAGGAATAGGAGCCTCTTTAAACTTGCTGTAATTGATTCTCTAATTTCAAGTTTTTTTATAGCATTGCTCACGTTTTATATAGCTAGTATGCAAGCTACTAATGATATTTTAGAATCTATGGGATTAAATCTGAATATTTTTCAAATTCCATTTGATTTTGTTAAGCTTTTTTCAATAGGATTAGCATCATCTTTCTTCTGTGTAGTGTTTGTTATAATTTCAAAGGTTCGTTCATGATATATCGCAATGTCTTGGTTATAGGGCTTAGCTTATTGTATGGAATCTTATTTTATAATGCAAATGATATTAGTAAAATTAATAAAGATATAAAGAGCACCCAAACAAGACAGAAAGATATTGATAAACAAGCAGAGCTTGCCAATCAAAAATTAAGCACATTGGGACAGAATATTGCCAAGGCTAAACAGGAAATTAAAAAATTAGATTCTCAAATACAAAATCTAACAAGGAGCATTCAAAACAATAAAGATCAAAACAAATCTCAGGAAGCAAAACTTCAATCTTTGAAAAATCGCCTTTCAAAATTAAGCAAAGATATGAATTCTTCTCAAGAAGAACTAGCACAAATTATTTTACGTTATATGACATATTCTCGCGTGTTAGATAATGAAGAGGTTTGGAGCCTTGATGATATGATGACTAAGCATGCATTTGATATATTAAAGAAAGATACCGTAAAAAAATTAGACACATTGCAAAGGCAACAATTACTCACAGTAAAGCAAATATCAGATATAAATAATAGTATTAAAGAAGTAACAAAAATCATAACAAATGAGGAGAATAAATATCAAGATTTGCAAAATATGATTACAAGGCAAAAAGGTCAAGTAGAGCAGATGCAAAGTCAAGTTAAAGTATATAATAAGCGATTAACAGATCTAGCATCTCAAAAAAACGAACTAGGTAAAATATTAGTTAATTTAAATATCCAAAAAAAGAATACTCAAGAAGAGCAGAGAAAAAGAGCTGAAGCAGAAAAAAAAGCAAAGGCAGAGAGAGAAAGACAAGCAAGATTGGAACTTGAACGAAAGAAAAAGGAAGAAGAGCAACGAAGAAAGGCTCAAATAGAAAAGGCTGAAGCGGAAAAAAAAGTAAAGGCTGAAGCGGAAAGAATTGCACAAAAAGATTCCAAACAAGCACAAAAATTTCTTGAAGTACAAAGTAAGGTTATAGAAAGTGATTATCAGGCAAAAATCAGCACACAAGAGGCTAATGCCGCTATTGATAATTTTGAGCTAAGTAGGGTAGATAGTATATATCAACCTGTTAGCACAATAAAGTATACGGGTAAAAAAATGCTCTCGCCTCTTAAGTCATATATTCTAGAACAGTCTTTTGGAGATTATTTAGATCCTGTGTATAAGATTAAAATATTTAATAATGGCGTTGTCTTAAAACCTAATGGAGAAGATTCTCAAGTATATAATATAATGGATGGTAAGATTTTGCATGTGCAAGAAGTCCCCGGATTAAAGAAAGTAGTCATTGTTGAACATGCTAATTCGTTACATACTATATATTCTATGCTTGACAATACAGCTCCAACACTAAAAAAAGGATTTGTGGTCAAACAGGGATATGTTATAGGTAGAGTTAGCGATAGGCTTAATCTTGAGATTATACAAGGCGATAAGCATATTAATCCAATGGAAGCAATTTCCAACAGAAAGTAGTAGTATTTTTAGAGTAGCTAGGAGTTTCTATATATGATGGTTAGGAATAAGCATTACTTATGTAAGACTCATTGCAACTCGTTAGGATAAACTCAATCTCTATTTGATGCTTGTGTCTATTAATATTGACAATTATGACGATTGTATCGTAACAAGCAAGATTGATTAACGATAAAGTATAGGTATTTAATATCATAAAAGCTAATAGATTTGGCTACTTGTCCATTCAAACAATATATCTCTAAGTTTTTTTGGTCTAAATAATAGTCTTTCTGTACTTGCATTAAAGCAATATTTTTGTTTGCTATCACGGGAGTGAATATGCCCATGAATGTTAATTTCAGATTCCGTAAGATGATAAGCATAATCAATTATATCTCTAGCAGCCCAGTATTTATCATTTCTTTTGCGTTCTCCAACAGGAAAGTGGCTAAACATTACTCTTACATTATTTATATCAATGATTAAGCCAGTAGCATATGGATTATCTAGCGCGCTACCCCATTTTTTCTTCATTGCCTTTTTATATTCTTTTTTATCTTTTAGTTTGAATTTAATGCTTTTTATTATTTTCCAATCTTTTAAACTTTCACATTTTCCAATATCATTATTACCTAGAATTAGCATCTTTTTACCAGATAATCGTGATAATAGCTCATTTCCATTTCCAAAGAATAAATCACCCAAATGCAATATAGAATCATCTTGCTTTACAGTCTCGTTCCAGCAACTAATGCTAAAGTCATCGAAGTTTGTAAAGCAAGTAGAGTTAAGAGCAGTAATACGACTTGCTTCTTTTCTTAAAACAGCCTTATGGCCAAAATGAGTATCGGAAATAATAAAAGTATCTAGTGTGATTTTCACAACTATGCCTTTTTTGTTGTTGAATAAAAAGTATTTAATAATAGATTCTATTAAAATTGCATAAATACAAAGCTTATGTTTATAAGGAGAGCTTATTTTTTATAATCCATTGACAAATAAAGTAATATATTAAAGAAAGAGTCATTAGCATTACGCATTCAATTGCAATTTGTTTTATATTGCTTGTAATTTCGGTTACCGCACCAATAAAAGAAAATGCAATTGCTTGAATAATAAAAAATACAATGATACCATATATCATTGTATAGGATTTTATCCTATGGACAATTGCTGCTACCATAAATATAAGTGTAAGTTCTGAAAGTGCTAGCAAGAAATAATACAGAGATAAATAGCTGAAAAATTCACCCATGTTGCTATATTGGCTTGTTGCTTTGGCATATGATATTGATATAATCCAATTTGTAAGTAATTTATCGTAGAAAATCTTATCAATGCATGCAAGGAATAGCAATAATTCAATACAACCTACACAAGCCCATAACATAAAGATAGAAATTTTTGATATTAAAATTACATTCAACGAAACAGGTAAGGAATGAGTGAGATATGCATTTCTCCCAAATAATCCATGATAAAAGCTAATTGCAGAACTGAAATAATATGCAACAACAAATGTCCCGAGAGTGAAAAATTGTAGCAAGATGATTATTCCTATTAGAGTTTCTTGCTCTTTAATTGGTGTGTTATTAAGCAATATTAGCAAAATATTTAATGCTGTGCTTATGATGGTTATAATTACAAGTGACCTTGACAAAAGAAATTCATGTTTACATATCTTTATTGTAGTGATAAAGCCATTATAAAGAGAGTTTGTATCTTTGCTTTTCATACTCGTCCTTTTGGTTTGTATCTGTAGAATCTAGTTTTAAATCAAATATTGCTCATTACTAGCATTATTATAATTTTACAAAAATGTGGTAATTATAGCTTATTGGATTTTGTGATTTTATATCTACACTGTATCTTGTGCTTGTATTTGAGGCTTTATTTGATGGTTTCCTGCATAGTATCTAAAACTATCTTCCAAACTAGAAAAACCCTCTAATAACTTGTTTTTACTTCCATATGCCATTACCTTTTTATTCAAAAACATTGCTTTATTAATAATTGGTTCTACATTTGAGATTAAATGTGTTGCAATGATTGCAGCATTATCTGAACAATATTCTTTTATCATAAAAAATATCTCATCTCGGCTTATTATATCTGCGCCAGCTAAAGGCTCATCTAATATGTAAAGGGCAACATGTCGTGCTAGTATTAGAGCTATGCCAACCTTTTCTGCTTGTCCCTTTGACATTGTATTAATCTTTTTTGATGGTGAGATTTCTAGCCTATCAAATATTTCTAGTGCCTTATCTTTAGAAAAATCTTGAAAGAAATCTTGAAAGAAATTTGCACATTCTAGAGCACTCATATTACCATACAAAAACTCTTTATCTGGTAAATATGCTATTTGCGATTTGAATAATATTAAACAGTTTTTATCTCGCAAATTGTGATTCAAAAAAGTAATGTCGCCTGAATAGTCTGAAATCATAGATGTTAATATTTTTATTAATGTGGTCTTCCCACCGCCATTTCTACCTAATAGTCCAAATATATCACCTTTGTTAAGCTCAAATCCGACTTTACTCAAAGCTAAAATTCTGTTATAGGACTTGCTAATTGAATTTACGTCCAATATAACCCCACTCATTTCGACACCTTGAGAATAATTTGATAAAAAATATGAAAGAAATTGTAGCTAAAATTACAAATAGATTATGATGTTAATTAATAAATTAATAAATATTATGGATTTTGTTATTTTAGACGTATTATTTAGTAATATGTAAATTGACGTTAAATTACATTAACAAAATTTTACTATACTTCAAACAACTTTCATCTGAAATTTAGGAGAAAATATGGGAATTTATGATAGGAATTATACTCAAAATAATAAAGGATTTGTTGAAAGTTCATATGAGTATACTGGTGATACTGCTTTAGTTAACTTCGTTAAGACTACTTATAAGTTTTTTGCAGGTAGCTTGCTACTAGCTACAATAGGAGCTTTAGTTGGACTTCAAAATCCTGCTTTGGTTGCAGAATATAAGGTTGCTATATTCATTATAGAAATTGCTCTTATATTCTCTTTAGGTTTTGTGCAGAATAAACCCGGTCTAAATATTGCCGTGTTTGCATTATTTTCATTTATTAGTGGTTTGGCACTTGTTCCGCTTTTAGCGTTTGTAATGTCTAGAAATCCCGCTATAGTGGCTCAAGCTTTAGCTATGACTACAATCATATTTGGTATTATGAGCATATTTGCATTAAAAACTACTCGAGATTTAGGAAATATGGGTAAAGCTTTATTTTATTCAGCTTTAGTTATTTTTGTATTTGCTCTTCTTAATATGTTCTTTTTCAAGAGTCCAATGTTACAATTTGCAATTGCTAGTGTTGTGGTAATTGTATTTAGCCTTTATATAGCATATGATACTCAGAATATAGTTAGGGGTCGTTATGATAATCCTATAATGGCTGCAATAGCCCTATATTTAGATGTTTTAAATGTATTTACTGCCTTGTTGCAAATTCTTGGACTTACAAGCAGAGATTAGTCTATATCAATAAAATTTTCACTTCTACTTTTCCTCTATATCATATATAGGGGATTCTTCTCATAGTTTTTTTATTATTTTTTATATTCATTTTTAACTGAATATTTTATTCTAGTTAATTAATATCTATGTTTGATTTGCTTTATTTACAAAGAGTGTTAATATAAAGTAAATCTTATATATTTAATGTGTAAACCAAAGATCTTTTAAACTCTGCGATAACTCAAAGCTTCTAAAATATGCTCTCTTAGTATAGATTCGCTATCTTTAATATCTGCCAATGTTCTAGCAACTTTCCTTACTTTTTGTTCACCTCTATAACTAAGTCCAAAACGATTTTTTGCTTGTTCCAAAAGTGTTCTACAAGAATCATCAAGTACGCAAAATTTTTCTATATCAGATTCGGATAATTTGCCATTAAATATAATATTTCCTTGAATATCTCTTTGACCTCTTTGTACTTGTCTTTTGAAGACTTTAAAGACTATTTCTTGCATATTTTTGGAATCTAAAATTATAGAATAACGCTTTGAATTTTGTTTTGCTGATTCTATTTCTTGCATTTGAACATATAGGTCGATCCTATCTAAAAATGGCTCACTTAAATGATTACGATAGTTCTTAATATCCGAATCTTTACATCTACATTCTTTAGTTGTTGAAAATAAATTTCCACAAGGGCATGGATTCATTGCAGCAGCAAATAAGAAAGAAGTATCATAGATAATCTTTGAATGAACTCTAGAAACCGACAATTGATTATTCTCTAATGGCTCTCTTAATGCTTCTAAAATATCCTTTTTGAAATATGGCAGTTCATCAAAGAATATCATACCATTATGCGCTAATGCAATTTCTCCTGGATGCACATTTGTGTTAGACGCGCTACCTAGTATACTAGATTTGGACGCACTTTGATGAGGAGAGCGAAAGCTCCTCTTTGGTTGATACTCTAATGTTTGTTGATTGAGTGCTTGTAACTTGACACTTTCAATCATTTCTTTTAGTGTTAGTGGCGGTAAAATATATTGCATACGTTTTGCAATCATGCTCTTGCCACAACCCGGACTTCCTTCAAAAAGAATGTTATGGAATCCACATACGCTAATAAGTGCTACATATATCGCGTATTCTTGCTCCTTAACTTCATTAAAATCAAATGGGAATTCGTCATTATAATAAAATTTTTCTTCCCCAATTTTAAAGAATTTAAAATCAAAGTCGTTTTGTGCTTCTTCATGCTTATCTTCTTGTATATCACGCAAGATGTCCATAGCCTCATTAATGTTTTCAGCAAAACTCATCTTGAGGTTTGGTATCTTAATAAATAAGTCTCTACCTTCTTTTGGTAATAAAACTTTAGAATTAGGAAATTGTAGTGCTATATCTAGAAGCATGGGGTAAATTAATGGGAGGTTCCTAATATGCCCATCTAATCCTATTTCACCAAATGCAAACCATTTATCAAGTACTAAGGCCTCTTTGCTAGCTGCAATCAATAGGGCTACTGGTAGGTCAAATTGACTTCCAGTTTTTGGAATATCAGATGGAGATAGACTAATTGTCAGCTTTAATGGAGGGAATTCTATGCCTAAATTCGTTAATGCGCTAGAAACTCTATATTGAGACTCTTTAATTGAGCTTGAAGCTAAGCCTATTATATTAAAAGCTGGTAAGCCTCGCGTAAATGTAGACTCAACCTCAATTACACTAGCCTTTAAGCCATTCTGAGTAGCGCAATATATTTTATTAACCATAATCATATAGTAATATAAATTATGTTAGCGAATAAGATATACCTTAACGCCATTTCTTACAAGATATATTCCATTATGAGCATGTTCAATGTTAAATAGTCCAGTAAAGTTTTGCAGAAATATATCTTCAAAATTCATTACTTCCGGAGCACACATTTTCTTTGTTGCAGCTCCATGTCCAATAGAGATTTGTCTTGGTCCTTGCCTTGTATATCCTACCATGAAATTATTACAACCAGATACACCAACAATTTGATTGTTATTGATTTGAATCCTAGAAGATTCAGATTCCATTGGAGGATATATTAATATGCCATTTACATCTATTAGACGTATATTCCAATCTCCAAAAATATCGCTATTTGTAATTACTTTTTTATTTTCTTGTTCATATACACTTTTTGCATTTAGTATTGGATAGAAAAGAATGGTAATGCATAGCAAAGTAACAATATTTATTCTAAAATGTCTTATTTTTTTTGCTATCATTGAGCTTCTTATCTCTATATTTTTCATGGAAATCCTTAAAGTGTAGTCTAGTATAAATCAGACTATTATAGCAAAAATTAAGTAACTCATAGAATCTTTGGACTTTAATGCTTTAGTAATTTGAAAAAGGAAATAATAATGGATATGAAATTGTGGCAGGAAAAGGCAATGATTTTAATTGAAGCGTTGCCTTATATTCAGCTTTTTCGTGGTAAGGTTATTGTTATTAAATATGGCGGTAGTGCTATGGATAATGATGAATTAAAAAGAAGTTTAATAAGAGATATAGCATTACTTAAGTCTATAGGATTTAAACCTATTATTGTGCATGGTGGTGGAAAGGAGATTGATAGATGGTTAGAAATAGCTGGTATTGAGCGTAAGTTCCAAGATGGATTAAGAGTTACTGATGAACCTACTATGGAAATAGTTGAAATGGTTCTAAATAAGATTGGAAAAGAGATTGTAGGAATATTAAGCGAATTTGGCATACGTTCGTGTGGCTTAAGCGGTAAAGATGGTAATATGTTACAGGTGCGTTCTAAGAGTGATAAGTTGGGATTTGTTGGTGAGATTGTCAAGGTTGATTCTTTGCTAATAGATTCCATTTTGCAGCATGATTTTATACCTGTAATATCTCCAATTGGAATAGGTAATATAAACTATAAGTCGCAGAGTTATAATATTAATGCTGATGATGTTGCATGTGCGGTAGCTGAAGCTATGCAAGTTGAAAAGTTGGTGTTTATAAGCGACATTGATGGAGTATATAAGGATTACACCAATAAAGATTCTCTCATATCAGAGCTTATAGTTTCCAAAGCAGAAGAATTAATATTAGATGGTAGCATAAGAGGAGGTATGATTCCAAAGATTAGGAATTGTATAAAGGCTGTGCAAAATGGAGTTTCTCGTGTGCATATCTTAAATGGTAGGATACATCATTGTTTATTATTGGAATTTTTTACTCAAAAAGGAATTGGGACCGCAATACTTAAATAGGGATTTACAATTTTATATATTGAACTTAACTTATATGTTGTTTTATAAATATTGCATTGAATTATTGTATTATTTAAGCAAAAATCCAAAAAGCAATAAAATTCATTGTAAATTGTTTGTAATCTGATTATATTAAGTTATTTTCCTCCACCTTTTACTATACCATCTTGTATTGGCACAAATTGGCATTGTTCTAGGATCTCTTGCTTAACAATCATTCCATTTTTTTTAATCAGTCTCATGATGACTTGCTTATTATCATGATAAATGGGGGCTACTAAGATGGCATTATTGCTTAGTTGATCAATAAGAGATGTAGGAATTTCACTAGCACAAGCCGATAGTAATATTCTATCATAGGGCGAATGATCAATCCAGCCCTTCATGCCATCTGCATACATGGTAGTAATATTTTGTATTTGTAAGCTAGCAATTCGACTCCTTGCTTCAAAAAGCAAAGATTCAATACGTTCAATGCTAAAAACTCTACGAAATAGATGTGATAGTACAACAGCTTGATACCCACTACCAAGCCCAATTTCTAGGACATTATCTGGTTTTTGTGATGATAAATCAGATATATCATAACCAAGCAAGTATGAGCTCATCTTAGCAACTGTGCTAGGTGAGCTAATCCATTGCCCATCATTCATTGGCAAAGCATGATTCTCAAAAGCATAATCTTTCATCGTAGAATTCACAAATAGCTCACGATTTGTTTTTGCTATGGCGTCTATGATTGTAGAATCAATGTGCTGCGGTAATCCCTTTAATAGCTTTATGATATGATAGCTATGTGGCTGCATTAGATACTCCGGTATCTATGTGGGATCGCATTTTGTCTGCTTCAGATAGATTTATTGATGCACTAATAATATCTTTAGAATCGTTTTTATATACTGTGCCGTATGGAGTAATGATACAACTGCCTTTAGCATATTCTTCTCCAGCACAAGAGCTAGCAATGACAAAACATTGATTAGCAATGGCTAGAGCACGAGTTAAAGTTTGAAAATGCACCTTCCTAGTTTTACCCCAAGCAGCAGGCACAAATACTACTTTTGCACCTCTAACTCTCTGCCATAATTCAATAAAGCGGATTTCAAAGCAATTTAAAACCGCACATGGAATATTGTCAATTTGAAAAATTTTAATATCCTCTATCTTACCTGGTTTAAAATATAAATGCTCCTCTCCTAGTGCAAATAATTTAACTTTTGGTTGGGTATGAATGATTTTACCTTTATGAAAAACCTTACATAGATTTATGTATTGCTCGCCGCTCTTTTGCATCATGGTGATTGCTATGGTTTTATTGGTGCTTAATTCTTTTAATTTCTTAGTAGCTAGATTGCTAAAGTCGTTAGCCTTATCCATTTGCTGATAAGCAAACCCTGTTAAAAACATTTCGCTTGCAAGTATAAAGGAATTGTCTACACACTTAAGAATTCTAGATTCTAATCTATCTAGATTTTCTTGCCATATCCCCTTGGTTTGCAACTGTATACTATAAAAAGTCCTAAAAATCATCGAAAATTAATCTCCCTTTTGAATAATTGGTTACTTTTGCCTCAAAAAAATTAGTTCTTTGGTCGTTAAATTGCGCGTAGTCGTCTACCCATTTGATGGGATTATTTTTCTTATAAATCTTTGGAAGCCCAACAGCACTTAGCCTCTTATCAGCCAAATATTCAATATAGTCTCGGATAATTTGTGGTGTAAGTCCTAGTATTTTTCCTTGAGTAATGTATTCTCCCCAGCTAGATTCCATGTCAACAGCTTTACGGAACATCTCTATGACTTCTTCTTCTAGTTGTGACGTAAATAAATCCTCCCTTTCATTTTGCAATGTCTTAATCATATTTTGAAATATGCTCAAGTGTGTTACTTCATCTCTTTGAATGAAGCGAATCATTTGAGCACTATTTAGCATGCGTCCACTCCTTGCTAATGTATAGAAAAAGCTAAATCCGCTATAAAAATATATTCCCTCTAATATTTGATTAGCATACATTGCTTTTAAAAGATTTGTTTCAGTTGGAGATTTTGCCAAGTCCATATATACATTTGCTATATAGTCATTTTTATTTTTTAGTCGTTTATCATTGCGCCACATATTATATATTTCATCAGTATTGACAGATATAGAATCAACCATAACAGCATAGCTTTGAGCATGAAGAGATTCTTCATAGGCTTGTCTTACTAGCACTAGGTTAATCTCTGGGCTTGTAATATATGGATTTATATTATCAATTAGATTATTTGTTTGTAATGAATCCATAAAGATTAGTTGCGCTAAAGCCCTATCATATCCTTGCTTCTCTTGCACACTAAGGTTTAATTCATAATCGCGTTTGTCTTGGCTCATATTTACTTCTTCTGGAAACCAAGTGTTAGCTAGCATGATTCTCCAAGTATTATATGCCCATTGGTATTTAATTTTATTTAGCTCAAATATAGCAGTAGGATTCCCGCCAAAGATTCTTCTCTCATTGACTGCCTCGTCTGATTGTGGATTATATATTAATTTACGCTCTACTTGCGTAGCCTGCGTTATGCTTGTATAGAAATCTGACTTTGCGGTGTAGCCTTGTGTATATTTATGAATGCTAGAGGTATGCTTATGGGACATATTATCTCCTAACGATAATTTTAATGTGCAATTATACATTCTTCCATTAAACCTTTAATCTTAATACTTCACGTGGAATATTCTTAATTGACTTAGATTTTTCTAGCATTTGAACTGTGCTCGCATGATGATATGGATAAGGAATTGATATATTGCTATCTGCAAATGTAATGCTTCCTTGCGCTCCGCCAATTAATGCTGCAATATTGCTTCTATGGTATGAACTAAAATAATCACCAATAAATATATTTTCCCAGAATCTAATATTGCTTGGTCTATGCGTAATGTTGAAGTGCCCAACGCAATCAAGTGTAATCAAAATTTCTATTTTGAAGTTATTGCGTAAACACAATCGTAAGATATTTTTTGCACCCCAACTATGAGAAATAATAAAAATCTTCAAATTATAGTTTAGTGCTTTAGGGATAAATGATTCTAAAAAAGAATAGCAATCAAATGTTATATACATTACACATGCAGAAAGTGGAATATTGTGCTTATTATCTAAGCTAATATCATATGGATATTTTGCAAAAGAGCAGAATATATCAAAGATGGCATGGTGAAAAGTATCACAAAATCCACCTATAAATATAATAATATTTTGTGGTTTTATAATATATTTTGTATATGTAGATTTTATATTTGTTAAATGTGTCCTGATTTTGTTTATGTTGGCAATGCGCTTACAATTCACATGCATATAATCAACAGCAGAGTTAAATTTTGCATGAATGCTGGTATCAGATATTTTAAAATTATTTGAATTTTTTTCTAAAATACCATTATGATGAAAAAAATATCTTAATGCATTTGGAATAACAACAAATGGTAAGCAATAGGCATACATAAATGACTTCCTTGGGCATTAAACTCTAGCCATAATTAAATGAACGGACAAGATTCCATATTAGTAAGTTAAAACCATCAACTAACACAAATATAAGAATCTTAAATGGCAAAGAAATCATTACAGGTGGCAACATCATCATCCCCATAGCCATAAGAATCGAGGCAATAACCATATCAATTACTAAAAATGGCAACAACAACAAGAATACTATTTGAAAAGCTGTTTTTAATTCGCTTATCATAAATGATGGCAATATGATAGTTAAAGATACTCTATCTATTAGGTCATCTAGGCTTTGTTTTGTATTAAGATTATCCATTTGTGGAGGAGATTCATTGCGAATCTTATAGAATAGTACTATATCGCTTTGTCTTGTATTAGTTAGCATAAATTTCTTAAAAGGCTTTATAGTTTTTTCAAAGGCTTCTTCATAGCCAATTGTTTCGTCTATATATGGTTTAATGCCAGCGTTATATGCATCTTTTGCAACTGGCTCCATGATGAAAAATGTAAGTATTATTGCTAGCGAAACTAAAACTTGTGTTGGAGGTGATTGCTGTGTTCCTAGCGCAACACGCAAAAATCCTAAAACGATAACAATGCGCAGAAAGCTAGTCATCATAAGTAATAAAGATGGTGCTAATATAAGTAATGTAAGCAACACCACAACATTTAATGTTGTTACCAATTGGGTAGGAGTTTGTGGTGGATTTATATTTAAATCAATAGATGGAATAGGCACACCATTAATATTTAATCTTTTTTGAGAATCTTGTCTATTTTGAAAGTCTGGATTTGTAGTTTGATTGGTTTGTGTGTTAGCAATGCTTTTAACTCCAAGTAGCAATGTAATTAAGGCAATGCTAAATAATATCCAAAACAGTCTCATTGCATTTTGCTTACTAAATTGTTTCAATGTCTGCCTTATATTTTTTAAAATAGCAATGAAGAAATTGCCTAAGCTGTCTATTATCAATTATAACACAAACAGCTATTAATGATCATATTTCACCTATGCTATTAGGTATCTAAATTGGATTTGTAAAAGTTTTGCTAGTTTCATGATTGAAAAGACTGGCAATTATCAAGCCGTAGCTAACGTGTTAGGGCATAAAGACCCAAGCACAACCTTTAAAAGCTATGTGAAAATGCGTATCTACACAGATTTGTTTGATTTTATTACGAAAGATTATGAACAATATTAAGAATGTATCATGAGCCTTGTATCACAACATAAAATGAAAGCAAAGAAGCAAACGCTGTGTCTACAAACAAAAGCAGAGATAAAGAAAGTTACCAAGATGAAAACACTAGGACAGTAATTATTCAAAAGAATAAGCAAACAGGCATACATGGTAAGTATATTGTGAATTTTGATACAGAGAATCTAACTTTTAGTAGTGATAATGTGGAAGATTATGAAACATACAAGAATAAAAAGCATAAAGTTATTGAAATAGATGATAAAGTAAATAATGATATATTAGGAGATCTTGATATGGGATTGCCTTTATTTTAGTGTTTAATATGCTAAAATATATATACTTTTAGTATCACACTAAGGGATTATCATGAATTCAACACAGAGCTATCTTTATATAGTATGTAAGATAAAAATAATACTTTTTCTATTATTTATAAGTATTGCATTTGGCGGCTGTGGATTAGATCCTGATACACATAATGAGTTTTATCATTGTCTTAAAATGTCTACTTATGGATCATACTATGAATCAAGTCCTGCTAAAAAAAAGTGTTTTTTAGAATTTCTCAAAAAAAGAGAGGAAATTCTATCGCAAGCCTGCATAAGGGGATATAGTCTAAACTGTGAAGTATTAGCATATGCATATGCTTTTACTTGGAGATGTCCTCTAAATTTAGATTTTCTTGAAGACACTAAATATAATAGGATTATTTCTGCTATAAAATTTTTTGGTCTAGTAGATTTTGGAGACACTGAATATTATGATAAGATTATTCCTATTATGGAATCTTATGCTTCAACATGTACGCCTAAAAGTTGCTATCTCATAATTAAGTCAATAGAAGATGCACACAATAATTGCGAGTCAAAATGGGAGGGCTTTAGAGATTTACAAGCAAAATACTTAAATCGTGCATGTGATGGTGGTATACAAGATGCATGCAATGAATTGGGGAAGTAGCAAATATAATTGATGTATGGTATAGGCTTTATATCTATTGTTAAAAAGTTGTAATTCTAATCTGTGGATTAATAAAAACTGCTAGATTAAAATACTCTGTTTGGCTCTCATAATATATTGTTATTCTCTTATATTGACTTGGTTGATATGTAAATGTTGCTAATCTATCAAACCAACCAACTCTTTGTGCAAATATGCTTGTCTCATCATCTATCTTTGCTAAAGCTTTATAAATTGGTTGCATAGTTTTATTTTTCATAAAGTATTTATGCTCTTCTGTATTCGCAAGACTCAATGTTACAACAAAGCATACCTAATATGAATCAAGATTTAATTGCGGGACAACAAGCACCAAATCAAGACCCGCAAAATCTATATTATAGCGCACAGGGGCAAGGCGCATTAGAACAAACTACAAGCAGCATAGATTCTTATTTTACAAAGCTTTATGCTGAAAACATGCCTATAAATGTAGAGGAATTATTCTAAAATTAGGTTATATCTAAAGCCTAAGTTATTAAACAGCTTAATTATGAAAATATTAAGAACAATATAGGAATTTAGATTGTCTAAGTTTAGGTAGATATTAAGCAAACTAATGCTATGTAGCCATAATTTAGTTTTCATAATTGACATGTTAATGATCAATAAAAATATGAATTTTATTCATTCATGTAAAATTCTTTATACTTGATCAAGTATAAAGCTTATTGTGTTTAACATTAATTCTTATTTTATAAGATCGGCTCTTATCCTTTTTACTGCTTCAATCATATTTTTTAAACTAGGTTTAACTTCTTCCCATTTCCTAGTCTTTAACCCACAGTCTGGATTTATCCATAATTGTTCATTTGGCAAAACTTCTAATAAAAGCTGTATTTGCTTATATAGCTCATCTACGCTTGGGATTCTTGGACTATGAATATCATACACGCCAGGACCTACTTCATTTGAATAGCCAACTTTCTTAAATATCTTTAGTAGTTCATTTCCGCTTCTAGCTGTTTCAATACTAATAACATCTGCATCCATTGCTTCAATAGTTTTTATAATGTCATTAAATTCGCTGTAACACATATGAGTATGAATCTGTGTGCTAGGATTTGCAACAGAACTAGAAATCTTAAAACACTCTAATGCCCAAGTCTCATATTCTCTTATATTTTCTTCTCTCAATGGATACCCCTCTTTGAAAGCAGCCTCATCAACTTGTATAATCTTTATTCCGGCGTCTTGCAAATCAGAAATTTCATCAGCAATGCACAATGAGAGCTGTTTACAAACATCATTTCTTGGCAAATCATCTCGGACAAATGACCAATTTAGGATTGTTACAGGACCAGTTAGCATGCCTTTTACAATCTTCTTGCTTAAGGATTGGGCAAAGCTTGACCAACGCACAGTCATAGCATTTGGACGACTTACATCTCCATAAATTATAGGAGGCTTTACACAGCGACTACCATAACTTTGCACCCAGCCATTTTGACTAAATACAAATCCTTTCATCTGCTCACCAAAATATTCAACCATATCATTTCGCTCTGGTTCACCATGAACAAGCACATCTAAGCCGATTTCCTCTTGAAAAGCTATGCAGTCCCTTATATAGTCTTTAATTCCATTTTCATAGCTTTGTGTGTCTATTTCACCCTTTTTGTATTTTTGTCTCAAGGCTCTAAGCTCTGGAGTTTGTGGGAAGCTGCCAATAGTTGTAGTAGCTAGGTTTGGATAGCCAAGTTCCTTTCTTTGAAGTTTGATTCTATCTTTAAAGGCTTCTTTTCTTGTTTGTGCCCTTAGAGAGCTTATTCTTTGTTGAACATTCGCATCGTGGATTTTATTAGAGCTTTTTCTAATTGCGTTAATTTCTTGATTCTTTGTATATTTCTCCTTATTTGATTCTGTAACACCGTTCCTAAATAATGATTCTAGAAGTTCTAATTCATGTATTTTTTCTCTAGCAAAACTTAACCAACTAAGAATTTCGGAATCCATTTTTGTTTCAGAATCTTTACTAAATGGCACATGTAAAAGTGAACATGAAGTGCCAACATATATTAGATCTTTTGGCACTATTAAACTTATCCTGTCAAGTATACTAAGTTTAGAATCTAGATTTGCTACCCATATGTTACGTCCATCAATTAGTCCAGCGTAGAGTTTTTTACCAGCATCAGCTATAAGTTTTAGGCTTGTTAAATTATTCTCTCCATATATAAAATCAAGTCCCAAGCCATCGATCTTTGTTTTCACTAAGATTTTAGTAGCTTCATTGCTTGCTTCAAAATATGTGCTAACAATGGATTTTATGCCAAACCCAGCTATTTCATCATAAACTTCTTTTATATGAGGAAAGAATGAATTATATCCTTTAACAAAAATTGGCTCATGGAATTCAATTATAACTTCATCATTTAAATTGCTTAAAGACTGAATTAATTCTAAATATGCTTTTTTAAGATAAGGAAAAATCTCTTCCTTATTGGAATTGTCGCTTATTTTTGCTAATCCTAGGTATGTAAAAAGTCCAATAAGACTTATTTTAGGAGAATAGCCAAGTGTCTTTGCTTCATTATATTCTTGTGTGATTTTTTCAGCATTAATAATATATTTCAAATTTTTACTTATTTCTGGTACAACGAAGTGATAATTGGTATTAAACCACTTTGTCATCTCACAAGCTATATTATTACCATTACCCCTAGCCATGGCGAAATATAGTTCCAAGCCTTTTAGATTATTAAAACGTTCAGGAATTACCCCGAGCATGTAACTTAGATCAAGCATATTATCATAAAGGCTAAAGTCATTCACTACTACAAATGGCAGATTTTTCTGATAGCTCCAATGTAGCTTACGAAGCTTTTTTGCCACGTCTAGCAATTCTGCTTCACTGCTCTTTTTTGCCCAAAATGATTCTAAAGCTTTTTTTAGCTCCCTTTTCTCTCCAATACGCGGAAACCCTAATATGTTCATGCAACGCCTTTATTAAAAATTTACATAATTTTAACATTACATATTGTGTTTGTCAAATATTCTTTTTCCAATAATTTAGATAAACTGAATAATATCTTTTAGTTTCTGTCTAGTTTTTGCGCGTTTTGGTTCTTTTAAACGATATCCAAATGCGACCATTACAGATGAACCAAAGTGTATACTATCTATAATTCCTTCTTGCTCTAGAATAATATCAATATTTTTTTGACAAAACCCCTCAATAGGCAAAGAGTCTATTCCTAAAAGCGTAGCAGTAGTCATCATATTGGCAAGAGCTATATAGCTCTGTTTACAGGACCAATCAAACACCTTTTGCGCATCATTGTGCATATCGAAGTCGTATTTGTGAAAATTCTCATAATACTTAGACCGAAGTTTACAGCCATCATCGCTTATATTATGTATATTGCGCATCATATGCCAAACGTATTGGCTATTTGGTTGTAAGTCAATATTTTTACGAGCTAGTATAATTATAAATTTGCTAGCACTTTTTAAAGCTTCATGTCCTCCCCAAGTATCATTAAATATTTTTTCTTTAATATCTTCATTTTGCAGAATGATAAATCTCCAAGGCTCAAGTCCAAAAGAACTAGGGCTAAGTCTTGCTGATTCTAATATTGTCATAAAATCGTTTTCTGCTATATCTCTTTTGGAATCAAAAACCTTGCATGCATATCTAAAATTGAAACATTCGATAATCTTATCATTATTCAAAAACTTCATATACCCTCCTTAAGTTTCAATTTTGAGCGTGAAAATATTATAGTGTAAAATTTAGGCAGTTATATTCGTAAGTTTAACTATAATTAAATTAAACATAACTTTAGCATTTGCTTATAATTAAGTTATTTTTAATGTGTTAGTATTTGCTATTATCAAAGTAAGGAGATAGCGTGATAGTAACTATTAAAGAAGTTGATGCGTTTGAAGTATTGGATAGCAGAGGAAATCCTACTGTGTGTGCAAAAGTAATATTAAGCAATGGTGTTATAGGAAGTGCTATCGTCCCTAGTGGTGCAAGCACAGGCAAAAAAGAAGCCTTAGAGTTAAGGGATAAAGATGAGTCAAGATTCTTGGGTAAAGGGGTGTTGAGTGCTTGTGCAAATATTACAGAAGTAATATCGCGTGAAATTATGGGTATGGAAGCTTATAGACAAACTAGTATTGACTCTATTCTTAGAAGTGTGGATAATACAAACAATTATAGCAGGTTAGGAGCTAATGCTACGTTAGGTGTATCTATGGCTTTAGCAAGGGCTAGTGCTAATTCTTTGAATATACCGCTCTTTAAATATTTAGGAGGGATAAATGCAACAACTTTACCAGTCCCTATGTTAAACATTATAAATGGTGGTAGCCATGCTAATAATACAATAGATTTTCAAGAATATATGATTATGCCTTTAGGGTTTGATTGTTTTAAGAGGGCATTGCGTGCTAGTGTTGAAGTATATCACGAGTTAAAGAATATTTTGAACTCAAAAGGGTTTAGCACTAGTATAGGTGATGAGGGAGGATTTGCTCCAAATCTAAAAAATAATGAAGAGCCAATTTTATTAATACTTGATGCTATCAAACAGGCTGGGTACAAACCAAAAGAAGAATTTGGAATAGCACTTGATATAGCTGGAAGTGAGCTATATCAAGATGGACTTTATAACTTGAATGGTGAAAATCTCAAGTTGGATTCTAAGGGCTTAGTTCAATATTATGAAAAACTAGTAGAAAATTATCCGATTGTATCCATTGAAGATGGGTTAAGCGAGGATGATTGGGTCGGCTGGGCATATCTTACAGAGAGATTAGCAAACAAGATTCAGTTAGTTGGAGATGATTTATTTGTCACTAATGTAGATATCTTAAGTAAAGGAATCTCACAGAAGATTGCGAATGCGATTCTAATAAAGCCCAATCAAATTGGAACAATTACACAAACATTAGAGACTATTAGACTAGCGCAAGATAATGGCTATAAAACAATCATAAGCCATAGAAGCGGTGAGAGCGAAGATAGCTTCATTGCAGATCTATCTGTGGCGGTAAATGCAGGAGAAATAAAAACAGGTGCGCCAGCTAGGGGAGAGCGAAACGCGAAATATAATC
This sequence comes from Helicobacter muridarum, assembly GCF_000765805.2. GTDB lineage: Bacteria > Campylobacterota > Campylobacteria > Campylobacterales > Helicobacteraceae > Helicobacter_A > Helicobacter_A muridarum. The sequence goes on along the minus strand of NZ_JRPD02000004.1, from coordinate 34,066 downwards.
GACTTTTAGAATTGCTACATCAAAATAAACTATTGTCATATAATACTAAAATCTTCTTTAATAGATAATAATTTATATAGATACTTTCTTGTATTTATATATATTTAGACTTGAAATATCTCCATACTTGAATGTTGAGATGTTTGTATTTTAATAAGTATTTATGCTTTTTAACAAATATAGACTTGTCAGCCTAACAATTAGCCTGCTATATTCAGGCTATTTTGTTTTTCTAATTAACAATATAGGTCTTTTAGTTTCAAATAATTTTTAATTTTATCTCATAAATAAATAAAAATCGCCGATTATATATGAATGTTAAGGATAACAACATAACTATTAGGCATGCTATTTGCTTTAGTTAAATAAATTTTATACAGAAGGATTTGTTTATGGATAAGATGTTACAAACATTTAAAAAACACCTCAACGGATTGGACAATATTGAGGATATTATGTTGAATGCCAAAAAGCAGAACAAGATTCAAATATATCGGTTTGGTGAAGGTATAAAGGCTGCTAATGAGCTTATTGGCTGCTTGCAGGTTTTGAGTGCTAGGTTAAATAAATTGCAGATTATCGCTTCAAAGATTGAATTTAGCTTAGAAGATGATCCAAGTAATCCGGCAAATATCAATATGAGCGAAATATTGCTTTCTCAAGCTAGAGATTTAGTTATAAATACAAGATTTATTGATAAAGATTTATTTGATAGTAAATTATCTGCTTCTATGTATTCTAGCACTATAGATTTTGAGATAGAAAATCCAATTTCATTCTTGGAAAAGAAGGAATTTAATGAATTTAATGAATATATAAATTCTAAGAAAGAAGAAATCAGAATATGCATGGAGCAAATACGAAAGTTAAGCGAACAAGGTGCATCTGTGTCAGATGATGTATCCATTGAATCTTCGACAATCAATCTAAGAGGTAAGACTATTGGAGAAGCGTTGCGCATTAGTTCTTTATCCTAACTGATATTGTTGGTTTAGTTTATTGCCCTATATAGCAATAAATTGAATCTTTTTTAATGCTATTTAGTTTATATAGTTTAAAATAGTTTTATTGTGGTTTTTTATTAAATTTCATATAGGGCTTACTGTTAGGATTTATTGGATTCAACTGCTAATGCTACAAATATAGGACTTTATATAGTTAGAATATTAAATATGGCAAATAGTGTAATTGTTGTATATATTTGCAATAATAATATTATAAAATGTGTTCATTTATTAATTTAGCGGATTTTATAATATTATTATTTATCCTGATGGCATATTTAATAAATTATGTCAACTAATATCATAGATTAATGCTTAATTTTATGATATTTAGCTCATTGTCTCTATATTGTTATAAGTTAAATTGATAATTTACAATCTTTAGAATCTATAAAATTTGAATATTGATACAACAAAGCTATGGGTGTGGAAAGATTCAATCATATTTACATATCTAAAAGAGTATTTACATATTATTATAAATCAATAAATCGCTAAAATATCCTATTCTAATGTAGAAAATGTCTTTTTCCTGAAAAATATAAGGCAATATTACGTCTATTTGCCTCATCTATGACTTCATTATCTCTAATACTTCCGCCTGGCTCAATAATCGCACTTACGCCAACAGTAGATGCAAGCTCTATACTGTCTTTAAAAGGGAAGAACGCTTCGCTAGCAAGGACGCTATCATTTAGATTAACTGACATTTCTTTTGCTTTTTTGATAGCAGCAAACATGGCATCAACTCTGCTTGTCATACCCATACCAATTGCTACTAAAGTTTTATCTTTTACAAATACAACGCAGTTAGACTTTGTGAATGCAGCTAGTTTATAGGCAATATCTAGGTCTAATTTTTGAGAATCTTCTGCCACCTTATTGCTTACGAGTTTGGCATCATAAACCTCATTAGATTCTATTTTATCGCTTTGTTGATATACAAAACCACCTTCTATATGTTTGAAGTTCCAAGCATCAGATGGAGCACAAAATCCAACAAGATGATTGCTAGTGCAATTGGAATTAGTTCTGTCTAAAGAGCAAGTAACTATTTTGATTCGCTTCTTTGTTTTAAACATCTCTAAAGCTTCCAAATCTATATCCCTACACACCACTACCTCTGCGTAGTTTTTTAGAATCTCTTGCGCTAACCTAATGTCTAGCTTAGTATTAATTGCCAACACTCCACCATACGCGCTTACACTATCGCATATCATAGCTCCTTGATATGCGGATATAATGTCATTTCTAATTGCAAATCCACAAGGATTCCCATGTTTTATGATGCAAGCACAATGCGAATCTCCAAAAGCCCTAATAATTTTTAAAGCTGCATTAATATCAATTAGGTTGTTAAAGCTAATATTTCCCTTATGAATATGAAGATATTTAGAATAAAAATTTTCTGTTTCATAGAGAGCGCCTTTTTGATGTGGATTCTCGCCATAATTTGTCTGCATAACGCAAGAGCCAACTATAAACTTCTTTTCACCAAATCCATCTTTAAATTTCTCATTCATGTAATTAGCAATAATACAATCATATTGTGCTATATGATTAAAAGCCTTAATCATAAGCTCCTTACGAAATTCTAGTAATTCTAAATGATCTTTTTTGCTTAGCGATTGGATAACTTCCTCATAGCTGTTTGGATCTACTACAACTGTTACATCTTGAAAGTTTTTGGCTGCAGCACGAATTAATGTATGCCCGCCTATATCTATGTCTTCAATAATTTCATCAAAATCATTACTTCTTTGTATTGTTTTATGAAATTGGTATAGGTTTACACATACTACATCAATGCTAACAATATTAGCTTTAATTGCTTGCGCTATATCTTTATCATTATTTCTTCGAAAAAGGATTCCACCATGTATCTTTGGGTGAAGAGTTTTTACCCTACCATCAAACATCTCCTCGGTATACGTGTATGAAGAAATATCGCTTGCCTCAATGCCATATTGCTTTAAGACTTGCAAAGTCCCACCAGTGCTTAGAATTTTATATCCAAGATCTATTAATTTTTTTGTAAATGATTCTATATTGCTTTTATCGCTTACGCTTATGATTGCATATTTTTGCATAAATCTCCTTAGTTGGTAGTATGTGGTTATGGTGTTGATTATTGCATAATATAATGAGATTTTGATTAGAATCTAAAATGGAATTGTAGCATAAGAACATTTAGAATATTTATTGTATGATTTTGTCATTATCATATCTTAATTAAAGGTGGGTTATATGCAAAGCCGGGTTATACAGCAAAAAAGAGAGGCCTTTCTTAAAGAGATTATAAATGAAGTCTTTAGTTCATTGCATAATGAAGAGTTAAATACGCTTGAAATTGTAGATGTGCGATGTTCTCGTGGCAAATATAGTGCAAAAATATTTATAGAAGCTAGTCGGCTTAGTAAGACTCAAAAACAAAATATACAAAAGGAATTTAAGCGAGCAAAACCATTTATACAATCAAGCATATTGCATGCTAGTAAGTGGTTTAATGCTCCTAAACTAATCTTATGCTTTGATTCTGCATTGCAACGGCAAAATAAGCTTGATATGATATTTGCTCAAATCTCGAGTGAAAGAGATGATAAAGGTATAGCATGATTTCTGACACACTTTATAATCACATTGAGACACTTATAGAATCTAGGGGACTTAAACTTTATGGCATAAACTTTCTTAAGGAAAATACAGATAGCATATTGCGAATTTATATATATAAGAAAGAAGGTGTAACATTACAGAATTGTGAGGAAATCAATAATCTTATATCCCCACTTTTAGATGTAGAGCTAGAAAATAAAAACTCATATTTATTAGAGGTTAGCTCTCCTGGAATAGAGAGAGTTCTAAAAGAACCAAGACATTTTACATATAGCATTGGGGAAAAAGTCGAAGTGCTATTAACAGATAAGAAAAAGATAAGGGGCATATTAAAAGAATATCGCCATGATAATGGCGATTCCCATGCTCATATTGTTATAGATGTAGATTTCTCTAAGCATGATGATTATCCTAAAGGATTGAATAATATTAGCCTTGATAAATGTAAAAAAGTTAGCACATTTTTTGTTTGGAATAGAAGCTAGTTGATAACTAAATTTAAAATTGGTAAAAACAATTGAATGATAAGCTCATTGTCATCATAAGGATAATACTAACTGTTATAACTGGTTAATAGCATCTATTTATATTAATGTATATATACATAATCTGAAAAGTTAGTTAGGCAGTGGTTTATCTCCAATGATTGGCTTAAATTCTCTTTGGATTAAGTTGTAATTTAGAACCTGACCGCTCGTAATATTATAATACCAACCGTATATATTTAATTCTCCACGATTAAATCTTTCCTCCACAAATGGATAGCTTAGTAAATTATGTAGTTGTTGCTGAATATTTTGCAGTTCTGTAAGCCAAGTTCTTTTTCTTTTATCTTCTGGTTGCATATTGTTTACCTCCTCTATGGTTGGTTCTAATAACTCTAACCACTTCTTTACGTATGGCATTTTATCAAGCTTATCATTTTCATATACTATAGCACATGCCCCACAATTACTATGTCCACAAACAATAATATTCTTTACTTTCAATTTGCAAATTGAATATTCAATCGATGAGGTTACGGCCAGATAGCCACATTCACTATTACTATATGGAGGTATGATATTGCCTATGTTTCTTACCACATATAATTCTCCAGGCTTAGATTGAGTTAATCTATTTGGATCAATTCTTGAATCTACGCAAGTAATAAAAAGAGTGTGTGGCTTGTTTTCTTGCAAGCTTTTGAAAAAATTTTTTTCATTGTTATAGTCCTCTTCATAGAACTTTATTGCGCCTTTGAATAATTCTCTCATTCTATGTCCTAATCGAAAAAATATTATATAATTTTAATGAACTTTCACAAATAGTAAGAATGGAGGAGGGTATGATTAATGCAGCTATACAATTTATTCTTGATGTTATTGAGCAGTCTGGATATTTGGGCATATTTATTTTTATGGCAATAGAATCAAGTTTTCTGCCATTGCCTAGCGAAATTGTTATGATACCCGCTGGATATTTAGTTTGGGAAGGTAAGATGAATATGATTTTAGTCATTCTTGCTGGGACATTTGGTAGCCTTGTAGGCGCACTTTGTAATTATTTTATAGCATATAAAGTTGGTAGAATCTTTGTTATTAAATATGGAAAATATTTTTTTATGAGAGAAAAGAGTCTAATTAAGACCGAATTTTTTTTTAATAGGCACGGGGAAATAAGTACATTTATGGGCAGATTAATACCTGTTGCAAGGCATTATATATCTTTGCCTGCTGGCTTAGCAAAGATGAATATATATAAATTTTGTATATTTACCATCATAGGAGCCGCATTATGGGTTAGTATTTTAGCCTTATTTGGTTGGTGGCTTGGTGATTCTTTCGACAATATTAGCGTTGGTGAAATTGCAGAAGCATTTGGTAAGGGAGAGAAAGACAATATACAAGAGTTTATAAGAGATAAGATGAAAATCGTTGTATTCTCTTTGTTATCTATTGTTTTAGTAATTGGAGTATTTTATGTTTTTTTGCAATATAAAAAGAAAAATAATGCCCAAAGATAACTTAATTTACAATTTATTATATAATTTCCAAGTTACGCAACGATTTTATTAGGAGGATATAATGGTAGATAGCAGGGATAACAAAAATCTAGTCGAGGATAAATATAACATTTTAGACAAAAAGCAAGTCCATACCCAACGTGAAATAGAGCTTGCCTCATATTTAGAAGATATGATGAGTAATTATGAAGATTTGCTTGATATGAAAGTATTTTTTAGTGCTGATTTGGGTTGCACACAGATCCCTTTGTATGACATATTGCGATATGAAAAGGGCTCTATTATTGATTTGCAAAAACCAGCTGGTGCTAGTGTAGAAATTTTTGTAAATGATAGAGTAGTGGGGAAGGGTGAAGTTATGGTATATGAACGTAATCTTGCTATTCGTATTAACGAGATATTAGATTCTAATGCTATTGTATACTATATCGCGAGACAAGTTGATGATAATGCTTAGCTTATACAAATTTAATGATTGAAGTTGAAAGGGCTTTCTTGACAAGAGTTTTTGTCATTCATAATATATATATTAGAAATTGTTATTGTGTAGCTCATTGTAGGTTATATACTATAGCCCTGTTTATGTTTGTATCAATATTCTTTAAACCTCTTTTTGCTAATAGTAATTTGTTTATCATAAAAGAAAGCTATGTTGTAGATGATCAAATTTTGCTAAATGATTTTGCTAAAAGATATAATTTGTCAATGCTTTTGGCACTTCGCTTAGATAAACCACTAATAAATGATCGAGTATATCCAAATGTAATTTACAAAGATGGCATGCTATATGCTACTATACCAAACATTACTAACCTAAAACAGCAAAGGCTTGATACATCTCTAGGTAAATTAGAGCTTAACACAAGACCTAACCAAGAAGTATATATATCACTAAAAAGCAATGTAGGATATGATATAAAAATTGAAGCGCATGGCATTATGTTATATGTAATTTTTGCTGGGACAAATGATATAAGTCAAACCCTATTGTCAAATAAAGCTAATATTCTCCCAGTAGAATACGATACTAGCACGCAGATTCATTTACAGAATCTGAATTTACAAACAGAAAACACATCAAACATTCCATCAGGAAATCTATCAATTAATTCTTCCTCTGATATTTCTACACAAACATTTATGTCAGATGAATATGATATAGGTTCATGGCGTTATCTATCTATATTAGGAATTATGATTGCCCTTATTATTTTACTTTATGTGGTTAAGTTAAGACAGAATAAAGGCACGCAAATTTCAAATATCACAATTAAACAAGTAAAAATTCTTGACTCTAAAAATAAAATTATTATTGTAAATATTGGGGATATGGATTATATATTAGGACTAAATCCAAACGGAATGATATTAATTGATAAGCTATCTAAGTCAGATCAATGTCTAGATTCAGATAAAAATAGCCAAGAAAATAGTGAGCATGATATATCGAGTTTTGATAATCTTTTGCTAAAAAAGGGCATCAGTGAAGAGCATACATTATAAAATCTATAAGGATAGGTTTTTATTATCACTTGGATTTTCAATATTAGCCCATATAATTATTATTGTTTGTTATATGTTACTGCCCAAACCGCAGAAGAGTGTATCTTTACAGCCAATATCGCTTGGAATCATAAAAAATCAAAAGCAAATGCAAGAGAATACCGAGCTTCAAAAAGATTCTATATCAAGCCAGATAGAAACAAAACCAGCCCCCAAAAGAGTTAAGAAATCTCCTTCCAAAGTAACTCAAAAAGAAGCAATCAAACAACCGTTGCAAAAATTAACACAAAAGCCACAAGAGCAATTAAACACTAGTGAAGATATAGTATTAGATTCCCCACAGGAGAATGTGCAATATGCTGATAGTTTACCAGACATCAATGTTGATCTACAGTCTCTTAGCCTACCACAAGAATCCTTTAACCCACTAGTTCCTCCAAAGCCTAGCTTAACACAAAGCATAAGACAAAAAGAAGAGAATCTGAAATTAGAGAATCTTCCATCTAGGGTTTTAGAAGAACTTGAACGTTTATATGGTAACAATATATATCGTATGACCAAGGAACAAAAAGACTATATAGCAGAGAGCTACTTTATGAACTATGCTATATTTCAGCAGACGGCAGATAGAATGGGGTATCCAAAGCTTGCAGCATATCTTAAGCAGCAAGGTGATGGTGTAATTGAATTCACTCTATATCCTGATGGGCATATTGAAGATGTAAAGATTCTTATTTCTACAAAATATGAAGCATTAGATGAATCAATGCGACAAGTTGTAGAATTATCTGCCAAGAATCTTAAACGACCGCCTGTTCCGATACAAATTAGACTTGGTGGAAGCTACCAAATAAGATAATGTTGCTTGATAATAAAAGGTTTAAATTTTTATATTATGCGATTTTGTGCTTTGATTTGTTAGATATATGTAAGTATTGCTAGATATAAGAAAACAATTTAATTTATGTTAGTTGCTTTAAAAGTATCAAGTTACTTTTAATTCAGAAAGTCGGTAGGGTTTATGTAAATCTGAATAGCAACTATCATTATATGGTTGTTGTTACAAAAGCATTGAATTGGAATGAACTAAATTTAGATAGTTTATAACAATTCTTTATACTAATTATCTAGACTTGACTTATTATAAAATTTAGAAATTTTCCAATATCCAAACTTTTAGCAGTGTAATAAAGCAAAACAAGTCTATTTATTTTTTAACACTTCCTTGCACCTAGGGCATATATCTAATTCATTATCAGAAGCTACTTTATACTGCCAACATCGTAAACATTTTCTCTTTTTGGCTTTGAATATAAAGAATGTCTTATCATTAATCTTAATGCTAAATTCTTCTCCATTTGAATCTTCCCTTAGTGATTTGTTTATGCTACAAGCACTAACCATTAAAAAATCTGCCATTAGATTATCAAAACCTTCACTTATAAAATCTGATGTATGTATCTCTAACTCTAAGCTAGATTTGATTATTTTTTCTTTCTTTAATCTATCTACTTGTTCATTGAAAAGTCTTCTAAGCTCTAGAAGAAAATTAAAATTTTCATATTTAATATTAGAATATTTATCCATATTTGGCATAGGTATTTTTTCTAGCTCAAAGACATTGCTAGCATTTCCCTTAAGTATTGATTCTGCATATTCTAAAGCTTCATCTACAGTATATGTAAGAAATGGGGCAAGTAGATGCAATATGTGATTAGCAAGCAATCCAAATACACTTTGAATAGATATTCTGCGAGGAGAATCTGAACTATCGCAATATAGGCTATCCTTGCAGATGTCAAGATAAATTCCACTAAGGCTAGCTGTTAAAAAAGAATTTAGAATCATAAAGCCTTTAGAAAAATCATATATATTAAAAAACTCTTCAATTTGGGCAAATGCTTTATTTGCCTCAATTAGAATCCAAATATCAATAGGACTTAGATTTTCAAAATTAAGTACTTTAAGTCCTTGTGTATTTGCCAATAAAAATCTAATAGTATTGCGAATTTTTAGATAATTCTCGCTAACTTGTTTAAGTATATTTTGCGAAATTTTTACATCATTTTGATAATCACTTAATGCTACCCATAATCGCATAATCTCGCTGCCATTATTCTTTATAATAGAACTAGGAGATAGCACATTTCCTTTGCTTTTAGACATCTTTTCGCTTTTTTCATCTACTGTAAATCCATGCGTAACAACACTCATAAATGGTGCTTTATAATTTATGGCGCAACTTACAAGTAATGAGCTTTGAAACCAACCACGATGCTGGTCACTACCTTCTAAATACATAGAGCTAGGATAGAAACCAGAGTTATATTTAGAGTTAAGTTCTTTAATAGTTTTAGAGTCTAAATTAGAATCTATATTATTAAGTACTGCAAACCAAGTGCTTCCGCTATCAAACCATACGTCTAATATATGCATGTTTTTATTATACAAATGAGCTTTGTCCCTGAATGATGGCGGGAGCAGATCTCTTATTTCTCTTTCCCACCACACATCACAGCCATATTTCTCAAATAAATCCGCAATAAAATCTGTAACCTCGCTATCTAATAGAGGTTCGCCACTTTGTTTATCCAACAAGAAAGCTAGTGGCACACCCCAATCCCTCTGCCTAGACACGCACCAATCAGGGCGATTTTGAACCATAGTACGTATACGATTAATACCATTTGAAGGATAAAATCTAGTCTTATCTATTTCTTCTAGAGCTACTTCTCTAAGTGTTTTGCCATTATGATATGGTTTATCCATAAGAATAAACCATTGCTTGGTCGCTCGAAATATAATAGGCTTACTAGTTCTCCAACAATGTGGATACGAATGTGTAATTTCTTCATGGAAGAGCAAAGCCTGATGCTCTTTTAGAATTTCTAGGATTCTTTTTTGTGCTTTAAATATATGCATGCCATCAAATTCCTTGGCAATACTAGATTCAAATAACCCCTGTTTAACCACATTGCTATCAAATAAACCAGAATCATCGACAGGCATAATTACGGGTAAGCCATATTTTAAACATGAGAAATAGTCATCTTCACCATGACCAGGTGCATTATGTACAGCCCCAGTCCCATCTTGCATGCTTACATATTCAGCTAGGATTAGCATAGATTCCTTGCTATTTAATGGATTAATAGCCTTTAAATACTCGAATTTCTTAGCATCTAATTCACATAAAATTTCTTTACTCGCTATTCCCATATTAATCAATGCTTCATGCCGCTTCTTTGCTACAATAGCCCCATCTTTTAATAGCACATAAACTTCATTGGGATTAAGAGATATTGCAACATTACTAGGAAGTGTCCATGGTGTGGTAGTCCATATCGCTATAAATGGTTTTCTAGATGTAGAAAAAGATTCTATATTTAGCGATATAAGGGCTTCTTTACTTAGTGTAAATGCTACATATATGGAATCTGATTTCTTATCTTTATATTCTACTTCTGCTTCTGCTAGCGCGCTTCTAGCTGCCCAACTCCAAAATATTGGTTTACTTCTTTGGATAAGCAAACCTTTAGAAGCAATTTTTACTAGAGCTCGATATATATTTGCTTCAAAATGATAGTCCATCGTTTTGTATGGGTTATCAAAATCTCCTACAATTCCCATACTAATAAATTCTTGTTTTTGAATCTCAATAAATTTTTCTGCATGTTCTCTGCAAGCTTGTCTTGTTTCAAGCTTACTTGGTTTAATATTTTTTGATTCAAATTGAGAGCTTACTTGCTGTTCTATTGGCAGACCATGACAGTCCCAGCCCGGAGTGTAAAAAACTTGCTTGCCGCGAAAATAATGTAATTTTACAATGAAATCTTTTAGAATTTTATTTAGGGCATGCCCTACATGTAAATGTCCATTGGCATAAGGTGGACCATCATGAAGAGTAAATTGTAAATTATGGTTTGAACTATTTTGTTGTTCTCGGTCATTTTTGGAATTAATAAATTCCTTATTTACTTTTCTTTTTCTGCTTATGAAAGAATATGCGTTATCTTGCCATTTGGCATATCGTTGTGGTTCTTTTTTAGGGAGATTTCCCCTCATTGGAAAGTTTGTTTGAGGTAGAATTAGAGTATCTTTGTAGTCTTTATATTGCATAAGAATCTTCCTTGCGAAATTTTAATTTTCGTAAAATTAAGCTCATCATTCTATCTAATTTTTGCAAAGAATGATATAATACCGTCTTTTCAATGGGAAGTAAATTTTGTTAAGAATAGTTACATTAACATTAGTATGTATGTTTTTTACAGCATTTATTGTATTTGCAAATTCTTTAAATATTACAGGAAATATGGAATCTGATATAGAAACTAATTTTATTACGCAAGAGGAGTATGGCAAGCAACTTTACAATAGCCCTAGAGGAATTAGCTGTAAGATATGTCATGGTGAATATGGAAAAGGCATGCAGTTAGCTCAATATAAACATAAAGGTAAACCAATGGAAATATATGCTCCAGATATAACAGATGTCGATATATCTGTGTTTAAGAGAAAGCTAAGAAGTAATAGTGGTGTCATGCCTAAATATTATCTAACAGATTCTGAAATGGAAGCTATATACCAATATATTGCGCAAAAATGACGATCATCTTATGGAGTAGATACAATGAAGATTACAATCGTTGGTAGTGGATATGTGGGGCTTGTGGCTGGTGCATGTTTTGCGCAAATGGGGAATGTGGTTACTTGCATTGATATAGATGCGCGTAAAATTGAAAATCTTAAAAAGGGTGAGGTTCCAATCTATGAGCCCGGCTTAGAATCTATGATAAAAGATAATATTGCCCTTAATGCGCTGCATTTTACAACTGATAAAAAAAAGGCTTTAGAATCTGCTGAAGTGATTTTTATCGCTGTTGGCACGCCTATGGGAGAAGATGGAAGTGCTGATTTATCCTATGTGGAGAGTGTGGCAAGAGATATTGGAATATTTATAGAATCTCCTTATGTTGTAGTTGTTGATAAAAGCACCGTGCCTGTGGGAAGTGCAAGAAAGGTGCGTAAAATTATAGAATCTGCTCTGCAAGAACGTGGCATAAAAGTAGGGGAGGGCAAAGATTCTAATTCCCACAAAGAAGCGCGACATAACGACTTATCACACATAGACTTTGATGTGGTGAGTAATCCTGAATTTCTTAAAGAGGGCGTGGCCATTAAAGACTTTATGAGTCCAGACCGTGTGGTGATTGGTGCAGATTCAGAGCGTGCACTTCAGGTGATGAAATCTCTATATGCACCATTTTTACTTAAAAGCGATAGATTGATTGCTATGGGTATAGAATCTGCAGAGATGACAAAATATGCCGCAAATGCAATGCTTGCCACAAAGATTAGCTTTATTAATGAGATGAGCCAGATTTGTGAGCGCGTGGGGGCAAATATCAATGATGTGCGACTAGGAATTGGCTCTGATTCTCGTATCGGATATAGTTTTATTTATCCGGGCTGTGGTTATGGTGGGAGTTGCTTTCCTAAAGATGTGCGTGCATTAGAAAAGAGTGCGCAAGATTATGGTTATGAGGCGCGGATTCTAAAAGCGGTGCAGGTTGTGAATGAATCGCAAAAAATGCTCTTAGTAGAAAAAATTGTGCGCCATTTCGGAGAGGATTTAAACGGCAAAACTTTTGCGCTATGGGGACTTAGCTTTAAGCCAGAAACTGATGATATGCGCGAAGCAAGCTCTTTGGTGCTTGTGCGTGAGCTTATTAAAAGAGGAGCAAAGATTAAAGCATACGACCCAAAGGCAGCTAAACAAGCAGCTTTTTATTTTAAGGATAATTTGCAACATATAGAGCTACAAACAAATAAATATGATGCACTAAAAGATTGCATGGCACTTGTGCTTCTAACAGAATGGCGTGAGTTTAGAAGCCCCGATTTTGAGGAGATAAAAAAGCTTTTGGCAAATCCTGTTATTTTTGATGGGCGCAATATTTATCAGCATTCTCAATTAGAATCTAACGGATTCACATATTATCAAATTGGTGTAAAAAATAGCTATAAAGACACTTAAGCGGGATAACTTGCAATAAGAATGTGTTATTTATAAATTATTTTTCTATTATTGTTATATTGAATGTTAGTATGCTGAAGATAATATTTTATGTGTATCAATTTAAGATTTAACTTTTTCTATTTTATGTTTTGATAAATGTTTGCTAATGATTCTATGCTATAATAGTAAATTGTATTGTTGCTTTTCAGGAGTATAGAATCTTAATGACTACAAGGGGCTGAAATATGATACAAGATTTGTTGAATGAAACAATTGAGAGTCTACCTCCATTACCAGAAACTGTAATAAAGCTAAGAGATTATGTTGATAAGGCTGGCTCTGAAGTGCAGATTCAAGAAGTAGTGAATATTATCTCTAATGATCCACTATTGACTGCCGATTTGCTTCGTTTGGCTAATTCTCCATATTATGGTTTTTCAAGGGAAATTTCTACAATAAATCAAGTGGTTGCTCTGCTTGGCGTTGGAAATATAAAAAATATAGCTATTGCTAATTCTCTAAAAGGCAACCTTAGTATTGATGTTTCGCCATATGGTTTAGATACGGCTACTTTTCTACGTAACTGCGCTGAAGAAGCAAATTTTATGTCAGATTGGCTAAGTGAAGAAGATAAGAAATTATCACAGCAAATTGTGCCATGCACTATGTTATTAAGGCTTGGTATGATATTATTTTCTAGCATGCTTATACAAAATAAGAAAGATAAGGAATTTCTTGCATTAATAAAGCAAAATAACTTTCAAAATATATCTTTTGTTGAAAATGAATTTTTTGGAACAGATCATCTTAGTTTCTCTGGATTTTTGTTTAATCATTGGAAATTTGATGAGGACTTGATTGAAAGCCTAGCATATATAACAGCACCTCATGCAGCCTCTGATCATGTTAAAAAAAGTGCTTATGCATTAGCCATTGGCAATAGGATATTTGAACCTTATCAGGGGGGTAGTCCATATAACGTCCATGAGGCTGTAGCCTTAATAAAAGAGGCTGCTACACAAGGAATTAAATTTAATCTACAAAGTTTTAAAGATAAACTCCCACCAAAAGCTAAGGCTAATTTACAGGTTCAAGTGTATTAATTCTAAAAGTTTTTATACTATATATAGCAAATAATAATTTAGCTATTGTATTGGTTACTTTACAATAATTTTTCCCAATTAATAATCCTTTAACAATCAAATTTATATTGTTAATGATTGATACTATTTTATTATTTGATCAATTGTTCAGTATTGTGTAAAAAAATAATTAACTATATAGATTTTACTTTACACACAAATCCAAATTAATTGCTTAATTATATTAGAAGCTTGTTATTGTGTTTTTTGAGTTTTTATTATTTTCTTCATCACTAGATTCTCTTGTGGCATTTGTTTCTTCATCTGTTTTATCATTATGTATTTCATTTTCATATGTCGATTGTTCATTGGCATTATCATTTTTAGTGTTATGTAGATTAGAATCTAATCTAGAAGCTGGATTTACTATTTTTAGAATTAAATAGGCAAATCCATATAGCAACACCATAGGTAACGCCAATAAAAGCTGTGATATTACATCTGGCGGGGTTACTATTGCGGCAATTATAAAGATAATAACAATGGCATAGCGAAAATAATGCTTTAGTGTTTCATCTGTAACCAAACCAATCTTACCAAAAAAATAGGCTACAACAGGTAGCTCAAAGACAAAACCAAAAACTAACATAATTCGAACAAAGAATATTAAATATTCATTAATAGTTATATTTGCTTCTACTACATTACTCCCAAAAGCTATGACATATTTAATCAAAAATGGAAATACAATGAAATAACAGAATAAGAGTCCAGATGCAAACATAATAGAAGCAAAGAATACAAATGGTAGAACCAACCTTTTTTCGTGTTTATATAATCCTGGTGCGATAAATAGCCATATTTGCCAAAAGATTACAGGAACAGAAACAATAAATCCGGTAAATAAACTGATCTTAATTGCTACAAAAAGATATTCAGCTGGTGCTGTTTGAATAGTTTTTCCTACATCATTGGCAAAAGCATTTTTTAATGGAATGCTCATCCATGTTACAAGTTCTTCATGAAATCCAAAAGCCACCATAAAACAAACTACTAAACAACATAAGGATATTATTAGTCGTTTACGTAAGTCTTGTATATGGGGGCGTAACTCTTCGAGCATATTTATATCTCCAAGTATCATTCATATCTTATCGATATTATATCTAATTTAGAGAATCTTATTCTTTTTGGCTAGGGTTGATTGATAACTAGCGTGTGATTATATATTTAAGTTTAAGCAAATTATTGCTTTATTAGATTGGCTATTATAAAGTAAGTATGAAATGCAATAAAGAGTCCATTTTTATCATAATTATCTAAAATGCTAAAAATTTTATTAGCTATATAGATATAAGTGTTCAATTTAAGCTTTATCTATCAAAAGTTTTTAAATAAAAGGTTGCCAATATATTTTATTAAGGCTCTTATGGCCTTTTCTGGTAGTTTGATAGTATCATATATGGATTTTTTTAACTCCAAGGTTTTGTATGTTATATCTTTATAAAAAGGTGTGCATGCAGCATTTAACCACCATAGTCTGAAATACCATCTTTTTAGATTCCACATATTTGTATTTGGAGAATCATAGGCACGTTTTTGCCATGGTTTTGGTCCTGCAAAATGAATTATCTTTGCTTCTTTGCAAATGTTTTCATATTCATATCTAGTAAACGAAGTAGTAGGCTTGATATTTTGAGTAGCTTCATCGCTAAATATATGGTGCCATGCCGTGGAAGGTTTAAATTGTAATAACACAGGGATGCAATTCCATCTAGGATCAATTAACAAAATATCATCATTAAATACAATATTTAGAGCATCTTGGTCTGTTAACCTAACATCTTTTAATAGAGAAAATAGCTTTGATTCTATATTTTGGATTCTCCATTTATCCATATCAATTAATAGTAAGCCCGCATTAAAACTGTATTTTGTTCTGATAGAAAAGTTTTTGTCTTCTATTTCCCACATAGGTTCATAAGATGTTCTTACATCTCCTACAACCCCACATATATGTCCATTTAGATCTGTAAAGAATAAATCTCTTATATCAGCGTTACAGATCATATCACAGTCCAAATAGATACATTTACTAACATTTACGGGAAGAAAAGAGGCAATTTTTAATCTATAGTAAGTTGTATAATTTTTTCCTTCTCCCCAAGGAATCAAATCTTGAAATATATCTGGATTGATTATATCTATTTTGATTTTGACACCTAGCATAGATTCTAATAATTGGATCTTATATGAATTGCTAGCAGAGATATAATCTAATATGATATGAAAGATAAGATTAGAATCCTTTATGTTGTCTGCCATTTTATTGGATACTGTTGTATGTATTGAATTATTTTTAATATAAGATTCATTTTTGTGTTGAGTGCTTATATTATTATTTAGGGATTTACCCCCCCCCCCCCGATTTTTCGTTAGTAGTTTTTGCTTGAATATTTCCTTATTTGGACTATTTATAAAACTAAAATTCTCTAATTCTTTAAACGATTTACAAAGAATATTTTTTAGTCCTACTTGCTTTAAATAATGAACATTGCTTGCGTCATAAACAAAGTCATTATGGATTTTTACAGTATTTACTATGCTAAAGATAGAGTAGCTGCATATTTTATGTAATTATTATCACAACACAATATAATATGAATATTTTGATTGTTTTTCTGTTGCATTAGAATCCTTTATTTATATAGCTATTTCAAGAATTTATATTTGAGTTATTATAGTTGAAATTTAATGGCTTCAATTTACTCTATACTAGCTGCTTGTATATTATTCTCAATAGCAAATTTAGAATCTAAAATGACTTCTTTTTGGATATTTCCGTCTAAAAAATAAATTTCTCTATGAGCATATTGTGCCATATCTGGTTCATGTGTTACCATAAGAATAGTTATACCCATTTCTTTATTAAGATTTGTCATAATTTGCATTACTTCGTTACTGCGTTTTGTATCAAGATTTCCAGTTGGTTCATCTGCCAAGAGAAATAACGGGCTAATTACAATAGCTCTAGCAATAGCAACTCTTTGACATTGTCCACCACTTAACTCTGAACTGCTGTGACTAGCCCATTGTTCAAGCCCTACCATTTCTAAAGCTCGCATTGATAATCTCTGTCTTTCTTTTTTTTGCATACCGCGATATACAAGTGGTAATTCTACGTTTTCAAGGGCAGATGTGCGAGATAGAAGATTAAATCCTTGAAATATAAAACCCATGTAATGCCTGCGTAATAAGGATCTTTGTGTGCGATTGAGGCTAAATACATCTACACCGTTAAAAAGATATTTGCCTGTGGTAGCTATATCAAGGCAACCTAGTATATTTGCCATTGTTGATTTTCCTGAGCCAGACGGCCCCATAAGTGCCACAAATTCGCCTTGTTGAACTTGTAAATTCACCCCATGCAAAGCCTGAAATGAATTCTTACCTTTGCCATAAGCCTTTGTAATCCCTTGCATACTAATAAAACTCATAATATCTCTTCCGCAAAATGACTGTTTTAATGATTGCAACACATAATAACTAAATCTATCTATAAATGGCATATACTTACATATTAATTATTATACAGTATAAGTTACATTAAGATAGTCTAAGATAAAAAATATTTGCAATCAAATAACTACAATTTGTATTTTTGCAGGAATTCTTCATAATTGCCACGAAAATCTATAACTTCTATTCCATTATTATTTCGCTTTACGAATAATATTCTATTTGCATAGGCATCAATTAGCTCTCTATCATGAGACACGCACAAAATTCCACCTGTATAGTTATATAATCCCTCACCAAGGGCAATAATAGATTCTACATCAAGATGATTTGTTGGTTCATCAAGTAATAAAAAATTCGCTCCTGATAGCATAAGTTTGGATATCATTAGCCTATGCTTCTCACCGCCACTTAACATATCTACTTTTTTTTCTTGCTCTTCGCCACTAAAGAGCATTCGTCCTAGAGACGTTCTTATTTCACTGGAGTCAACATTTTTATTAAATGCTCGTAGCCATTCATAAAGGCTTACATCGCCTTTTACAATTTCACTTGTATCTTGAGGAAAATAGCCTAGCTGTATGGTTGCTCCCCATTTAACGATGCCATTATTAGCGCAAATATCTTCAGCGAGAATCTTACAAATTGTGCTTTTCCCTACACCATTAGCACCAATTAACGCAATCTTGTCATCAGGCAATATGGTTAGGCTAAAATTCTTTAGAATCTCTACATCTCCATAGGAATGATCTACATTTTCTACATTTAGAACTTCATTGCCAATTTGACGTTTTGGTTTAAAAACAATGCTAGGATCCCTCCTGCTTGATAACTGCAAAGATTCTATATTTAATTTATCAATCTGCTTTTGGCGCGAAGTGGCTTGCTTTGCTTTGCTTGCATTCGCGCCAAAACGTCGGACAAAATCCTCTAGAGCCGCTTTTTCTTTTAGTTTCTTATTACGCTCAACCTCTTGTTGCTTTGCCATAACTGTTGATGCTATATACCAATCATCATAATTTCCACTAAACTCCCTCAGTGTTTTAAAGTCTAAATCAAGTATATGCGTGCAAACTGCGTTTAAGAAATGCCTATCATGTGATATAGTTACAAGAGTTCCTTGGTGTCTTTTAAGGTTATCTTCAAGCCAAGATATTGTATATAAATCAAGATTATTGGTAGGCTCGTCAAGTAGTAATATATCTGGCTTTGGAAAAAGCACTTGAGCTAAAAGTATCTTAAATTTATCTCCACCTGTAAGCGTTTTCATAAGATTGTCATGTATAGAAGATGGAAAGCCTAAATCTTGTAATATCTTTTCAATAGCAACTTCATGCTCATACATAGGATCCTCTTCAACACAAATAATCTCTAATTCCCCAAGTCTATTATTGACTTTATCATCGTTCAAATCAGCAGAAATATATAATGCTTCTTTTTCTTTTATTGCATTGTATAATCTTTTATTTCCAATCAATACAGTATCTTTTAGAGACATATCTTCATATGCATATTGATTTTGTCCTAGTACGCCGAGCCTAAGACCAGAATCAATCAAAACTTCACCGTTATTTGCTACTATTTCTTTACTAAGAATCTTTAAAAAGGTAGATTTCCCTGCGCCATTAGCACCAATCAATCCATATCTTTTGCCTTTGTCTAGCTTTATATTAATGTTTTCAAAAAGAGTTTTAGTTGGATAGCGCATGCTGATATTTATTGTTTGTAACATAAAATAAAATCCTTTATATTATTGGTAAACAATTAAAATTCCTAAAAAGCTATAATTGTTGACAATTAGAGATTAAATTAATATAATCTTACCGTAATTAAAGTTTTAACCATAGTTAAAATTTGTATGAGACTTAATAAGTAGTATTTAATTTTATAGTCGTATAGCTACTTTAAAGGAATTTAAATGAACAGTAATAATAATGTATCTGATAAAACTCTATTTATAAAGGATTTTAGACGCAAAAGACATATTCTTTATATTGTCCTAACTATTGTTTTATTGATAGCACCTTTTATTAGACTTGGAGAATCTAAGAATCATATATTTTTACTCTCATTTGATCACAAAGTTTTACATTTGCTGGGAATTGAATTTAATATACAAGAATTTTATGTCCTTCCATTTATGTTAATAATTTTATTCGTTGGGATATTTTTTATAACTGTTATGGGTGGTAGGATATGGTGTGGTTGGGGTTGTCCACAGACAATATTTAGGTCTGTATATAGGGATATTATTCAGACCCAGATTCTAAAATTGCGAAAAAAAATAACTAATAAGCAAGAAGTATTAAAATTAAATACTCCAGCTAAAAAGATAAAATATATTATAGGCGTTTTTTTATTCGCTATTATTTCTTTAATTGCATCTGCTGATTTTTTGTTCTTCTTTGTTCCCCCCGAAGATTTTTTCTCTTACATTTTAGATCCAGCTAATCACACTATACTGCTTGGATTTTGGTTGGTAATTACAATATTTATGACTATTGAAGTATGCTTTATTGGCGAGACATTTTGTATTTATATGTGTCCATATGCAAGGGTTCAATCTGTATTCTTTGACAACGATACTCTTATGTCAATTTATGACACAAAAAGAGGCGGAAGTGTATATAGTTCTACAGGGCAATTAATTAAACTATCTCCAAAGAAACAAGATCCAAACAATGAATGCACAAATTGCATGCGTTGCGTTCAAGTTTGTCCAACTCATATAGATATTAGAAAGGGTGTGCAACTTGAGTGTATTCATTGCCTAGAATGTGTTGATGCTTGTTCTACAACTATGAGCTCCTTAGGTAAGCCATCACTTGTGAATTGGAGTTCTCCAAATGCCATTATGAAACAAACAAAAGTTAAGCTATTTAGAGCTAAAACAATCGCTTATATGGTTATTTTGGGTATATTCTTTATAAGTTTGATACTTGTTGCTAATATGAGGACTACAATGTTATTAAATATAACTCGCACAGCAGAACTTTATATGGTTCGTCAAAGTGGAGCGGTGGATAACGCGTATAAATTTTTGATACAGAATATAGACGATAGAGAACATAATTTTACATTTGAGATAGAAGGCGAAATGGCAAATTATATTGATATTATTATCCCAGACTATCCAAATGTTAGCGATTTTAGTATTCCGGGTAAAAGCGATAGGACGCTTGTTGTTCTACTTAGAGCAAAAGAATCTTTAAATAATGAACAAGATAAGGATAGAAATATCCCAATTACGATTAAATCTTATGCTACAGATTCAAAGGATACTATAAGCACTAGCTTCAAAACATTTTACATGTATCCAAGCCAAAGTTATATACAAAAGAAGCTAAAAAATTAATCATAAAAGATATATTATATATGATGCTACAAACGTATAAGGTATAATCTATCTTTATTTCTTTGCTTTTGGGAAGTAATATTTTAAGTAATTGAAGTGTATATAGTTTTATATATTTAATTCTTAAAAATCTTATTGAATTTTAAATAGTCAATATGAATAGGGCTTGATAATGGACAGATTTTTTAAACTCTTTGTATTTTGCTTAGTTGTTGGAGTAGGTTTGTATTATACCTTCCCATATAATCTAACAAGTAAAGAGTATCAAGCAATCATAAGGAGTGTTTATGTAACATTACTACTTACTACAGGTGGTGTGTTAATAGGCACTATAGTAGGATTTATATTAGCTTTTTTACGTATGATGAACAATGCGATATTAAATTTTTTAATAGATGAATACATAGATATTTTACGTGGAACACCTATGGTTGTTCAATTATTGATCTTTGCCTATGTTATTTTTGCCACATTGAGCGATAATTTTTATGCTGCATTATTTGCACTTGGCTTAAATTCATCAGCATATATTGCAGAAATTGTTAGAGCTGGCATACAAAGTGTTGATAAGGGGCAAATGGAAGCTGGTAAAGCTATGGGGCTAAATTATTATCAAACTATGCGCCATATCATTTTTCCCCAAGCAATCAAGAATATATTGCCATCTTTAGCAAATGAATTTATCGCTTTGTTTAAAGAAACTTCTGTTGTTGGATATATAAGTGTAATCGATTTAACCTCTCAAAGTAAGATTTTACAAGCAGTCATATATAGCCCAACACCAATTATATTTGCCGCAGTTATTTATTATGCTTTAGTAAAAATATTCTCACTTGGCGTGAAATTTATAGAAAAACTCTTACATAAAAATGACTAATTTGGATTAAATTATGAAAGAAAATATTATAAAAGTTACAAATTTAACAAAATATTATAATTCATTGAAGGTTTTAGATTCTATAAGCACAAGTTTTAAGAAAGGCGAAGTAGTAGCTATAATTGGTCCGAGTGGCTCTGGAAAAAGTACATTTTTGCGTTGTCTAAATCTCCTAGAAGTTCCAACTAGTGGAGAAATTAGAATCAATGATATAAATATCCTAGATCAAAAAATCAATATTAACAAGATTAGACAAAAAGTGAGTATGGTTTTTCAACATTTTAATTTATATAATAACAAAACAGTTTTAGAGAATCTTATCTTAGCCCCTATTGAAACTAAGTTAATGACAAAGCAAATGGCACTTGATAAGGCTAAGACTCTTTTAGATAGAGTAGGCTTGAGTGATAAAGAGTTTGTAAAACCATCTAAACTTTCAGGTGGGCAAAAGCAACGTATAGCAATAGCTAGAAGTCTTTGTATGAATCCAGATGTCATTCTATTTGATGAACCAACAAGCGCACTTGATCCAGAAATGATAGAAGAAGTATTAAGCCTAATGCAAGAAATTGCTAAAGATGGAATGACCATGCTGGTAGTAACACATGAAATGGGATTTGCTAAAAATGTAGCTAATAGAATTTTATTTATGGAGAGCGGACAAATTCTTGTTGATAATACTCCTGCTCAAGTTTTTAGTAATGCCGAGCAGCTAAGCTCAAGGATGCATAATTTTCTACAAAAGGTACTTCATTAAAATAACTCATGGTTTATAAAAACTCAATTTATATAAGAAAGCTATCTATCAAAGAATATTTAGATTCACATGCTATAAATTAGATATATTTATAGTTAATAATTGCTTTAATTTAAATACTTTCTTGTAACACAGATATAAAAATAATTTTAAATATAATTTAATGGATACCCATAGTAAAATTTGTAAGCCTAATAAAATAGCTTAATACTAAGTGTTATTTAATAAATCCTATTTCATAAATTAAGTAGTAACCAATTGCACCCAATACAGCAGATAATGGAACAGTAATAAGCCATGAGGCAACTATACGGTTAATTGTGCTTCGTTTTACTAGCTCATTCTTATATGCTTTTTTAAGTATTTTGCGCTCTTTCTTTTTAAGAAGTGGTAGATCTTGAACAACAGCATTCTTTTTGTCTGATTTTAGTTGCATATTTTTTAAGGATTTAAGCATTTGTTGTTTTTGCTTTATACTTGCGCTGTGAAATTTAGCTAGGAATCTATTGACTATTTCTTCATCTTTGCCTGTATGAGCTTTAATAATTTCTTGTTGCATATTATAATAGCGCTTCTTGAGATATTCACGTAAAAATCCAACTCCAAAGATTGCACCAATGGCTATATGTGTTGAACTTACAGGAAGTCCTAGCTGAGAAGCAATCAAAACAGTCATAGCCGCAGATAATGCAACACAAAATGCTCGCATTTTATCTAGCTCTGTAATTTCATTTCCCACAGTCTTAATAAGTCTTGGTCCATAGAGTGCTAGTCCTAAAGATATACCTAAGCCACCAATTAGCATAATCCAAAATGGTACATTAGCCTTACCGCCAAATGTATCATTGGAATCTGCAATGGCACTATATATTCCGGCCAATGGTCCTATGGCATTGGCAACATCATTTGCTCCGTGTGCGAAACTAAGTAAGGCAGCCGAAAATATTAATGGGACAGTAAAAAGCTCATTTATATCTTCTTTAGTATTTGAAATGGCATTAGCCTTTCTAATAATAAATGGACGAGATATAAAAAATATAGCCAATGCAATGACAAAACTATATAGCACAGAAATTTGAAAATTAACTTTTAATATACCTGTTTTTTGAACTAAATAAACTCCAAAACACCAAGACATAATAAACACTAGCAATGGAACTACTCTCTTAGCGGCAACTTTTTTATCTTTTTTATAAGTAACAAGGTGTTTTATGATAAAAAGAAAAGTTATTGCAATCAATCCGCCAAATATAGGCGATATAATCCAACTTAATGCAATTTTGCCAATTACAGACCAATTAGCCACACTAAATCCACCAGCCATGATTCCAGCACCAAAAACACCGCCAACAAGAGAGTGTGTAGTAGAAACTGGTGCTCCAATCATAGTCGCTATGTTTAACCAAATTGCGCCTGACGCTAATGCTGCTAGCATAACACATATAAAAATCTTGCTATCTTGTAGGCTTTTTGAATCTATAATTCCAGACTTTATAGTATCTACTACGTCTTTTCCAGCGACAATAGCACCTAACGCCTCTGCAAATGCTGCAATAATTATTGCGCCAACTAATGTGATAGCATGAGAGCCAACAGCTGGACCTACATTATTTGCTACATCGTTAGCCCCAATATTAAGTGCCATATATCCGCCTATTACAACAGCAAAGATTAAAACAATGGGATTGCTCACAGGATAACCAAATGATATTGCAATTATAGATATAGCAATGAAAAAAAGGAGAACTATTCCTATTTTAATTAAATCCTTTTGTCCGAAGGAAGTGGCATTTTCGATATTTTTAATATTACCTATATCCATAAGATAGCCCCTTTGTTTAATTTGGCATTTATAAAATATTATATCATATATGGATGTTGTCAAAGATTCTAAAATCTTAAGAAACAAAAAGATGCATTTAATATTTCTATTCACTATAAAGTAGTTATGCAATCTGCTTTAATTTTTTTAAACTTTATATGTTATAATTAGATCTTTATATTTAAAGTTCAATTTATATAATTAAAATATTTCAATAAACTGCTTTAAGGATTGTTCCATTATGAAAGAAGCGAAATATATTTGGAAGAATGGCAAGTTAGTTCCATGGAAAGATGCTACTACTCATATCCTAAGTCATACATTGCATTATGGAAATGGTGTATTTGAAGGGACAAGGGCATATATGACAAAGAATGGTTTAGCAATATTTAGACTTGATGAGCATACACAAAGACTACTAGATAGTGCCAAGATTGTAATGATAAAATGTCCTTACTCTAAAGAGGAACTAAAAGCAGCTCAAATAGAATTGTTAAAAGCCAATAAAGAGTGCTTTAATAAAAACGTTTATATACGCCCTATTATTTATCTTGGATATGGCGCGATGGGTGTATATCATTTGCATTCTCCTGTTGAGGTAGCAATCGCATCATGGGAATGGGGCGCATATTTAGGAGATGAGGCACTTCAAAAAGGCATTCGTGTTAAAGTTAGTTCGTTTGTTAGAAGTAGTGTAAAATCAACTATGGGTAAAGCTAAGGCCGTTGCAAATTATCTTAACTCGCAGATGGCAAAACATGAAGCTATTGCTTGTGGATTTGAAGAAGCATTATTACTTGATGATAATGGATTTATTGCTGAGGGAAGTGGTGAATGTTTATTTATTGTTAGAAATGGAAAAATAATTGCACCTCCTTATGATAATTCTCTAGAATCAATAACTCATAATACTGTATTTTGCATCGCTAAGGATATGGGACTAGAAATTGAACAAAGGAGAGTTACTAGAGATGAAATATATGTATCGGATGAAGCTTTTTTTACTGGGACAGCTGCTGAAATTACACCTATTTGTGAAGTTGATTTTAGAGTCATTGGCAGTGGTCAACGAGGCGAAATAACAAAGAAAATACAAGATGTATTTTTTGAAATTGTTACAGGTAACTCCGAAAAATATAAACATTTCCTAACTTATATAAACTAGAGTTTTAACGGTATTTAGAATATTATTGTATTAAAATTCTAAGTAATTTCATTTATGTCCATCGCTTCGTTATTTAATAATTTAAAATGGATATTAAATTAGCAGTTGTATATGATGTATTTTACAAGGCAATCTTACACAATCATTTATATTTATACTAAATACACATTAACACGTTACCCAATAAAAGGAAAAACATGCCAATTGATTTAAATGAACATAGGAATAAACAAAATAACCAAAGACAACAAAATAATTCGCCACAGCAACAGAATAGGCAAAATAATGGCTCCAATAGCAATAACAACAAAAACAATAAGGGATTTAACATGGATTCCTTGCAAATGCCTTCTATGCCTAACGGTAAATTGCTTACATTGTTACTTGTATTTATTGTATTAATTTTAATATTTATTCTTGCTAGACCGTTTATGATAGTAAATGACGGTGAAGTTGGAATCAAAGTTCATTTAGGTAAGTATGAGGATGTTCCTCTAAATCCGGGCTTGCATTTTTTTATACCAATAATTGAGAATATTATTACTGTTGATACTCGTGTTAGAGCATGGAATTTTTCACGCAATGAAGATGCTATTGGAAGTGGAATCAATGCTCAAAGCATAGTTCGTAGCAAGGCAATAGATGTAATCGATGTTCGAGGTTTACCTGTTTCAATTGAATTAACTGTTCAATATCAGCTCGATAGAAGTAAAGTTCCTCAAACTTTCAGAGAATATGGTTATTCTTGGGAGCAAAAAATCATTAATGCAAAAATTTTAGATGTTGTTCGTAGTGTAGTAGGAAATTATCCCGCAGAGGATTTACCAAACAAACGTGATGAAGTTGCAAATGCTATAATTGCCAATTTTCAAGGAAAATTAGATGCCACTCCCAATAAACCTGTAAAGCTTGATTCTATTCAGTTACGAGAAATCGTTTTACCTCCATTGGTAAAAGAAAAAATAGAACAAGTCCAAGCCGCTAAACAAGAAGCAGAAAGGGCAAAACAAGAAGCAAACGCTGCTAGAGAAAGAGCACAAGGAAAGGCAGATGCAAATATTATTGAAGCAAAAGGACAAGCAGAAGCAAATAGACTAGTTAGTGATAGCCTATCTGCTAGATTGCTTGAGTTAAGGCAAGTTGAAATGCAAGGAAAGTTTAATGATGCATTAAGAGAAAATAAAGATGCTCAAATATTCTTAACTCCGGGAGGATCTGTGCCAAATATTTGGGTTGATTCTAAATCAAGGCAGAGAACAACAATATCTAATCAATAGAATAAATAGGATATTTCAATGTCAAATGATTTACAAAAGATTATTAATACGCTATCATGGGATAAATTAGATCTTATTCCCTGTGTAGTGCAAGACTGCAGGGCTGGGGAAGTTTTGATGTTGGCATATATGGATAAGGAAGCTCTAATTCGAAGTATAAAAACTGGCATAGCCCATTATTTCTCACGTTCAAAGCAGAGAATTTGGAAAAAGGGCGAAACTAGTGGTAATATTCAAGTTATCAAGGAAATATTATTTGATTGTGATAAAGATTCTATTCTATTGAAAGTAGATCAAAAAGGTTATGCTTGTCATACAGGCAATAAAACGTGTTTCTTTAATAGTTTAGATGTATTAACAATGCATGAGAATACAGATTCTATAGATATTACTAACTCTAGCTATTCTTTGCTAAAATATGGAGTCTTAGATACTTTATATCACATAATATTAGAAAAGCGATTTCATGATCCAAACTTATCCTATACTGCTAATTTATTTAATAAAGGTGATAATGCTATTGCAAAAAAAGTAATAGAAGAGTCAGGTGAATTCTGTTTTGCTTTTAAAGATGCAAATATAGATGAGATGATTTATGAATGCGCTGACTTGCTATATCATATTCTTGTTGCTTTAGCAAAAAATGGAGTTAGTCCAGATAGAGTTTATAAAGAGCTAGAGAGACGCTTAGGCGTAAGCGGTATAGAAGAAAAACAAAATAGAAATAAAAAGTAGTTTTTAGTTATGAAAGAAAAGATAATTATTTTTTTTTCCCATTTGCATACTTATGATTTACTATTGTTTGCTTCGCTACTTATGCTTAGCCTTTGCTTTATGTTTTTATCATTCATAGCTTTTAGGTATAAGATTATTTCGGTTGCATTATTTTTTATTGGATTTGTGGCAGTTATATGCCTACCTTTTGTTATGCGTTATATAATGGATGAAATATTTTATAAAATTGATATTAAAGTCCAATATGACCGTATCTTGAGATATTCTGATATATATAAATATAATGCCACTATTACAAATATTGGAAAGAGGAATATATCGGGTTGTATTATATCGCACAATATATTATATGAAACGCAGAATCAGTCTCTAATTAACAAATATAAGAATATGTTGTTAAATTATATAAAACCAAAGAAGACTTATATGAAAAATATTCCTATGGATTTGAAAGTAGGGCAATCTTTAGATGTATCTTTACAGTCTCAAGAATTTATAGATGAATATCCATATAGAGATCAAAAACATGAGACAAAAATAGAATGCTATGGCAAGAGCAGTAAGTCTAGTTCTAATATAGAACCGATAGAGGGTAAATATATAAAGATAGATAAAGAATCTGCTATAAAAACCGATCAAGTTAATCCGCAAAACGATTCTCTTGAGAGTCAAGATGATGTTAATTTTTCTAATGAATTCGATGATAACTTAAATTCCAATTTAGATTCTATTCAGCCTTCAGTTTCTTCTCAACAAGGTGTATTAACTCAAGATATAAATTCCAATAAGCTTGATGATAAGGATAATACGATTTTAAATAATTTATTATATTCCAATACATCGCAAGAACCTAAGGATTCTAAAGAGCAGTCATCAAATCAATATACATATCCACAAGATCTAGATGATAATAAAGATTCTGAATCAGAAAATTATAATTACAGCAATAGTATAGAAAATATTCCACTTTTAAAAGAAGCTCCAAGATAAGGTAGATAATCCAAAATTTATTTTGCCAATATGAACATTATAATATTAATAAACTATGGAATCTATCTAAAGAATTCAATAATTATTTTGTTGTGTTGTCTTGTTTATTTTTTGTAGGGGAACTCCATAAACGCATTTTCATTTCCACACTATCAAAAACCTGTCCCATTTTGCCTTCGGCCTGATAATCAATGCTAAATCCAACTTTAATATCTGCCAATCCGTCTACACTTGGCTTAATGAATGTTGGAGCAACCGTTGGTATTGTCATGGTATTGACTTCAGTTACTGTGGTCCCTGGTGGAATAACTAGCATTTCATGTTTGGAATTAGCCAATCTGCCATTAATATATAACCCTGTATAAAAAATTCTCAAAGTTCGATTTGTAAGATTTCTGACATTGAATGTTACTGCTCCATAACCAAGCTTAAAACTGCTAGCACTAACTGCCAGATTATCGTCTTCTAAGATAATGGGCGGAATGATTATTTCAGAACTAATAATTTGCGCTGGATTATAACCTTGAAAGTTTGGAGTCATTACGTTTGCATTGTTTTGAGTGAGAATGTTAATAGATTGATAATCGCCATTAATAGCAGCGTAGTGCAATGGTGTATTTCCATATTTTTCATCTTGGGCATTAACTTGCGCTCCAGCATTAATTAACAATTCTATCATAAGAGGATTGCCAACTTGTGCCGCTTTATGAAGAGGAGTTTCTCCATTTACCTTAGCATTCACATCTGCACCCATAACAACTAATATATAAGCAATTTCAATTTGATTTGTAGCAATAGCTTGATATAGTGGTGTAATGCCATGTATTCTAGCATTTACATCAGCTTTTAGCTCAAGTCCACTTTCTACGTCAGTTAGAATATGGCTAAATAATAAATAATCATATTGATTAGAGCTTATAAAACCACCAAACAAAACAACAAATAAGGCTTTTTTTAAATTTTTCATATCATTGATGACTCCAAATTAAAAGTATTTTTGCTTTTTTAATGAATAGCTATTTTTAGCACTCTATGACAAATTAACGCTAATATAAGTATTTTTCTGCTAGTTTTGTAATTTTATCAAAAATCAATTTAAATTCAATACCATATACTCGAGTATTGCCTATTACAGTGATAAAATTTGTATCACTTTCAAATCTGGGCACAAAATGCAAATGCAAATGTTTTGGAATCCCAGCTCCAGCAGCTTGTCTAATATTTATACCCATATTAATTCCACTTGCTCCATATTCTTCTAGCATGGCAATAGCTCTTTGTCCAATACCATTAATATGCAGCCAAATTTCTTGCGAAAGCAAACTAGGAGAATCAACATGACTATGCGGAATCAACATAAAATGTCCGGGTGTATATGGATATAGATTCATTACTCCAAAACACAGTGAGTCATTGTAGAATACATAGAGTTCTTTTTCTATTTCTATATTTCTATATTTCTTTGGCAACGAGTACCTGTTGATATTATGTTCATTATTGGCGCAATTATTGTCATAATTAATACTGTTGCTATTAAATATCTGTTTGGAAATATTACAAAATACACATATGTCATTATCAATACTTGAGAAATATGGGCTACGCCATGGGGAGTAAATATTGTTATACATTATTACTTCTTATCTATTATTAAATTGGTTTTATGCTATTTTTCAATTAAATTGCCATTCTAATAACATCTGAAAATGTTTCAGAATCTGCTGCTACAACAAAATATTCTATTCCTAGTGCTCTACCTTTTTCAATTATTTCATATTCAACTTGCTGCGGCGTAATAACAATAAATGTTAGATTTTTTGCTTGTGGTGAATCTTTATATTCACTGACAAAGTCAAAAGCATGCAATCCGCTAATCTTAGAATCAATAATAACAACATCTTGTGGTTTTGATTGTAATTTAACAAGTGCTTCAAATGGATTATGCTCAACAGTAATTTTCAATTTAGAATCAACTCGTTCAATAAGTTGTCTAGATTTAAAGGAATTTGTATCATTTTCTTGTATAATCATAATATTCTTAACGCTATTATCCTCTAAACTCTTTAAAAGATTAAAAAGTTCTTTTGTTTTACCAGAGACCTTATTTTTGTCCAAACCCCTTAAGAAATAACGTAAATAAGTTTTTGAGTTATAACCCCCATGAATATCCGCATCTCTAAAGAATTTTTTCACATATTGGTTTGTTTTAGCCCTCTGCCATAGTGATTTATCTAGATAATATCCTTTAGTATTAAGTAACTTGATAAATCTACCCTTTATCTCATCTGTCATTGTTGAAAATATTTCGGAAAATTTTTGGAGGTGTTTCTCCTTAAAATACTTTAATCTAGCACTCTCTTTTGCAATAATTTCCTTTTGTTTTGCCGCATAATCAATCAAATCCACAAGTCGCCTTCTTAATGCTTTAACTTCTTTCTCATACTCAAGGTATTCTCGACTTTTTTTATCTGCTATTAACTTTAGATTACGTTCTTCTTCCTCTAAATGTTTGCTTAAGGGTTCAGATTCGGCTTTTGCGCTTTGCATTCCAATCTTTGTATCTTCAACAAATTGTTCAAGATGTATATAATTTAACTGCTTAGATAAAAATATTTTATCAAAACAATACGGAAGAGGATATTGTATTTTTTTATTATATTCTATGAAGTTGCGATAAAGATTAGCTACTTCCGTCTTCACAGCTCTTAGCTCCTTATTTTCTAAGGAAGAATCTAAATCGCATAGATCATTATAAGCTGTGAATAAGAATCTTTGCATAAGTATAAAATTAAGTTCTGGGTTGTTGCCAACGAATTCAGTATATTCTTCAAGAATACTTCTTTCCCTATCAAAAAATTCATTAATACAATCATCAGCTGACTTGGTTATTTGTATTGCTTCTAAGTCTTCCAATGATATTTTAATTTTCATTTTAGAAACAACTCTATTTTCTACTGTAAATTCAACTTCAATGTTTGGAGCTAAATCCTCCTCTTCTCCTTCCCATGCGTTAAAAAAAAACGGATAAACACGTTTGGTAGGAATCTGTTCAACTTTACCTTGTTTTCGAATCTTATCTAAATCAATAATCTTACCAAGCATGTAATCTCCTTTGTTTAAG
Organism: Helicobacter muridarum; assembly: GCF_000765805.2. Lineage (GTDB taxonomy): Bacteria > Campylobacterota > Campylobacteria > Campylobacterales > Helicobacteraceae > Helicobacter_A > Helicobacter_A muridarum. Next base: position 2,219 of record NZ_JRPD02000004.1, on the reverse strand, counting down.
CTATAAAGATTAATTATATCAAAAACAGATAGTAGAGTAATAAATATTACTTATCAATGTATCAATGCTATAGTTTTTATGAAGATATCTAAAATAGTATAATCATAAACCTAGCAAGTAATATATTTTTAAATTAAAGTCATAATAGATAGCTAAGAAGCCATCATTGCTCCAGTATGTACATAATTAATATTATATAGCTTATTAACAAGTTGGCTAACAAGCCCGCGCATTTCCACACTTAAACTTTCATTTTGTAAGATTTTATTAAAAGAATCAAAATTTATTTCATCGCTCGTTCTTGCAACATAACCAGCAGCAATAACATCTTGACTATTAAGAATGCTTTCTCCTCGTAGTGTATTTACCATTTCTACAAATGAGCTAGCATCTCTAAACCCGCCATGTATAAGATCTCCTAATCCCTCAATCTTTTGTAAATAATCAGATTTAACAAATACATCTTGAGGAAAATAACTTTCTTCACCAGCACTAGGGATATAGTAACTCCTTGCTCCATGCTCTATGTCAACTTTTTGCTGATTGTGAACGCCCTGTGCATATCGTTTATATAAGATACTTTGTGTAATTTGCATTTGAAATCCTTTCAATAAGAGTTGCATAGTAAAAGCAAAAATGATTCCAATAAATTACAAATTATAAAATTAGTTTGAAACAAAAAAGCGATTTTGCAACAAATGTAAAATCATATAAAATTAATTATAATTCAAGGATTTGTAGAAGTTCTGTTAGGAAGAAGCTAATACAATATAGTTATAAAAAGTATATAAAGAATGTATTATTTTTTAGGATAACAAAATCTGTAACCTCGCCTCCTGACTGTCTCTATAGTGTTTATATTGAGAGGTTTGTCCATTTTTTGCCTTATCTGATTGATTGCCACTTCAATTACATTTGGCGTAACCAATTCTGGTTCATTCCAAATAGCATTAAGCAATTGATCCTTTGATACTATTTGATCTTTCTGTCTAGCAAGGTGTGTTAGAACTTCAAATGGCTTTCCCTTAACTCCAACTTCTATACCCTTATATGTAATTCGTTCTTCATCTGGAATAATAACTAAATCTCCTATCTCAATCAAACTAGAGCCCCATAGCTTTAATCTAGCCTGTATATGAACTAATAGCACTTCAATATCAAGCGGCTCAACAAGATAATCATCTGCTCCAGCCTTAAATGAAGCAATTTCATATCCTATATTAGGTTCACCCGTTACAATCAGTGGAACTCTTGAACATTTTTCTTTAACAGTAAAGACAACTTCACCCGGTTTTGCATCGCTCAACTTCCATGCGCATAATATTAAGTCATAACTACGGACACTAATATGATATTCGCCATCTTTCATATTATGTGCAACATCAACTTGGTAGCTATTTTTTGACAACTCACGATTCAAATACTCTACAGTTTCTTTGTTATTGTGTATGACTAAAATACGCATTAATGCACTCCTAGTTAGAAGACTCTTTTCTACAAAATTATAGCATTTTTAAAAAAATTTTAAACTTTTTTATGATATTGATGACATGGTGATAAATGCCAAAAGCTTAGATTAGATTGAACAAATAGTTAGTTTTCAAGTGCTGTTTTGCTATATTTTACGCCTAGGATCTGTTACTCCATAGTAAATACCTGTCTTTATATCTCGCACTATTGCATTTACATCGCCCATATCTTCAGATAGTAGAATCTTATAACCCATTTTCTTTAGTGCATCTTGTGTATCTTTATTAAGCCCAAATGATTCTACTCTTATCTCATCTGGTAACCATTGATGATGGATTCTTGAAAATTCAACGGCTTGAGATATGTTCATACCATGGTCTATAACATTAGAAATGACTTGAACTATAACAGTTGCTATCTTTCCGCTTCCAGGACTTCCAACTACCATAAATAGTTTACCATCTTTGAGCAATATAGTAGGACTCATTGAACTTAAAGGACGTTTATTTGGTTCTATGGCATTATTTTCCATTTCTATCAAGCCGTGTCTATTAGGGTAGCCGGGCTTAATAGAAAAATTTTCCATTTGATCATTCATAAGAAAACCAGCACCATCAATAGCTGCCGCATTGCCGTATCTTTTATTTAAAGTATAAGTAACACTTACAGCATTGCCCCATTTATCTGCTACTGAATAATGAGTTGTATGGTTACCTTCTTTAAATCCCTTTGCATTTGGATTAATAGCT
>NZ_JRPD02000049.1 GCF_000765805.2 Helicobacter muridarum | reverse complement strand
ATATAAAAATATTGTAAATTTATCAGTAAAAATTAAAATCTGGCTGTTTTAGCATAGGTAATAAGCAATAAATAAGATGTTTGAATGGGTTTGGGGGGTTATGTATTTTTGTATGATGATTGTGTTTAAATTGCAAAAATTCTATGAGTTGATGTTGAAAAATAAAATTTAAACATATACTATAAAATGAAATAATGATGTTTGGTTACTTAAAATTAAGGAAAAACAATAAATTAAAAATAGCTTGAATATTAAATTTAATACAAAATTTGAGATTGTTATAATTAAGTGTTGATGGTGGTTGCGACTGGACTCGAACCAGCGACCCCTACCATGTCAAGGTAGTGCTCTACCAACTGAGCTACGCTACCGCTTAAATAATAGCTTGCGAGTTTATAGTTCTTAAGATTAAGCGTATATTTTACTATATTTTGATTTGTTTGTATAAAATTTGTAATAAAATATTCAAGAATTTTAATTCACAGACTTTCAAATCAAACATACTCGTTTAACAAAGGGGAACAATGGACACAATAGGTATCTTATTGCAATTTAGCTCATTTGGAGAAAGTCATGGTAAGGGCATTGGAGGTATATTAAGTGGAATGCCGGCCGGATTGGAAATAGATTATGAATTCCTAAAAAATGAAATATCAAGACGCAAAGGCGGAAGCAAATTTGCAACCCCTAGAAAAGAAGATGACGAATTTGAGATTCTAAGTGGAATCTTTGATGGAAAGACTACAGGCACTCCTATTGGCTTTTTTATCCCAAATAACAACATAAAAAGTAAGGATTATAGTGCAATTAAGGATATTTTTCGCCCATCCCATGCCGATTTTTCATATTATCATAAATATGGCATAAGAGACTATAAGGGAGGTGGCAGAAGCAGTGCTAGGGAAACTGTAGCAAGAGTGCTAGCAGGTGGCATAGCAAAACTTTTATTAAAAGAATTTGACATTTCTATACAAAGTGGTATTACTGGAGTGGGAAATATAGTTTCTAAAAAAGATTTCTTTGATAATGAAGACTTCGAATATGCAAAACAGAGCGAAATATTTAGTCTTGACAAAACACTGGAAGAAATACAAAAAAAAGAAATTACAAATGCAAAAAAACAAGGTGATAGCATAGGTGCTAGCGCGATTATAAGGGTGAAAAATGCGCCTATTGGATTAGGAGAACCGCTCGGATACAAGCTAGATTCTATTCTTGCTAGAGATTTAATGGGGCTAAATGCAGTAAAGGCTGTTGAAATTGGTAGCGGCATGCAATCATCACGCAAAAGAGGCTCAAGCAACAATGACTGTATAAACCAAAGAGGATTTATAACAAACCATAGTGGTGGAATCTTAGGGGGAATCTCCAATGGTGAAGACATTATTATTACAACACACTTCAAACCAACGCCTAGCATTTTCAAACAACAACAAAGTATAGATATACAAGGCAATGAAACTACAATTAAACTACAAGGAAGACATGATCCTTGTGTTGGAGTACGTGGCAGTATAGTGTGCGAAAGCATTGTAGCATTAATAATGGCTGATATGCTCATGCTAAATACTAGCTCAAAACTTCAAAACCTAAAAAAGATATATAATAATAGCAAAATAAAGTAAGATTAAATCAATAGTGCAAGATAAGCTGATATTGGTTAAATTAAATATGAATCATAAATCAATAAATTAAACGATATATCAATTAACTGTTAACTTAATTATTTAATTTTATAATGATTTGCTTTGACTAAATAAAACCAAATAAGCAAAATATCGATATAGAAAAACAAAACTGTAGAATCCTAAATATAAGGATTCACTTTTAATTATAAAATCTTATATCAATACAATATCAAGCCTAAATTCAAAACCAAACATATTTAGATTTATTTTTTAACTTGAGCTTTATTTGGCTGTGTGCCGCCAACAGTTATATCATTTTTTATCTTATCAAAAATACCCTGCCCTATACCACCTACTTGCATAATATCCTCTATTTTTTTAAAGCGATTTTTGCTTCTATAAGCAATGATTGCTTTAGCCTTTGCTTCACCAATACCGCTAAGCGTCATAAGCTCTTTCTCATTAGCTGTATTAATATTAACTGCTGCAAACATAAAGTTAGCAAATATAAAAAATGATAAAAATATTAAAAGTATTCTTTTCATTTATATCCTTTGTATAAATTTGGATTCTATAGTTATCCTTAGTATTAGATGATATATATCATAGCTTTATTATGACTTAAAATATAGTAAACCAACAGTGATTTATATTTATTCATTACTATAAGTAGCATTATAAAGTTTGATTTTATTTAAACTTTTATACACAAAATAAATAATATAAAAGCCATTAACTCATACTTAAAGAATGTTTGAACTAATTCAAGTAAAGCACAAAGAAAATCTTTCCTTAATATCTAAATATAATTCACATTCGTATAATTATTAATCTATTAATGAATGAGAATCTCAAAATTTTTATGCAAGAGATACTTAACTAATCAATACTTATTATTAATATTTGCAAATATACGCTCCAAGTTAATTTATATCTGTATTCAATGTTTGCTAAAAAACAAAGCAATCAAATATAGGCAAGAGAAAATTCTATTGCAAAATGAGATAAATGAATAAATTTAATATTACTTTGTCTTTTTAAAATGCCTTAATATATAACAACTCGTTTCAAAAAATAAGTATTTAGATTTTTAATTATATCTTTATTTTTACTTTATAGATTCTATTAAATCCCACCTTGTGTAATATAAATACAACATATTTACACAAAACAAAAAAATATCTCTATATAAAAAATGCAACTACTTCTTAATTTATTTTTTACTATTATTTGTATATTTTAAAATCTATTCCCTATTAAATATGCTTCTTTTTATTAATAATATATAGTTTTTAAATTTTATAGATATGGAATAATTGAAAAAATTCTAATTATAATAAAAATACCTATTAATTTAATATAATACGAAATATAATCATTTTTATATTTTTTTAATTCAAAGTAATATATAATCATTATTAGTATTTATAAAGCTAATATTAAAATAAAGCAAAATGTGAATATTGAAAAGCTAGATTCCAAGCTATAACAAACAATCAAGCAAAAAGCTATAGCTAGGAATCTATTCCTATAAAAATAAAGGTCAAGGATATACTATGGAATACAAAGAGATTCTAATCCCAAGTTTTAAAAATAACAACTATTACTCTTATTTTCTAAGATTTTATACCCATCTTGTAACTCTCTATTATGCAGCCTTCAACAAAGCACAAACAATAATTAATAAGCATAAAAAACTTAATTATCCTTTATGTTTGTTGGTAGGAATATTGGCTAGTGTTGGGATTTGTAAAAGTGATGAAACGCAATTTGCCGCTAACAATTTCCAAACTGCAAAACTAAATGCGATTGTAACGTCTGCGACAGGCTTTGACCTACCCATAAGAAATGAGCCAAAAAATATCTTCCTAATAGATAAGGAAGATATACAAAACAAAAGCTATCAAAACATAGAGCAAGCATTGCAATATCAACCTCTAGTTACATTTACAGATGTAGGTTTTGGTAAAAATATCGATTTAAGAGGACAGGGTGCAGATGCCACTAGAGCAGTTAAGATTCTAGTTAATCGCGTGCCAATATCTTTGCTTGATACTTCTCATGGAGTGCCTCCATATAATAATATTGATATAGAAGATTTACAATCAATTGAGATTTTACCTGGAGGCGGTGCTGTGGTATATGGTAATGGCACAAGGGGGGGTGTGATAAATTTCGTTACAAAAGCACCTAGTAGGGATTTTTTAAGATTTGTATCCAAGACACAAAGCGGAGAAAAAATAGGCTTGCAAGGTGGAAATCTTAGTATAGCAGCAGGCAAAAAAATTAATGATTCTTTATTTATTAGAGCTGATGTAAACGCAGGATACAGCCCTGGCGTAAGAAATGTAGCCGGAATAGCAAGTGATAGAAGTCAAATTAAAGCATTTAGTCAAGACAATACAACAAATATTTATATGGCATTTCAAACAATATGGAATCTAAATCAAGATTCTAAGCTTGATTTTAACATAAACTATTCTCATATATGGAACAATAAACCAATTAACTATCTTTCCATGACTAGGAGCGTTGGCACAAGACCAAACACAAGTATCGTAGAAAAGACTATACAAGAATTAAAGAAAGAAAGAAATAGCCCTGATGACTACTTTTTATCAACACAAACAGATGCTATGCAAACATCAATAAATTACATACAAAAATTTAGTGACCAGCTAGAGCTTGATGTGCTAAGCTTTTATCAATTTAGCGCACTAAAATATACAAGCTATAAGTATTGCTTAAGTGGCAAAGTTACAGAAAGATTTATGTGTCCAGCAGGCATTATGAATATGGGAGATGGAAGCGGCTTTGCTAATCATGGTGGAGGTATCAACATCAAGCTAAAACAAACAAAAGACAAAAACACACTAATAGTTGGTATAGACAATGTTTTAGAATACTCAAATAGGCTAAACCACACAGATCATTTTTTCCCAGCTAGACAAGGTAATATAACTGCAGGTACAATGACACTACAGATTACACACTACATAACAGATGTAAAAAACACAGCCACAAAACTGTCTAACTCAATCTATATATTCGATACATTTAATTTTACATCTCATTTTGACTTAAGCGGTGGAGCTAGATTAGAATATTCCAATTATTGGACAAACAATGATCAATACTATTGGCAGAGGATTAGGAGTCAAACAAACAACATGACTACATTTGCAGAAAATGAAGAAAATTTTAAGTTTAGTTATCATACACAAAGATTAAGCTATGCTGCCGAAATTACTCCAAACTACAAATACAGCGATACTGGCAATGTCTATGCTAAGACGGAATTAGGTTTCATTAGTCCTAGTGCATACCAGATGATAAATGCAGACCCTAATTCAAGCATAAATGCAAATCAAGGAACAACTCTAAATCGCAATGAACCAAATAATATAAGTCCAGAGCAGTATATTACAGCAGAGATTGGATTCAAAGACTATATAGATCCTAGCTATTTATCAGCTACCCTATTCTACACACATACTTTTAACGAAATATTTGTAAACCAAATTTCGCATGGCACAGCATACACTTATAACAATCTAGGACAAACCCAAAGATTAGGAATAGAGCTAATCGCAAATCAAAAGCTTTTTGAAACAGAAAGCTTAAGATTAAGCCAAAGCTTGAGTTATATATATACAAATATTTTAAAAGCAAATATATCCAATAACAGCCTAAAGGGTAAAAATGTGCCTTATGTGCCATTTCTAAAAGCTACATTAAATATAGAGGTAGATATATTTAAGAAGAATTCACAAACATTAAGTATTTTTTTGAATAATGCTTACTTTTCTCAAAGCATTGATACTAAGGCTAGAGTTATGAATAAGAATGGATATATACTATGTGATTTGGGACTTATATACAGTATTAAAAACTATAAGGTCAATCTTGGTGTAAGAAATCTATTGGATTCATATTATGTTACATATCAAAATTTTCCAAACTATTATCCAGGGCTTGGTAGAAGCTATTACTTGGAGATAAGATTGGCATTTAATAAAAATTAATGAAATCCCAAATATGTCATTCTAAAAGAGCAAAGTGTGGCTTAAGAATCTATAAATTAGATTGAATAAATTACAAGTAGCCAATGTCATAAAGTCTTGTGTAAACAAGTCTAAT
>NZ_JRPD02000048.1 GCF_000765805.2 Helicobacter muridarum | reverse complement strand
TACTACTATAACACCTAAAATATTATAGTTTCCATATTACAAGAAAAAAGGTTTAGAATGACAAAAAGGGAATACTTAGAAATCTTTCCATATAAGCATTATGTAAGTTTGGATAGAATCTAAAGCTTACAAATATAGAAAGGCATAATGATGAAAGAGCATATAAAAATCATAGGCGCGAAGGAGAATAATCTAAAAAATATCAATCTGGAGATTCCAAAAAACAAACTTATTGTTTTCACAGGACTTAGCGGTAGCGGGAAAAGCACATTAGCATTTGATACATTATATGCTGAAGGACAAAGGCGCTATATAGAATCTCTCTCAAGCTATGTGCGACAATTCTTAGATAAAGTAAGCAAACCAAATGTAGATAAAATCGAAGGGCTAACCCCAGCCATTGCAATAGATCAAAAAACAACTTCCAAGAATCCAAGATCAACTGTTGGCACAATTACAGAAATTTATGATTACCTTAGACTACTATATGCTAGGATTGGAATCCAACACTGCCATTTATGCGGAGAAAAAATAAGCTCTATGTCAGCCTCTGATATTATTACTGAAGTGCTAAAACTACCTAAGGATTCTAAGCTAATCATCTATGCCCCGCTAGTAAAGGATAAAAAGGGTAGCTTTCATGATAAGCTAGAATCTTTGCGCAATAAGGGCTTTGTTAGAGCAAAGATTAATGGCGTTATGGTAAGGCTAGATGAAGAAATTAGCCTATCTAAGACAAAGAAGCATACAATAAGCTTAGTCATGGATAGAGTAACGCTAAATGATTCCAATGCTACAAGAATTGCAAATGCCATTGAATCGGGCTTAAAGGAATCATATGGTGAAATTGAGATTGAAGTTTTAAAAGATAATGGTTCAAATGAGATAATACATTACAGCGAGCATTTAGCTTGCTTCCAATGTAAAGTAAGCTTTGAATCTTTAGAACCGCTCGCCTTTTCCTTTAACTCACCTAAAGGTGCATGTAAAGACTGCGGAGGGCTTGGCATGAAATATAGTCTTGATGCTAATTGTGTCATAGACAAAAATGAGCCTATGAATAAGGGGGGAATCAAATTTATATTTGGATTCAATAAAAGCTATTATTATGCGTTATTTGAGGGATTTTGTCTAGCTTATGAGATACAGCCAGATTCTACATTTGCAAGCCTTACTAGCGAAGTGCAAAATGCTATGCTATATGGCAGTGCTAAGCAAATAGAAGTTTCTTGGAAAGATTCTAAGATAAAGCAATCATGGAAGGGAATACTACAAATAGCCCTTGATGTGCTAAAAGATGATGCAACAAATTACATGACAGAAAAAACTTGTAAATCTTGCAATGGTCATAGGTTAAATCCTCAATCTCTAAGCGTAAAAGTTGCAAATAAGGGTATAGCAGAAGTAATAACTATGCCTATACAAGAATGCTATGAATTTTTTAATAACGAAAATAACTTTACATATCTAAGTGCCCAAAACATGCAAATTTCAGATTCAATACTAAAAGAAATAAAAGAAAGACTCTTTTTTTTATACGACGTAGGACTTGGCTATCTAACACTACATAGAGACGCAAGAAGCATTAGCGGCGGAGAAAGTCAGAGGATTCGTATAGCAAGTCAAATTGGAAGCGGGCTAACAGGTGTTATGTATGTTCTTGATGAGCCTAGCATAGGCTTGCACGAAAGAGATACTCTAAAGCTTATTAAAACACTAAGGTCATTGCAAGAAAAGGGCAACACAGTGATTGTAGTAGAGCATGATAAAGAGACTATTATGTGTGCGGATTATATTGTAGATATTGGTCCTGGGGCTGGAATATATGGCGGTGAAATAGTATTTAGCGGCAAAGTAAAAGATTTGCTTAAAACAAAAACCTTATCTGCCCAATATCTCAATGGAAATAAAAAAATTCACTATCCATTTCACAGAAAGCAAGAATTATGGTTAGAGATTAGCAAAGTATCTTTGCATAATCTAAAAAATGTGAATGTAAAGATTCCATTATCAAACTTTGTATGTGTTACAGGAGTTAGCGGAAGCGGAAAAAGCTCACTAGTTCTACATACAATCTTGCCTGTTGCTCAAGAATTGCTAAATAATAAAAAGAAAACACAAGCAAACAATGGCGTAGTAATCAAAGGATTAGATAAGTTAGACAAAGTTATATATCTTGATCAAAGCCCAATTGGTAGAACCCCTAGGAGCAATCCTAGCACATACACAGGGCTTATGGACGATATACGCCTATTATTCTCACAGACTAAGGAATCTAAGATTCGAGGATATAATGTTGGACGTTTTAGCTTTAATGTAAAAGGTGGTAGATGCGAGAAATGCCAAGGAGATGGAGAAATAAAAATAGAAATGCACTTTTTGCCAGATATAATGGTGCAATGTGATTCTTGTAAGGGTGCTAGATATAACCCCCAAACATTAGAAATCACCTATAAATCTAAAAATATATCTGATGTATTAAACATGAGCGTAGATGAAGCACTTGAGTTTTTTAATAAGATTCCAAAGATTTATAACAGATTGAAGACACTTCAAGCAGTAGGATTAGGATATATTAAACTAGGTCAAAGCTCACTTACATTAAGCGGCGGCGAAGCACAAAGAATCAAACTTAGCAAGGAGCTAAGTCGCAAGGACACAGGAAAAACTCTATATATACTAGATGAGCCAACTACAGGATTGCATTTCGCCGATGTAGATAAATTAACAGGCGTCATTCATCATCTAGTAGAGCTTGGCAACTCGGCTATTGTAATTGAGCATAATATTGATGTGATAAAAAATGCTGATTATATTATTGATATGGGTCCAGATGGTGGCAGTGGCGGAGGTAAAATTGTGGATTGTGGCACTGTAGCAGAAATCATTGTCAATCACAATAAAAGCGGGAGCTATACAGCGGAGTTTCTTGCAAAAGAGCTAAATAGAGATTGCTATAGTAATGGAGAATAACATTAACACTATAAAGTATTGTATAAAATCAAAGTGAGGGTTAAGTTTTTGATTTTGTCAAAAGGTTTTTTATATATTATAAAAAGAATCCTATACATTCCTTTACAAAATATTATACATGATATAAAAATGCTTGAAAATACAATTTCAAGGGCGTTATACGATCTTGCTCTTGTCATGTTGATGATTATCCTTATCGTTCTGAAGCGCAAAGCTATACTTATATGTTTTAATGAGATTCTTCACCTGCTAACGCAGGTTCAGAATGACAAAAAATGCCAAAGGGAAGAATCTCATAAGCAAAGCAAAAGGAAAATATATCTAACATCTTATTATGTATTAAGCTTTCTTAAGAAGGTGAAGATCTCATAAAATAGATATTTCAGTCCTTAAGTCATGATAAGGTAGAAGCTCAACAAATACTATAGGGCTTAATAATATTCAATATTATATTTATCAATTATATTAAGTCATCAAGCCCACCTATAAACTGGAGGAAGTGTATGCACTATTATCGTATGGATTATATCTATTAGTATTTGAGTTTTTATAATTAGAATCAAAGATAATGCCAAACTCAAAAAGCACAGCAAAATTTTTACTCGCAAGATAATTTATAGGTTGCGATTGAATAGTTATTACTTCTGAAGCATTAATATCATAATACAGCCCCTTAAGTCGCACATAAAGGTCTATTTTCCTATCATTATAAAATTGCATAAAATTATCTAAACTATAAATCATGCCAATAGAAGCCTCAAACCTATGTCCACCACGAAGCAAGGATTGATTAATCATAGCATCAATTGTATAGTATCCGCTAAAAAGATAACCATACCCTGCACTATATTCTATGTGTATATTCTTATCAATCGCTTTTATACCCATCATATTAATACCAACAAAGGACATAAACATATAGAGCTTATGGCTTACATCATTGCGAGGGACACTATATTCATCCATATTGATAATAAGAGAGAGTAAAATAGGATTTTGCAATGTCCAAAGATTCGCTCCTGCAAAAAAAGAGCCTTGCACAAAGTTCCCTATCTATTTTGCTAATCCTGCATTAGCATTAATATGCGTGCTAGTAAAGCCAAAATCTACATTGAATCCAAAACCACCCCATTCCCAATATTTACTAGCAAATGCTGCTAGATAAACTCCTGTATTGCTAACTTTGACTTCATTGCTAAAATTAAAATTACTATATGATGCACCAATTCCAAGCTTGAAATAAGAGCATGAAAACTCCTCACAACGATAAGCATATAAAAATGGCGAAAAGATAAAAAATAAAATAATTAGATATTTTGGCATTATATCTTGTGATTAAAGTTAAATTCTATATTATTACTAAGCTCTCTATTTACTAAAGATTCAATTCCCCATGCACCGAGACCAATAATAAGCCCAAAAAAAATGGACCAAATTTGCCTTTAGTTTCTCTCATCTCCTTTTCTGATAGAATAGCGACATCTACCTTTTCATCTCCAAAAAGAATATTATAATCTGCTTGATTCAATGTAAGATTTGATAAAGCACTTGCATAAATAGATGAAACGTTTATGCTAACAACAACAAATGAAACAAAAAATGACTTATAAATTTCATATATACTTTCAATATAATTGTATTTTATAGTCTATCAAATTAAAACTGAAAATATTATTAACACTTTAATAACCTTGCCATATATACCAATATAAAAACGAATCTATGCACATAAAAAATTACAATCATAACTACAAACTTCAGCAAATGCAAAATTACGGAGTATTGCTCCCCCCCCCCCCTCCCCAGTATTTGCATATTAGATTCCATATTAATAAGGCTTGTGCAATCTTTCTTATTATCAGATAGGTTTAGTGCTTTAGTCTTTAGGAATTCTTCTTCTAGTAATAAGATATTCTTATCGCGCTCCATAATTCGCTTAGCTGGACTGCCAAAGTAGATTCCAAAAGGCTTATTAGGGCGCATGACAAGGCTTAATGCACCAACACTAACTCCTTGTGCCAATCCCTTGCTAGTAGGCAAAATTACGCTTCCACTGCCAAGCAATGAATGCCGCTGTAAAACCACCTTTGCAGAACAAACATTCTTAAACTCATTTGGAATCATAGGATTGCTAAGGCTTCCACCGCTAAAGTCATCAGAGCTAGCAAATATCTTACAACCAATGCTAATTCCAACAAAATCCTCTATGACTATGCCTTCCATACCACCTATTAACGCGCTAAATGCTCCAATATGAACAAAATTAGCAATTTCTATTTTGCCGCTTAAAATTACAAAGTCATCTATGCGCACATTGCTAGCAATGCTTATAGTTTGTGGGCTATAGATGCTAGCCTTTTTACTAATTAATACATTATCACCTACACTACTTAGTCCAAGAGTTAGAAGCTCTTCTTTGGTATAAAAGCCCATGATTATTCCTTATTGTCTTACTGTTTTAAATCTCTCACTAATAGCAATAGATTCAACTATATTAATTTTAGTTGGTATCTTATAGGGTGCTAGTTTGTCTTTGCAAAAGATTCTTATAAACTTTTTTATCTCCATAGCATTTGGTATAACTTGTAACGGCTTGGTAGTCTTTAATATAGATTCTAAATTTTGTGTATCTAGCACAACTTTTGCACATACCATCTGCCCCATTATATTACTTTGCTCGCCATAAACTATGCAATGTTTAATAAATGGAATCTGAAGCAAAACTTTCTCTACTTCTTGGGGTATAACCTTTTCTCCGCCTATATTGATCACTTCCTTAGAGCGAGCTATAATCTTTATATACTCTTCTCCTTCTACTTTAAGAGTCTGCACTATATCACCTGTAGCAAAGTAACCTTCATTATCTAGCATAGCAATATCGCTATTGATATAGCCTAATCCG
>NZ_JRPD02000047.1 GCF_000765805.2 Helicobacter muridarum | reverse complement strand
AGTTAAAGAGCATAAAAGTCTTACAACAAATAGAATAAATAGAATAGAATGAAAAATGAAGTAGATTATAACAGAAAGAGGTGGAGTGGATGTAGAGGGGACTTTGTAAATATTGCAATGAAATTATTGCTTGATTATTTACATTAATTTGTTTTATTTGTGAGCTAATTTTACAACCAATCAAATTTTGCTGAATGGAAAGTTTGTTATAATTCTTATCTCTAAAAAGTCTCCCCTTCTTAAGTAACATACTTATGTTAATGTTAGGATTAATAAATGATATTTTTTACCATTGAGTTTGCTTGCTGCTTGCTTGTGTTTCTTGTATTATATTGGGGAGTGCTTAAACTCTTTGGTTTAGAAGCGCAAAATATATGCTTGCTTTTTTTTAACTATGCCATTATTGCATGGATAAATCCTTATTTCGCATTAGTTGTTTTTGTCTATACCATTGTGATTTATATATTTTCTTTACTTATTTTTGAGTTTGATTCAGTGCTTGCGTTTACTTGCTGCGTTGGTATTGTGCTGCTTAATCTTTGCTTCTTTAAATACTTTCATGCAATAAAAGATAGCTTTGATATATTTATTGGTTTATTTGGATTTAGTGGGAAACAAATTGATATTATTTTTCCTTTGGGGCTTAGTTTTTACACTTTTGCATCAGTAACATATCTACATAGTGTGCTAAAAGGTAATATTCCTCAAGAATTCTTTTTTCTAGCGTGTTATTTATCCTTTTTCCCGACATTTATATCTGGACCTATTATGCGAAGCCAATACTTTTTTTCACAGCTATATAGCAATAGGGAGCTAAAATATATTTCTTTAATCATTACTCTAATCTTGCTTGGCATTACAAAAAAGATATTTATTGCTAATTATTTGCAAATCTATTCTGAACCTATTTTGCAAAACCCAAGCACATATAGTTCTGTTTCTCTTCTGCTTGGAATTTATGCCTATTCTGTGCAGTTGTATTGCGACTTTAGTGGCTATGTGAATCTAGTAAGTGCGTTTGCCCTTATGATTGGTTTTAGATTACCCTCTAATTTCAATATGCCCTATATGGCGCGAAATATCAAGGATTTCTGGGCTAGATGGCATATTAGCCTCTCGACATTTATTAGAGATTACATATATATCCCGCTTGGTGGAAATAGAAAGGGGTTTTTCCTTGCGCAAGTATTTGTGCTTATTTCGTTTGGCTTGTCTGGAATCTGGCATGGCAATACATGGAATTTCTTAATCTGGGGGCTATTGCATGGTCTAGCTATAATCTTTGTAAATATCCTAAGATTCTATGATATAAAAATCAAACTGCCATATATTAGCTCTATTATTACCTTTCACTTTGTTACTTTTGCTTGGGTGTTTTTTGTCTTTACAGATATATCAGATTCGTTTCTATATATACAAAGCCTAGTAAATAATACTTCTATGCAAGTTTCTAATTTTGAGTGGGAATGCCTTATTGCGTGTATGTTTTGCTTTCTTATTTATCCATATATGAAGCACACCATAAAACTTTCTTGCTTGGTGTTGGATTCTATACCATTACTTTTACAGCCATTATTAGTTGCTTTTCTAGTTTGCGTTATTATTGGATTAAGTGCGAATGGGATTCCAAATTTTATTTATGCTGGATTTTAATGGAACTTTTTAGATTACTCTTTATTGGTGTTACTAGTATTGTTTTAGTTTGCTTAGTCTTTTGGCATAGCTTAATGGATTATTTTATACGAACATATCATATTGATTTTGGGTTAAAAAATTATTCTCCGTCATTTTTTGCTAAGGAGTTAGATTCCATACGTGAAGCTTTCTTTGATAGAGAATATAAGAGTGAGAATCTAGCCCATAATGCTAATGCTAGTTCTAATATTAACCATTCAAACAATATAGATAATGCCCAAACAACACATAGCAAAACTCAAGATGAAGAAAATCTTGATTTATTAGAGCATACAGAAAATGATCAAAACATAATCACAGATAATAACAGTTTATACAATCAAGACAATAATTTCCAATTCGAATCTTATAAGGATTTTAAGGATCTTCATTCAGAGCAATTTTTAAGTGATTCAGAGTTACAAGATAATAATAGCAATATTAGCTTAAGTGGAATTAGATTTAATGATGGTAAGCTATTTATAGACAAAGATATAGAGTTTCTCTTGATTGGAGATTCATTAATGCAGGGTATAGGTGCTTCGCTTGTAAAGCAGCTAGGAAAAAAGGGGCTAAGAGTGCTAAATATGGCAAAGCAGAGCACAGGTCTTACTTATACACATTCTTTTGATTGGGCAAAAGAGACAAAAAAAGCCATAGATAAGAATCAAAATATATCTGTGTTGGTTGTGTGTCTGGGAGCAAATGATCCATGGGATTTAGATCAAGTGAAATTTGGAACAAAAGAGTGGGATAAAATGTATGCCTCAAGGATTGATGAAATATTATCTATTGCAAAGGTAAATGATATATTTGTTGTATGGTTTGAAGTGCCAATCGTTAGAGATAGGAAGCTAAATAAAAAAATTTCTCATTTAAATGATATGTATAAAGAAAGATTACATGGTAATGGTTTATTCCTAACTACAGAATCCATTACAGACAACGGCAAGTTTAGTAGCTATATTAAAGATTCTAATGGTAGGAGTATGTTAGTTAGAGCCCAAGATGGAATCCATCTAAGCACAAATGGCTATAAGATGCTTAGTCAATTGCTAATTCAAAGGCTTGTTATAGAAGAAAATCATTACTTTAAAAAGCTATAACTTAAGGAATTGCGTGAAAATTCTAGTATGTATATTATCTTGCATTATTGGTATTTTGTATGCTGGTAGTTTTATAGATGATAATATTGACATTAAAAGCTATTTAGATAATGCCTTTATATTAAATTTCAATCATGACAAGAAGCCATTGCTATATCTAAAAGACAAGCTAGCAAACAATAAGGATATTAAGATTAGGGTGCTAGGTGATTCCCATATTGCAGGGGACTTTATAACCCATGAATTGCGAGAGATAATAGGCGATATTAATTCGGTTGGATTTGTATATCCTCTCATGCCAAAATATCATAATAACTTTCTTGTTCAATATGAAGAAAAAAACTTTACAATTTTTGATTCAAGAAAAAGGGGTTATGATATATTGGATTACGCGCTAGGTGGTGTAGTGGCAATGCCAGAAAAGCTAGGGGCTAGCATTACCATAGATGTGAATGAAAAATCTTTAGCTAGCCTAAATTCTAAGGATTTCATAGTGCAAATAATATTTCAGTCAAAAGAGAATACTCGCTCCTTTCGTATTGAGGATTCTAATGGATTAGTAGAGGTACTAACGCCTAGTAGCAATCGATGGGAGATTGCAAAGTATCATCTAAGATTCCCAATTACTATTGAAGCATTATATGAAAATGCAAAGCTTGGGGGGTATTTCATTTATAAACAAGAAGAGCCATCTTTAATAGAGCATTTAGGGATAAATGGAGCTAGATCAGATATTTGGCTAAGATGGAATCTAGATTCAATCAAAGAGCAATTAAGCCTATTAGAATATGACTTGGTTATTCTTTGTTATGGAAGCAATGATGCAGTATTTGATAATCTAAGTAAAGAAAGGTTTATAGATTTTTATTCTGAATTTATCGATATTTTAAGGGAATATAATCCAAACTCTGTAATATTAATAGTTTCGCCACCCCCTGTTATGTTAATAAAAGAAGATAGCAAAACTAAGGAATATACAATGGCAAAGAGCTTTGAGCCAGTCAAAGAGTGGATATATGACATAGCGCAAAATCAAAGACTAATATTATTTGATATTGATGACTTTATAAGAAGCACAGGCGGCAAAGATTGCTGGATACTAAATAATCTTTCTAAATCAGATGTACATCTAACTCCTAGCGGATATAGATTACTAGCGCATGCTATATATAAGTCATTGCAAGATGTTTTAAATGAATTCTAAGATTTAAGCTTTGACCCTTTATAGCAAGGGTGCAACGATTAGAATCTGGTTTGTTTTAATGGCTTGTCGTGTCTCACTCTGATGATTTCCCTTATCATAATCTTAGCTATCTCTTCATTTTGTCATTGTGAGGTGGCTAGTTCTTTTATCATGACTAAAACCGCAGTGAAGAATCTCTAATTAAGATAAAGTATCTACAATAGGGGAAGTGTATATTGCCTTATCGAAGCAAACATAAAAACTAGCCAACTTAAGGAAAATGGTCGCTATTCTATGATAAATTCGGGCATAACTTTGTATGGCTTTTATGATGATTTTAACAACGAAGGCGACGACTTTACTATTGCAGCTCGTGGCGAATATGCTGGATTTGCAAATTTTATGAGCGAAAGATTTTGGGCTGGCGGGCTTTGTTATCCTTATCGTTCTTCAGATAAAATTTGTTGAAAAGTAAATTTATTTTTTATTATTTAAAAATTGTTGAGCATAATACTATGCAAACATTAGTTGCTAGAGGTGGAATTCCGGCTATCAATAAAAGCGAGCTTGATAAACAAGGATTTAAAGGCTATGTAAATGAATATGAAAAGGAGCTAAAAAGTCAATATGGCAGAGTAGAGAATGCTCTAGTAGAAGCACTAGAGGGCATAGACTTTGAGCGCACAACAAGACAAATAGTAGATATATTACAAGACTTAAAAGATTCTATTCCAAGAGTTGAGCATAAAGGAATTATTAATGATTTGCAGAGCTTTGCCCTAAAGCCAAATCCGACAATACAAGATTTATTTGCATTGCGCAAAGCAGTAAATCAAGAATTGCGCAGCAAGGAGCTAAAAAAGCCTAGCATTCAAGCCTTAAAAAATATCAACCAAACAATAGATTCTGATATACAAGAAGCTTTAGACATACTTAGCAATATAAGTGGGATTGAAGCTAAAAAACTCTTCAAAGAATATCAAAACATTAACGCCGAATATGCAGACTTTAAAGATTTAGTAAAAAGTGATTTCTATACACAAAATATCAAGAACAAAAGCAAAGAGAAAGAAATCACACAAGATAAATTCTATAGCAATATCCTAGATACAGCTAAAAAAAGCGGATTTAATAATAGGTCCTTTGAGAGAATTGCTAAGAATATGCAGTCAAACTTGCAAGCAAAGGCAATTCAAGAAGCAATAGATAGAAATACAAAGATAATTAAATCAAAGCATAAGGCTATTGCATGGGATAGGCTAATAGATGATTTAGAGGCTCTAAAGCCATATATTACAGATACAAATTTGCTAGCAAAGATTGAATTATTTGAGGATATGCGAAAGTTTTACTTCAATGATTTGGCAATAGCAAAAGCAATTAGCAATGCAATAGGAGAGAAGCCACAAAGCTATCTTAGTAATACATTTTGGGGTAAGGTCCAAATGTATTTTTATAACACTTTGTATCGAGTTTCAGGACGCTTTTCTGTAAGTGAGAGGGCTAGCTCTTTAGCATTTGAGAATCATCTACGCAATGCTTTGAAATATGCCAGAAGCACAAAGGAGCTAAATGAAACACTTATAGCAGGATTAGAGAAAAATACAACAGATATGCAAGATTCAAAAGCTATTCTTAATGAGCTTAGAAGCTTTAGAGAGAAGTTTAATACATCTACCTATAAAGCTTATGATGAAGCAGCGCAAGCCTACACACAAGAAGCCTCAAGTAAGAAGCAATTAGGCTTTTTACTATCTCAAATAGATACAACAAACAAGCAAATAGAGAACATAAAGATAGATGATATTGTTGATGCTGAAATTATTCATGAGCCAAAAACTACAAAGAACATTGCAAATCAAGGCTTAAGTAATATCTCTAACCTAGAAAATAGAGGAAATATAGCTACTAGCCAATATCTACTAAATAAGCAATATCAACAATTAGAATTTCAAAGAATTTATACACAGCTAAGCGAGCTTTTAGCACAAATGCAATCTTTATACGAAGCCGCTTATCCAAAGCTTAAGCCTAACAAAGATACAAGATTGCTTGCTAATGCCAATAACAATAAAGCTATAGATACAACAAACCAAAAAGCTATACAAGAGCTTTGGCTAAAAACCTTTAATCTTAAAAGCTTGGAAGATGATTTTATTGTGAATATCCCGCATGGATTAAAAGAAACTTTAGGCAAAGATATAAAGTTAACTAAAAAAGACTTTGAAAAGATTGTAAATAATGGTAGAGAAAAGTATATCCCGCAAATATTAGAAACTTTCACACACCCTGAAGCAATCTTTATAGACCAAGCAGGGGAGTTACTTTTTGCTAAAACTTTAGATGATAAATTATTTTTTGTGAATGTGAATAGAGATTATGGAGATACTTATAAGGGCTTATCATTTGCTCCAAAAAAGCGAGGTAACCTGTTAAATAAACTACAAAATGCTCAAAGGGTATTTTTAGATGAAGTTAGCCCCCAAGCTTCGGGATTCCACAGCCCACAAGCTTTTACAGATATCCTATCCTCCACCAACAGAGCTAGCCCTAATTCTAGCATAAACAAGCAAGAATTACTTCCTTCTATCAAACATATCACAAGCTTTCAGCAACAAGCAAAGCAATTAGCCATGAAT
>NZ_JRPD02000046.1 GCF_000765805.2 Helicobacter muridarum | reverse complement strand
TCTAATAGAAATGTCTATAGATTCTAAACCTACATTAGTTTTACTAATTGGTTATGTTAATACTTAATACTATGTAGTATTTAAGAAAATATAAAATATCTATTATTGAACTTTTTGTTACTTATCATACTTTGCAGTCAATGATAATTGATCACCAATGTGTGAACATAGTGAAATATCTCCTTTGTCATATTAAATAAGATTAGTTTTATTTATGTTTAGCATTCTATTAATTGCTATATTAAATGCTTTGTATTTGTTATATTTAGCTAACTAAAGTTAGCTAAATATAACCTTTACTATTCTTAATCTACTATCCTTTATTCTGTTTAGATTCTAATTTAGAGATTCTTTATATTATTAGACTTGTTTACACAAGACTTTATGACATTGGCTACTTGTAATTTATTCAATCTAATTTATAGATTCTTAAGCCACACTTTGCTCTTTTAGAATGATAGGGGGGGGGGAGGGTATAATCATCTTTTTTTATAAGTGGCATTCTAGAATCTTTACTTAAATCCTAGCACTGGCAAATATACTCAAATAATTTTATGCAATCAACACAATATTAATAATAGTGAATGTTGTTTCGCTTGTGTGTAAATGTAACTTTATGCTAAAATCTTCCATTTCATAGAAGATTTTATATGGGCTATGGCATTTTTAATAATGTGGATAAATGAATCTTTATTTAGGAATAGATATGAAAAATATTTTATTTAGTATTAAGAGATCTTGTTTATTGACATTTATTTTATCCGTTTTAGCTTTGAGCGATTCCGCTCATGAACTTACAAAAAAGGAATATTGGCTAGACTATTTACAGGATAAGTCTACAAATTATGGTTATTTCGAGGATTTGGGATTTCTCTTTGTATCTGATAAAAGTATTCCAAACCTAACATTATATAAAATCAAGAATTTTCAGCTAGAAGAGATTCAAAGTTCTAGTGCTCTTGTAGCAGAGGGGTTAGGTAGTAAGAAAAAAGAGGGAGACATGACAACTCCCATTGGAGTATATAACATAAATAATCGCTACACAAAGCTAGATCAATACTATGGCGGACTAGCTCTATCTACTACATATCCAAATGCTTATGACAGATCTCTAAAAAGGACTGGTAGCGGGATATGGATACATGGTAAACCTCTCAATGGCGATAGGAAGGAGCTCCATACTCGAGGTTGCATTGTGATTGAAAATGATTTATTGCATAAATATGATAAAATCGTTAACTGGAGAGATAGCTCACTTTTGGTATATGAGAGCGAGCTTGCAATTGTAACTAAAGATGAATTAGCAACTTTACTAGCCTTTATATATCAATATAAGCAAGCATTAGAATCTGGAGAGAACAGAGCTTTTAAATTTTATGATAAAAGCTTTAAAGATATTAATGGGAATAATCTAGCTACATTTTGGAATGCTAAGCAAAAAGAGTTAGCCAAAATGAAGCAACCGCTAGCATTTACAAAGATAAATATTTTTATATATCCAAATGATTCTAATAGAAGGCTTTTTCGTATAAGTTTTAATTGGAGTAATGAAAAGCATGATAGTAAGAGTTATGACAATTCAAACGCTACTAAGATTCTAAATACTAGTAAAACAACTTTGCTTAGTGGGAAAGTTGAGCTATATGTAGCACTACAAGATTCTAATCCTAATATTATTAGCCAAAAGTAATCTTAATTAACTTTGCTTTTTGTCTATATATCAGAGTATATTTGATTTTAAGCATGGTTTGCGAATAAATTCCCAATTATGTTTAGACCTTATAGAGCTAAAAGTTTCTGTTTGATTTATTATTATGGTTCTAACTTGGTATATTGTGTATTAAATAAGTTTTTGTGTTAATATAATATTGTAGGTTAATAACTATGCTAAATTTATTATATGGGTTATAAGCAATGTTTTTGCTTTTTCTTAAATGTTTAGATTTACGTTATACTAAATAGTTTACTTGTGTTAATTCATGATGTCTAGATACAAGCTATTTATATTTGACTACTTAAAAGCATAAAGGAAATATTATGATTATTGGATGTCCAAAAGAAATCAAAGTTCATGAGTATCGCGTAGGCTTAACTCCATCAAATGTGCATGAATATGTAGAATCTGGGCATAGGGTTTTGATTGAGCATGATGCTGGAAGTGCTATAGGCTTTAGTGATGAGGAATATAGGCGCAATGGAGCAGAGATAGTTGATAAGACAAAGCTTTTTGGGGAATCTGAAATGATTATTAAAGTTAAAGAGCCAATAGAAAGCGAGTATGATTATTTTAGAGATGGTCAAACTCTATTTACTTACCTACACTTAGCTGCAGATAGAAAGCTAACTGAAATGCTCTTAGCCAAAAAAATATCTTCTATTGCCTATGAAACGATTAAGTTTCGTGGAAGCTTGCCATGCCTAGCACCTATGAGTTCTATTGCTGGACGTCTTGCAGTCATTGAATCAAGCAAATATATACAAAAAACTTTCGGTGGCAGTGGTATTCTTTTAAGTGGAATTCCTGGCACTCCTAAGGGGAAAGTAACAATCATTGGTGCTGGCGTTGTTGGATTGAATGCTGCGCAATTGGCTGTTGGCATTGGAGCAGATGTTACTATATTGGATATAGATACTAATCGATTAGCCTATGTAGATCAGATGTTTAACATGAGGATTCATACTTTATATAGCTCTAGGGCAAATATTCTCTCAAGTATTGCTAGCGCAGATGTTGTGATTGGGGCCGTGTTAATTCCTGGGGCTAAAGCTCCTAAACTAGTTAAAAAAGATGATTTACGAGTAATGAGAACAGGAGCAATCTTAACTGATGTAGCAATTGATCAAGGTGGTTGTTTTGAGACTTCAAATGCAACAACACATGATAATCCTGTATATGACATAGATGGAATACTTCATTATTGCGTAGCCAATATGCCCGGTTCAGTAGCAAGAACAGCTACATTAGCATTATCGGATTCTACTCTTAGCTTTGGGCTTATGATTGCTAATAGCGGTGCAAAAGAGGCTGCATTAAAGAATGAGGGCATATTTGAAGGTGTGAATACTTACAATGGAAAATGCACTTACAAAGGTGTAAGTGATGCTTTTGGAATAGAATACACTCCAACAAAGCAAGCACTAGAAAGTGCATAAATTGTTATTATTTATCTAATGGTTTTTTTTGCTAGAATACTTAGCTCTTTACTAGTATTTACTTTTTAGGATTGATTACATTTTTAAGTTTTGATTCTAACTTATATTTGATTATCACTTAATGCGGGCTTTAGGGTTTTATTTGTAATTGGTCTATTGGGTTTATTTTGTTTTATGGTGCAAAATAGTGATAAATTTAGCGATGTTTCAAATCTTCTGCTTCAATAATAAGGTAATTTTTAACTTATATTTGCTATAATCGCAAACTTTATTCTTTTGATCATTCATTAGAGTAGTGGTTATAACGTAATGTCATGGTTAGGAGTTGTTATGAAGGTTCGACCATCGGTTAAGAAAATGTGCGATAAATGTAAAGTTATCAAGCGCAAAAGAGTGGTTCGCGTAATTTGCGTGAATCCAAAACACAAACAAAGACAAGGATAAATAATGGCTAGAATTGCTGGTGTAGATTTGCCAAAAAAGAAAAGAGTTGAATATGCTCTTACATATATTTATGGTATAGGGCTTAAAAGCTCGAGAGATATTTTAGATGCTGTAAATATTTCTTTTGATAAGCGAGTTAATGATCTCAGCGAAGATGAAGTTTCAAGAATTGCAAAAAAGATTCAAGAAAACTATATGGTTGAGGGAGATTTGCGTAAAAAAGTAACTATGGATATTAAGGCATTGATGGACTTAGGTAGCTATAGGGGACTAAGACATAGAAGAGGCTTGCCTGTGAGAGGACAAACGACAAAAAATAATGCTCGCACAAGAAAAGGCAAGAAAAAGACAGTTGGCAGTAAATAAGGAGTAGGCAATGGCAAAGCGACAAACAGGCATTAAGAAAAAGGTTGTAAGAAAGAATATTGCTAGAGCAATCGTTTGTATTTCCGCTTCCTTTAATAATACTAATATTACTGTAACTGATGAAATGGGAAATGTTATTTGCTGGGCTACTGCTGGTGGTTTGGGATTTAAGGGAAGCAAGAAATCAACCCCTTATGCTGCTCAACAGGCTGTAGAATCTGCAATGACAAAAGCAAAGGAGCATGGAGTAAAAGAGGTAGGCATAAAAGTGCAGGGACCAGGAAGCGGTAGAGAGACTGCTATTAAGAGTGTTGGTTCATCAGATGGAATTAGAGTGTTGTGGATTAAAGATGTAACACCTTTGCCGCATAATGGCTGTAGACCGCCCAAAAGAAGAAGAGTGTAAGGAGTATATATGGCAAGATATAGAGGACCTGTTGAAAAAATTGAAAGAAGGTTTGGTATTTCCCTAGCTCTCAAGGGCGAGAGGAGGTTGGCTGGTAAATGCTCATTAGAGCGTAGAAACTATGGACCAGGACAGCACGGGCAAAGACGTGGCAAGATTTCGGATTATGGTTTGCAGTTAAGAGAAAAGCAAAAAGCTAAATTTATGTATGGCATAAGCGAAAAGCAATTTCGTTCTATCTTTAGAGAGGCAAATCGTCAAGAAGGTAATACAGGTGAGAATCTTATAAGATTGCTTGAAAGTAGACTTGATAATGTTGTATATCGCATGGGATTTGCTACTACTAGGAGATTTGCTAGACAGCTTGTATCGCATGGGCATTTATTGGTTGATGGTAAGAGAATAGATATTCCATCCTTTAGTGTTAAGCAGGGGCAGAAAGTAGAGGTAAAAGAAAAGAGTAAAAACAATCTTCAGATTGTTCGGGCTCTTGATCTGACTTCTCAAACTGGTATTGTACCTTGGGTTGATGTTGACAAAGATAAGAAATTTGGAATTTTTACAAGAAACCCGGAGAGAAATGAAGTAGAGATTCCAATAGAGGAGCGTTTAATAGTGGAGCTCTATTCAAAATAAGTTAAGGGTATCATCATGAAAAGTATAAAGATAAGACCATATATTCCAGAAAAACTCGAAATTGAAGAGCTAGCTCCAAATCACATTAGATTGCATGCTTATCCATTCGAGCCAGGATATGCTATTACGATAGCGCACCCTGTTCGCAGATTGCTATTATCAAGCACTGTTGGATATGCTCCTATTGCTATCAAGATTGATGGCGTAGCACATGAGTTTGATTCTGTTCGTGGCGTGGCAGAAGATGTTGCCCCCTTGATTGTCAATATCAAGAATTTAAAATTCAAGATAAAAGAAGAGGCGAGAAATCAAGAAAGAATAGAGGTTTTTTATGAGTTTAGCGGACCCATGGAGCTTAAAGGCAAAAATCTTGATAATGAATTTCTAAGCATTATTGATTCAGATTCTCATCTTGCTAACATTAACAGCGATGCTAAGCTAAAATTCTCACTAGTTATACAAAAAGGATTAGGGTATGTGCCTAGTGAAGCTATCAGAGAAGAGATAAGCAGTGATTATATACCTCTTGATGCCTTTTTTACTCCAGTTAGGAAAGCTAAGTATGCAATAGAGAATGTGCTACATGATAGCAATCCCAACTTCGAGAGGATTGTTTTCGATGTAGAGACAAATGGGCAAGTTGATCCAATGGATGCATTTAAGGAAGCAGTGGGTATCATGCACTCTCAAATGAGTGTTTTTGGCGCAGAGTTAAGCGATGTGCCTACTAGTAATAATCGATTAAGTGATGATAGCCCAGAGCTAAAGGTATTGCTTGCTAGTGTTGATGCTCTGAATCTTGAGCATCGCCCAAGCAATTGTTTGCAAAAAGCAAGTATTAAATACATTGGCGAGTTAGCCTTAATGAGTGAAAATGATTTAAAGAATATAAAGAATCTTGGTAAGAAGTCATTTGAGGAAATATCTAATAAGATGAATGAGATAGGCTATCCAATAGGTATGGACCTACCTAATGATTTAATAGTAACCGTAAATAAAAGATTAGCCAAGCTTAAGGGACAAAATTAAAAATAAAGAAAAATAAAGGATATATAATATGAGGCATAGACATGGATATAGGAAATTAGGTAGAACATCTTCACATCGCAAAGCATTGTTAAAGAATCTTAGTATATCACTTATTAACTATGAAAAAATAGAAACAACTATATTCAAAGCAAAGGAATTGCAGCGATATATAGAGAGATTAATAAGTCATTGCAAAGAAGCGGACTTCAATACGCATCGATTTGTTTTTGCAGAATTGCAAGACAAGAGAGCTACTAAGAAGCTTATTACAGAAGTTGCGCCAAAGTTGCTTACACGTAATGGTGGATATACTAGGGTTTTGCGTAGCAGGATTCGTAGGGGCGATGCTACAACTATGGCAATCATTGAATTTGTCTATTGATATTTTTAACATATAGTAATTATTTCAATATAATGTGATGTTTTATGATATTCCAATTAGTTTCATAGTTGACTTGTAACTTGGTTGTAACAATGGCTAAGGAAATATGATGTTTCACAAAACACAGCAAGATATTATGCGAAATTGGCATATTGGTTTAGAATCTAACTTAGATTGCTTGGATTCTAAACAAAATCAACTCA
>NZ_JRPD02000045.1 GCF_000765805.2 Helicobacter muridarum | reverse complement strand
ATATAAAAATATTGTAAATTTATCAGTAAAAATTAAAATCTGGCTGTTTTAGCATAGGTAATAAGCAATAAATAAGATGTTTGAATGGGTTTGGGGGGTGCAATCTCTTAAAAAATTATGCTTAAGATGAAAAGATTAGGTAAGCTATGTAGATAAACATAAACATAATAGTTTAGAAGTGTTTAGATAAATAAAAATATGGAAACAGAGGGCTATATGTTAGAGTATCTAACTAGGAAATAAGGGCTAAATGAACAAAATCTAAATATAAACCATTAACAAAAAGTCAAAAAATGATTTTATTAAGCTTAAAAATATTCAGATACAAACTGCGAAACTCATAGTTCTTTGATTCTAGCAATCTCATCTCGCAATCGTATTGCTTCCTCAAAATCCAATCTTTTGCTTGCTCCTAACATCCTAGATCTAAGCTCTTTTATTATTTCATCTTTTTCTTTGGCTGGAATCTTTTGCTTTTTGCGATTATTATATACTTTGCTACTCTCTTCTAATCTTAATTCAGATTCCACGATACGTTTAACAGACTTAGGAGTTATACCATGAGTTTGATTAAACTCCTCCTGTTTGTGCCTACGATATGCCGTAATATCCATCGCCGCTTTCATGGACTGTGTTATCCTTTCTGCATAAAGTATAACCTTACCATTCACATTCCTGGCAGCTCGCCCCATAGTCTGTATAAGACTTGTTTGGCTGCGCAAAAAACCTTCTTTATCAGCGTCCATAATCGCTACAAGGCTAACTTCTGGTAAATCAAGACCCTCTCGTAATAAGTTAATTCCTATTAGAACATCAAATATGCCTAAGCGTAAATTTCGTATCAAGTGATTGCGCTCAATAGCATCAATATCACTATGCAAATATTCCACCTTTATGCCCTCTTTGACATAATACTTAGTGAGTTCTTCACTCATTTTTTTTGTTAGAGTTGTAACCAATACACGTTCTTTTTTTGCAATACAAATCTTTATTTCTTCTAGTAAATCCTTAACTTGTGTCTTAGAATCTCGCACTTCACACATGGGATCTAGCAATCCAGTAGGGCGAATAATCTGCTCACAAATATTACCATTACTTAAATCGAGTTCCAAATTGGCAGGTGTTGCAGAAACAAACAAGAAATATGCTTGCTTATTAATAAATTCTTCAAACTTTAATGGACGATTATCAAGTGCACTAGGAAGGCGAAATCCATATTCTACCAATATTTCTTTTCTACTTTTATCGCCAGCATACATGCCACCAAATTGGGGCAAGCTAACATGGCTCTCATCAACTATCAATAAATATGGTTTTTTCTTGAATTCAAAATAATCAATAAGGGAATATGGTGTCTCTCCGGTTTTCTTACCTGTTAAGTGTCTTGCATAATTTTCAATTCCCTTACAAATTCCATGTTCTTTAATCATCTCTAAATCAAACTCCGTGCGAGACTTAAGCCGCTCATACTCTAGCATTCTACCTTCAGACTCATAAAAGCTAAGTCTTTGGTCAAGCTCTAACTGTATATCAGATATAGCACTTTTTAATCTATCATGCCCAACGATGAATTGATTAGCAGCATAAAGCACAAATGATTGCAGACTCTTAACCAAACTATTGTCTAGTGACTCCAAAATTAGAATCCTTTCTATCTCATCATCAAAAAACTCTATACGAACGAATTCCACTTCGTTGTAAGCTGGAAAAATATCAACAATTTCCCCCTTAACGCGAAACCTTCCTCTCTCAAATGCTATATCATTGCGTTCATATCCCATATCTATGATTTTTGACAACAAATCTTGTTGTCTGTAACTTTTGCCTACTTCTAGCTTTTCTATCATAGTGAGATATTCTTGCGGATTACCTAAGCCATAATTTGCTGAAACGCTTGCTATAACG
This sequence comes from Helicobacter muridarum, assembly GCF_000765805.2. Taxonomy (GTDB): domain Bacteria; phylum Campylobacterota; class Campylobacteria; order Campylobacterales; family Helicobacteraceae; genus Helicobacter_A; species Helicobacter_A muridarum. Next base: position 4,993 of record NZ_JRPD02000045.1, on the reverse strand, counting down.
ATAACATCATCATAAGCCAATAATGAAGTAGTAGCAGATAATCTTAACCTCTCTAGTTCATCATTAATTGAGCTATCTTTCTCAATAAATAAATCTCGCCTAGGAATATAGGCTTCTGGCTGATAATAGTCAAAATGGCTAATGAAGTATTCGACGTGATTACTGGGAAAGAAATGTTTAAACTCACTATATAACTGTGCACAAAGCGTTTTGTTATGACTCATAATAAGTGTTGGCATATTTAGATTTAGAATAATGTTTGCCATAGTAAAGGTTTTGCCGCTACCTGTTACACCAACTAGCGTATTATATTTTTGTTCATTTAGTATTTGATTACAAAGCGATTCTATAGCTTTTGGCTGATCTCCTGCGGGAGCATAATTTGCGCTTAAATTAAAGGCATTTCTCATTGGCAACCTCATTAAACACTTATGTATTAAGTCAATTTTGGATACAATTATACTAGAATTTATAAGGGCAATAAATTTAAGACAATTCGCATTTTATAGAAAGGACGTAAATTATGCATGCAAATACACACCAAACAGCATCAGATTTGAATCAAACACAGAAATCTATTCATAATAAAAGTTTGTTATCGCTGATTAATGAAGTAAAATCATCGCTAGAAACCAATCATACAAAGCGGATAGAGGATTTAGAATATAAAATACTAGAAAAAGATGAGATTATTGGCTCCTTGGAATCAGAGCTTAATAACATAAGAGCACAAAACGAAGAAAAGGATATTGAACTATTCAAGCTGCATGAAGAAATTAATGCGAGTAAAACAGTCTTGGAGCAACTTTTGCAAAAGCTAGGTGCTCACTAGTTTGAAACAATAAGGGGCAGTTATGCAAACACAATTAGAATCTAAACATGCACATACCTATAAACACTCAAGCATCATTAACGCGAATATGGCTGTAGAGAGCATGGGTGCTAGCATAACCAACAACATAGCAAGCAATATGACACAGCATATAGTCAAATACCCAAGCACTAACACATATATGAATCGCGCTAGTTATATAAATGATGCACAAGAGATGGACTATAGACACTCCACAATAGCAGAATCAAAGACAGAATCAAATCACAAAGCGCAACAAAGTCTAGTTGTCTATGAGATACAAATCACAGTAGAAAATAGGATATTTAGCCTAAATTTAGAAAATCTAGGAATGCGCTGTAGGGATACCATTACACGATTATTTAAGGATAAGAATTATAGTTTAGAGGAGCTATTAGTGCTTTTCTTAACAAATATAAGGGACCAGAGCCTAGCGGAGATAGAATTAGATAGTATATTGCAATCTCTCAAAAGCTCAAATAATTCTATATAAATCTAACTTCAAAATCCAATTTTCAATAGAATAGAAAGTCTATAAGATAAGACTATTCTTACATATTTATTTTAGGCAAGCTAATACCTTAAAGAATTGGCATTAAAGCATAAAAATATTTTAAAATTTCTTCTTATCAGCATCATCAAGAATATTTTGAGCAATTGATTTAACATCTTGGCTAATGCTAGAAGAGGTATTTGCAATTTGAGTGTTTTCATGCGTAACAGACTCCAAATGTCCAATGGTGGTATTAATTTGACTTATACCTTGTGCTTGCTCTTTAATAGACTCTGCCATATCATTAATGCTTTGAACTAATATATTAGTATTTGCTTCTATTTCTCCTAGGCTCTTTTGAGTTCTCTCTGCTAGTTTTCTAACTTCATCTGCAACAACTGCAAATCCTCTACCATGTTCTCCTGCTCTTGCTGCTTCTATTGCTGCATTTAATGCTAATAGATTTGTTTGGTCTGCTATATCTCTTATTATTCCAATAACATTCTTAATGTCTTCACTTTGTTTTATTACTTCATCTGTTCTACCTGATACATTTTGCATAGATGATGTTATTTCTTCTATAGCTGATGCCGTTTCTTCAAGTGAGCTTGCTTGTTTGTTTGAGGATTCTACTAAATTTGAAACCTGATCTGATAGGGTATTACTAATATTGCTTAAATCGGTTGCAAAAGAATGGGAGGTTTGCAACATGCCAATAATAGAAGTTCTTAAAATGTTTATATTGCTTGATAAATCCAGAAACTTGCCCTGTAAGCCATCAGTTTTTAATTGTGACGTGAAATCATTGCCTGAATATTCTTGTAATGCTAAAAACACACTATTTAAATTATCATCCAATGAATTCAAAAAAGATGAAAAATTTAGAACTAGATTCTGCAATTGCGGATTGCTGGGCTCTGGACAGGTTATATTGACATCTCTTTGAATGATTCCGTTTTTAGCATTATTCAAAACCAACACGATGTTATCAACACAAGAAACATCTTTTTCTAAATTTCTTGTTGCTTCATCCAAGTTGTTATTTAAAATATTAGCAATCTTTCCTATTTCATCTGAAGTATGTGTTTTCATAACATAGACTTTTTGAACTTTTTGTTGAGAAAATTGGATAAATGATTGAACACCTTTTAAAATATCTGAAAGTCCATTTCCAATATACCTAGCAACAATAATACTAATAGGAACAACTAATATAATAAAAATAATTAGGGAAACTGTAGTTATTATAATAACTTTGTTTTGAATATCATTAACAATCTCGTTTGTTCTTTCCTTTACTGTATGAATATACACTCCAGTACCTACCCAAACATTATCAAGACCGGGAATCAAAAGCGCGTAAGATAGTTTTGGCAACACTGGACTATTGCTATCAGTTAAATACCATGAATACCTTGTAAAGCCTCCTCCATTTAAAGCTACCCTTTGTAAATCCTGAAGCAATAAAACTCCATTTGGATCTTTAATGTCTCTCCAATCTTGCCCCAAGGGTTCTCCAAATTTGGTTGGATAGCCAACTAATATTGTGCCATCAAAGGCGAAAAAAGAACCGCCATGATTATCATAAAATGTATCTGCAATTAGTTTATTAACAACTTCTAATTTTTCTTCCCTAGTAGGCAAATCTTTAATAGCAGCAGCAATAGTTCCAACCATTGTTCTGACCGCCTTTTCAACAAATGCAGCATCCCTATCTTCTAAAGCTTTATACACAACACTATCAATATAGCTAGATGTCACATAATTGGAATAAAAAGAAGATGCAATAATGACCAATATCGCTACAAAGACAATGGATAATATTTTTACCCTAATGCTCATTTTATTAAACAAAGTATTACCCTCCTTCTTTAAAAGTCTTATAATAGTAATCTAATTTATGGTTTATTAAACCATAACATATATCAATTCTAGTAACAAAAGAAGTTTAAAATTTCTATTTAGCATATCTACAAATATTGCAAAATATTAGTTGGACCAATAACTATAGTATAATATAATAAATAATGTTTTTTATACTCTAATTTTAAATATCATAAAATATTATTATTTATAAGAATGAATAAGCTTCGTGTTCAATATTATAATTAATATATTTTATCTTTGCAAATAAGTTATTCCGATTATCAGCTTAATTTGATGGTAATCTATATAACCTATCAATTTCTCTAGCTTGCTGCAAGAAGAAATAATGATCTCCATCTAAAACATAAGACTTAGCACTAGGCATAATAGAGCATATAATTTGAAAGGATTTTAAGGGAGTGGCTTTATCATCTTTGCCCCAAAAAATAGTGGCTTTTTTATAAAAATTAGCATATTCCTCATAGAAATCTTCCCCCACTACGCATTTAAATATTTCATAAGCAATAGGACTTAAACCCTTAGCATCATCTGCTCTAAGGAAAGAGGCTCTTATGCCCAGTATTTTAGCTAGCTTAGCAAACAAAATCTTGAGTTTTATCTTAAGTGATTTAGGCAGTAAAATTCCAGCACTACTAAGCAAAATGATCTCTTTTTGTAAAAGCAAAGCAACTTTGCCGCCAAAACTATGCCCAACTACTACATCACAACCAGCCACTCCATTAATGCTAATGTGATTAAGAAACTCATTAATTACTTTAGCATAACCATAGGTATCTAAAAATACTAAAGCCTCACTACCACCAAAATGAGGCAAATCCACATAGATATGATTGAAATTTTTAAAATACTTACTAAATGCTGTGCGCATAATTTCTTTATTGCTGCCCCAGCCATGCAAGAAAAGCATATTCTTATTTGCCTGATTATCAATAATACTATAAGCAATTCGCAATGTGCAATCTTCGTATTGTATGTTCTTTTGCGCCATAACATCCCCCTCCGTGTCCCTTGTGCTGAATAACTTCGTATTGTAATACAAAATTAAAAAGCATATTTAAGTGCTTTAAAGCCGATTTTGGTTATATTTTTGTAGAATAGTAGTTTGAAAATCAAACAAAGGTGCAACATGAGTGAACCAATGAGTAAGTATGGATTTAAAAAGCTTTCAGAAGAACTTAAAACCCTAAAAGAAGTAGAAAGACCAAAAATCGCCCAAGAAATTGATATAGCACGATCTCATGGGGACTTAAAAGAAAATGCTGAATACCATGCCGCAAAGGAAAAACAAGCTTTTATTGAATTTAAAATCAGCGAGTTAAGCAAGATGCTAGCAAATGCAGAGGTAATAGACCCAGAGAATCTAAATCACGATAAGGTTAGCTTTGGTAGCACTGTAACTATACTAAACCTAGACACTGAAAAACAATTCATCTACACAATAGTAGGTATAACAGAAAGCAACCCAGAAAAGGGCTTAATATCATTTAATTCACCGCTTGCAAGAGGATTGATTGGTAAAGAAGAAGGTGATGAGACAACTATAGAGCTACCTGCTGGAGAAACTGATTTTGAGATTCTAAAGATAGAATATAAGCCAATATCATTTGAAGACTAGTAAAAGAATCTAACAACAAAAAATAACAAAGAAAGATGTTTCGCTTTGTTAAACGCAACAAAAATAGAATCACAACAATTTTGTTATAATGACTAAGTTAAATATCAATTCAACAAAGGCATTATATGAGATTCTCTAACATAAT
>NZ_JRPD02000044.1 GCF_000765805.2 Helicobacter muridarum | reverse complement strand
ACCCCCCAAACCCATTCAAACATCTTATTTATTGCTTATTACCTATGCTAAAACAGCCAGATTTTAATTTTTACTGATAAATTTACAATATTTTTATATATTTAAGAATAATTTAAGCTTTATAGTATTAGAATTTCGTTTCTCAAGTCGGGCGGCTTAAATAATCAAGATGATTATTTATTCCGACACGATGAAGGGTGTTGTTTGACTTAAAGCAATGATCTTTGAAAACTAAGCAAGACTATTTACACTTAATATTAGTGTCAAATATTCTTCAATTGTCATATTACAACTCGACTATAACTAAAATTTTAAATGTCTTAGATTGTTTATTTTCATCTAGCGAATTAGGTTTTGTTGAATGATATAAATCATTTTTGAGATTTAATAGTTTTAATTAAGTGATATATTGAGAGCATGGATAAACTTCAAGTAAATAAACCTAATATTAAGTCTTATATTATGTTCTATAATATTTAGATTTTTTATGTTGATAGTAGCTTTAACAATGTTTAAATATATTGTTTTAGCTTTTATCTAAAAGAGTTTGACTATTTAATTTATTTATTAGCTCAAACTCTCAAATTTTTATGGAGAGTTTCTGCCATTATTTTATTTTTGGCTCAAACTTCCATAGTTTTTATGGAGAGTTTGCTTACTAATATTTAGTTTGTCAAACTTCCATTTTTATGGAGAGTTTGATCCTGGCTCAGAGTGAACGCTGGCGGCGTGCCTAATACATGCAAGTCGAACGATGAAGCTTTTAGCTTGCTAGAAGTGGATTAGTGGCGCACGGGTGAGTAATGCATAGGTTATGTGCCCTTTAGTCTGGGATAGCCACTGGAAACGGTGATTAATACTGGATACTCCCTACGGGGGAAAGTTTTTCGCTAAAGGATCAGCCTATGTCCTATCAGCTTGTTGGTGAGGTAATGGCTCACCAAGGCTATGACGGGTATCCGGCCTGAGAGGGTGAACGGACACACTGGAACTGAGACACGGTCCAGACTCCTACGGGAGGCAGCAGTAGGGAATATTGCTCAATGGGCGAAAGCCTGAAGCAGCAACGCCGCGTGGAGGATGAAGGTTTTAGGATTGTAAACTCCTTTTGTGAGAGAAGATTATGACGGTATCTCACGAATAAGCACCGGCTAACTCCGTGCCAGCAGCCGCGGTAATACGGAGGGTGCAAGCGTTACTCGGAATCACTGGGCGTAAAGAGTGCGCAGGCGGGCTAATAAGTCAGATGTGAAATCCTATAGCTTAACTATAGAACTGCATTTGAAACTATTAGTCTAGAGTGTGGGAGAGGTAGGTGGAATTCTTGGTGTAGGGGTAAAATCCGTAGAGATCAAGAGGAATACTCATTGCGAAGGCGACCTACTGGAACATTACTGACGCTCATGCACGAAAGCGTGGGGAGCAAACAGGATTAGATACCCTGGTAGTCCACGCCCTAAACGATGAATGCTAGTTGTTGCCTTGCTTGACAGGGCAGTAATGCAGCTAACGCATTAAGCATTCCGCCTGGGGAGTACGGTCGCAAGATTAAAACTCAAAGGAATAGACGGGGACCCGCACAAGCGGTGGAGCATGTGGTTTAATTCGAAGATACGCGAAGAACCTTACCTAGGCTTGACATTGATAGAATCCTATAGAGATATGGGAGTGCCACTTCTGTGGAGCTTGAAAACAGGTGCTGCACGGCTGTCGTCAGCTCGTGTCGTGAGATGTTGGGTTAAGTCCCGCAACGAGCGCAACCCTCGTCCTTAGTTGCTAGCAGTTTAAGCTGAGCACTCTAAGGAGACTGCCTTCGTAAGGAGGAGGAAGGTGAGGACGACGTCAAGTCATCATGGCCCTTACGCCTAGGGCTACACACGTGCTACAATGGGGCGCACAAAGAGGAGCAATATCGTGAGGTGGAGCAAATCTCTAAAACGTCTCTCAGTTCGGATTGTAGTCTGCAACTCGACTACATGAAGCTGGAATCGCTAGTAATCGTGAATCAGCCATGTCACGGTGAATACGTTCCCGGGTCTTGTACTCACCGCCCGTCACACCATGGGAGTTGTATTCGCCTTAAGTCGGGATACTAAATTGGTTACCGCCCACGGCGGATGCAGCGACTGGGGTGAAGTCGTAACAAGGTAACCGTAGGTGAACCTGCGGTTGGATCACCTCCTTTCTAGAGAATTATGTTTAATCATTTAATTATGATTAAACTAGCTTGAAGCCTTTCTCTAACATATTGCTTAAAGAGTATTTAGTTATTTGTAATTTGATAGTAATTGAAGAAGTGTTATTTTTATATTTGATATTATATTGTGTATATAGCAATTGCATTATTGCAATATGATTCTTGCTTAGTTTTCAGAGATTATTAGCTTAGTAATATTGCATTGTTCTTTTAAGAGATTATGGAATCTACCAAAACTAGAATAGCTTTTTCTTAAGTAGAGGGCTTATAGCTCAGGTGGTTAGAGCGCACCCCTGATAAGGGTGAGGTCGGAGGTTCAAGTCCTCCTAAGCCCACCATTAATTAGAGGGGAATTAGCTCAGCTGGGAGAGCGCCTGCTTTGCACGCAGGAGGTCAGCGGTTCGATCCCGCTATTCTCCACCATTGACAAAGAATATGTAATTATTTCTTAATTACAAATGTATTAAAGTCTAATGCAAGGATTTTTTAGAATCTTTACATTAGACTTTTAAAGTCTAAATGTTATTTGAAAAATTATTGTTAATAGCCTAAAATAGTAATTAACTACAATTACGCGATATATTGCTTATTGAATAAAGACTTTCTTATATTCAATAAGGCAGTATCCTTAGAAGCAAAAAGCTTGTAAGGGCAAATGGTGGATGCCTTGGGTGATAGAGGCGATGAAGGACGTACTAGACTGCGATAAGCTACGGGGAGCTGTCAAGAAGCTTTGATCCGTAGATTTCCGAATGGGGCAACCCAATACCTAGAGATAGGTATTACCTTTAATGGAGCGAACCTAGCGAAGTGAAACATCTCAGTAGCTAGAGGAAAAGAAATCAAACGAGATTCTCCTAGTAGCGGCGAGCGAACGGGGAAGAGGGCAAACCAGTAGCTTGCTACTGGGGTTGAGGACTGCAATATCCACTGCAATCTTTTAGCAGAATATTCTGGAAAGAATAATCATAGAGGGTGATAGTCCCGTATGTGAAAAGAGATTGCTAGGTAGCAGTATCCAGAGTAGGTCAGGACACGTGAAATCCGGGCTGAAGCAGGGGAGACCACTCTCCAACCCTAAATACTACTATCACACCGATAGCGCACAAGTACCGTGAGGGAAAGGTGAAAAGAACCGCAGTGAGCGGAGTGAAATAGAACCTGAAACCATTTGCCTACAATCATTCAGAGCCCTATTGTGAGTCCCTTTGAGGAATTAGCTAGGCTTGTCTCTTGGGTGATTTTAAAGGAGCGAGAACATTGCTTCATTGCGGCGTATGTCTATATACGCCTCATTTGCAATGACCTCACAACCTTTAAACTCACCTCAAGATACTTCGCCATTTGCTTTGTTCTTTATGATTTCATAATTTTAAAGTTTTAAAATAAAGTGTGGAATCTTAAAAAAAGAACTCCAAAAAATTCTAGTATTATGCGTAAGATTTGCGGTAAGATTTATGAGTTTTGTAGAAAAAACTGCGGAGACTAGCCTTATGGCTATCGCACAAGATTTTTTCAAACTCCCGCAAAGATTGTGTATAAGCTAAATTTAGCCTGATTTTTCAAAGGGATTCACAAGGGTGATGGACTGCCTTTTGCATAATGATCCTGCGAGTTGTGGTATCTGGCAAGGTTAAGCAAACGCGAAGCCGTAGCGAAAGCGAGTCTGAAAGGGCGTTTAGTCAGATGCTGCAGACCCGAAGCCAAGTGATCTATCCATGGCCAAGTTGAAGTAAGTGTAATAGCTTATGGAGGACTGAACTCGTACCCATTGAAACGGGTTGGGATGAGCTGTGGATAGGGGTGAAAGGCCAAACAAACTTGGTGATAGCTGGTTCTCTTCGAAATATATTTAGGTATAGCCTCAAGTGATAGTAATAGGGGGTAGAGCTCTGATTGGGCTAGGGCTGCTCACCGCGGTACCAACCCCTGTCAAACTACGAATACCTATTACCGTATCTTGGGAGTCAGGCGGTGGGTGATAAAATCAATCGTCAAGAGGGAAACAACCCAGACTACCAACTAAGGTCCCAAAGTTCTATTCTAAGTGGAAAATGATGTGAAGTTACTTAGACAACCAGGAGGTTGGCTTAGAAGCAGCCATCCTTTAAAGAAAGCGTAACAGCTCACTGGTCTAGTGATTTTGCGCAGAAAATATAACGGGGCTAAGATAGACACCGAAGTTGTAGATTGTGCTGATGCACAGTGGTAGAAGAGCGTTCGTATCAGCGTTGAAGGCATACCGGTAAGGAGTGCTGGAGCGATGCGAAGTGAGCATGCAGGAATGAGTAGCGATAAAAGTGGTGAGAATCCACTTCGCCGAAAATCTAAGGTTTCCTACGCGATGCTCGTCATCGTAGGGTTAGTCGGGTCCTAAGATAAGTCCGAAAGGGGTAGTCGATGGAAAATGGGTTAATATTCCCATACCAACATAAGTGTGCGATGGGGGGACGCATAGGGCTAAATGGCGTTAGCTGATGGAAGTGCTAACTTAAGAGCGTAGATTGGGGGATTGGCAAATCCGCCTCTGTATTCGAAACTCAAATAGCTTCAAGCGGTCTTCGGACCAATTGGAGTGCCATTGATGCCGTCGTGCCAAGAAAAGCCTCTAAGTTTAGCTTATGTTGCCCGTACCGCAAACCGACACAGGTAGATGAGATGAGTATTCTAAGGCGCGTGAAAGAACTCTCTTTAAGGAACTCTGCAAACTAGCACCGTAAGTTCGCGATAAGGTGTGCCACAGCAATGTGGTCTCAGCAAAGAGTCCCTCCCGACTGTTTACCAAAAACACAGCACTTTGCAAACTCGTAAGAGGAAGTATAAGGTGTGACGCCTGCCCGGTGCTCGAAGGTTAAGAGGATTAGTTAGCAGCAATGCGAAGCTTTGAATTGAAGCCCGAGTAAACGGCGGCCGTAACTATAACGGTCCTAAGGTAGCGAAATTCCTTGTCGGTTAAATACCGACCTGCATGAATGGCGTAACGAGATGGGAGCTGTCTCAAAGAGTGATTCAGTGAAATTGTAGTGGAGGTGAAAATTCCTCCTACCCGCGGCAAGACGGAAAGACCCCGTGGACCTTTACTACAGCTTGGCACTGCCGATGGGAGCATTATGCGCAGGATAGGTGGGAGGCTTTGAAATCTTTACTCTGGTAGAGATGGAGCCATCCTTGAGATACCACCCTTAATGTTTCTGTCTGCTAACTAGCTTGAGTTATCCTCAAGTAGGACAATGCCTGGTGGGTAGTTTGACTGGGGCGGTCGCCTCCTAAAAAGTAACGGAGGCTTACAAAGGTTGGCTCATTGCGGTTGGAAATCGCAAGTAGAGTGTAATGGCATAAGCCAGCCTGACTGCAAGACAAACAAGTCAAGCAGAGACGAAAGTCGGTCATAGTGATCCGGTGATTCTGTGTGGAAGGGTCATCGCTCAAAGGATAAAAGGTACCCCGGGGATAACAGGCTGATCTCCCCCAAGAGCTCACATCGACGGGGAGGTTTGGCACCTCGATGTCGGCTCATCGCATCCTGGGGCTGGAGCAGGTCCCAAGGGTATGGCTGTTCGCCATTTAAAGCGGTACGCGAGCTGGGTTCAGAACGTCGTGAGACAGTTCGGTCCCTATCTGCCGTGGGCGTAGGAAAGTTGAGGAGAGCTGTCCCTAGTACGAGAGGACCGGGATGGACACGCCACTGGTGTATCAGTTGTTCTGCCAAGAGCATCGCTGAGTAGCTAAGCGTGGATGTGATAACCGCTGAAAGCATCTAAGCGGGAAGCCAACTCCAAGATGAACTTTCCCTGAAGGTCGCAGCAAGACTAGCTGCTTGATAGGGTAGATGTGTAAGCATAGTAATGTGTTTAGCTGACTACTACTAATAGACCGTTTGGCTTTTTTTCTAGGATACTGCCTTATTGAGTATAAGATTTAGAACTTAATAAGCAAAGTGTGATTGTAAGTGAATTGCTATTACTTTATTATAAAAATGAATTTAGAATAACATTTAGATTGTATAAAGAAATATATAAATGTAAATGAAGGGCTATTACATATAAGAAAAATGGAAATAAGGACAAAGTATATTTGGTTAGATAAAAACTTTGTAATTAATTATTACTTTGCAATTTGTCTTTATTCCCCTTTTTCTTGTGTCTATAGAGAGAAGGAAACACCTAGCTCCATTCCGAACCTAGCAGTTAAGCTTCTCTTCGCCGATGATACTGCACTTTTCAAGTGTGGGAATGTAGGTCGATGCAAGGATTGGGGGAAGTCTTTTCAAATTTCTTGATTGCTATAGAAATATTAGAATGCTTTTTTGTGCGAACAACTAAAATAGAATTATAATACGATATTAATTTTTTTCATATGTTTTTTATAGATTATCCTATTTATATAGTTTAATAATTTTTATGTCCTTTAATGCTTGATATTCTTTATATTAGCATATGTTAAACTATATATTGACTTTAATACTCCTTATCTCTTGATTATCATTTAATGTTTTATATTCTACTTTTAAACTAGTATTGTGAGTATATTTAGATATAAATTATCAATATAATAAAGATTTAGTGGAATAGATTGTCTAGTTGTAGGAATAAATTGGGATAATTAATTTTTATTTCTTGTGCTAGGTTTTTTATGTTTATCATAGGTAAGTTACCATCTTCTTGTCGGTGTTTTTCTAGTTCATGTATAGCTACAACCATAGTATCTTCTATATCTATAGGCATTAAATCTTTTATCTCATATCTTAATAAGATTTTTA
>NZ_JRPD02000043.1 GCF_000765805.2 Helicobacter muridarum | reverse complement strand
AATATTGCTTGGATATTTTTTAGGAGTGAAAATGTGCAAGGAGCGTTTAATCTTTTAAAGGGAATGTTTGGGATTATTTGGGTTGAGTTACCCTTAAAAACTCATCATATGCCTAAGCTTTTAGGTCAATATAGAGCAATCTGTATTTTTATATTTTAATTTTTAAGTGAACTTATATATGTCAAAATTTTGTATTCAAAACTAACCTTATAAACAAAAGCCTATACCATTATTTTATAATTCTTATAACCCCGCCTTATAGCAACTAAGTATTAATTATTTCATTCTTGAAATAATATGATAAGTATGCCCTAAAAACGAATAAATAAACAAATAGAAAATATTACTAGTGAAGAGAGATATTCCTCTATCCTTAAAATTTAGATATATAGACTTGAAATTTGCAATAAAAACGATAAAAGGAATTAAATCCCACTCCATACGATAAATTTACAGATTTTGACAAAAACGAATTTGCCTTTACACAAGAAGAAATAGAGAAAAACTTTTTATTAAGCAAAATAAAGATAATCCCACCTCACTTCAAAAACTCTAATATTAATTTATAACAAATCTGCTGCCTTCAAAACTTATAGATTCTAATGACATCATTATCATTTCTCCAAATATGTCGCCTACTATTCCATCTTTTAAAAATATGATGATTATAGAAAACCAATATTTTGAGGCAATCAACTATTTAGTCAAACACATAGGTGCTTAAACTATGGAGCTTTTATATGGTAAATCAAATTTTAATTCTTAAGGGTGGCATTTTAAGCCAAAAGTAGGTAGCTTGATAATGGCTAGAATATTCAATGATGAAAACATTAAATTGCCTGATGATTTTGGTGTGCTCCTAACTAAATATAAGCTAGATCTTATTCTTCCTCATCGTAAGTATACAGATTCAAAATTATCGCAATGAAATAAAGCAATAGATTAAAACAATCACACAATCCCAAGCTACTTGTAAATTTGTGCTTATAGAGATACTAATCGCGCTATACCCATAAAACCTACGCACAATCTCGTATGAAATTCACAAACCGCATATAATTTGCAATTTTGTAACCATACAATATACAAATCTTGACACAATAGTGCGAAATTCACTACAATTTTGCGTATATTCAGTTAGATATATGGATTAGGAGCAAAATATGAGGCTATATTCTTTAATAGTTTTTTTTCTTTGCGCAATTTTATTTATTGGTTGTGAAAACAAAAATGAAGAAGGCTCTAAAAATATAACACAAGTAGAGCAAGTAAAAGATTCTAAAGATATGGATAAAGATAGCAACAAAGAGACAGAAGAAGCAAAGATAGAATCGCAAACAGAAGAAGAAGTAACCATGCAAGCATTACAAAAACCCAAATCCAATATAGTAATCCTAGCAACAGGAGGCACTATTGCAGGGGCTACTAGTTCTAATATTAATACAACAGGATATACTGCTGGAGTAGTAGGAGTTGAGGCTCTAATAGAGGCTGTCCCCGACATCAAGGATATAGCCAATGTAAAAGGCGAGCAAGTAGCAAATATAGATAGCTCAAATATGAACGATGAAGTTTGGCTTACACTTGCTAAACGCGTAAATAATCTATTAAATGACCCAGATATACATGGAATAGTTATTACACATGGAACCGATACACTTGAAGAAACTGCTATTTTTTTACATCTAACAACAAAGAGTGATAAGCCTGTAGTAATTGTAGGGGCTATGCGACCAAGTAGTGCTATTAGTGCTGATGGTGCAAAGAATCTCTATAATGCAGTAAGCCTAGCCGCAGATAGCAGAGCAAAAGGCAAAGGTGTGCTAGTAGTTATGAATGATAGAATTCAGAGTGCTAGATATGTTAGTAAAACTCATACATTAAATGTAGATGCTTTCTCATCACCAAATAGCGGGGATATGGGATACATTATTGACGGCAGAGTTTTCTTTTACACCACGCCAGACAAGCCACATACTACTAATAGCGAGTTTGATATTAGCTTATTAAATGAATTGCCAAGGGTTGATATTCTGTACTCCTATGCAAATGATGGCTCATCTATTGCCGCTCAGGCTCTATTTACTAGCGGGACAAGAGGAATTGTAGTAGCTGGTAGTGGTGCTGGTAGCATACATAAAAACCATAAGGACACATTAAAGCAGCTTATGCAAGAAGGGTTAATTGTGGTTATGAGCTCAAGGGTGAACAATGGAATCGTTCTTGCTAGTAAAGAAGACTCAAAACTTGGTTTCATTGGTAGCAATGATTTAAATCCGCAAAAAGCCCGTGTATTGCTAATGTTAGCTCTAACAAAAAATGACAATCTAGCTGATATTACTAGGATATTTGAAACATATTAGTGTTTAGCCCATAAATATAACCTGTAAATATAATCTATAAATGAGCAACGATTATAAAAATAAAAGAAAATCTAATAATGTATTAGCAAATTATAATTTTGTTTATTCTATTGCTCTATTTTTTCTAGGAAGCTAAGTTTTATTTAAACATTGCTTTGAATTTCCTGATTTCTAGGGCTAATATCAATTCCTAAAGAATTAGCAACATTGAAACTATGCAATATATTAGGGCTAGATTCTATATGAGCAATTGCAGCCCTACCAATCATAGCAGCATTATCGCTACAGTATTGAATATCTGCGAGCAAAAGCTCTTTGTTGTATTTAGCCGCTAAGCTAGCTAATTCCTTGCGCAATAAAGAGTTAGCACTAGCACCTCCAACAACTGCAAAGTATGGAATGTTTGGCACATCTTTAAGATATTTTTCACATTTTTGAAGTAGATGTTTCACCGCGCTTTGCTGTAATCCTAGTGATAATGCTTTAGCTGCTTTAGATGATAGAATCTGCTCTCTTATTAAGTTAATATCTTTATTTGATTCCTTATAGCTATCAATACTATCTCTAGACTTACTTAAATCTAACTTCTTCATTTCCTTGCCAACAGATTCTAGCAATTTAGTATGTAAATGTATAATTCCTTGTAGCTTGACTTGCTCTTGAAGTGCTAAGCGAAAGGCATTTTTTAGACCAGAAAAACTAAAGTCTAAACATTGTGAATTTGCTAGAGGAATTGGCAACGAAATTGGGCTAATCCCACTAGAATAAGCCTCTTTAGCTAAAGAATCTATAATCATACCACCGGGGTAGCCTAGAGAGAGCATCTTGGCCACCTTGTCATAGCACTCTCCAAAGCTATCATCAAGTGTGCTAGAAATAATCCTCATATCTTTATAATTCAAGCATTCAATAATCATTGTATGCCCGCCTGATACAAGTAGAACGCTTAAAGGCATTTTGATTGATTGTTGACCTATGAATAAAGAGTAAATATGTCCTTTTAGATGATTAATGCCAATTAAAGGAACGCCTAGCGATATACATAAAGACTTTGCCATAATTACACCCTCTAAGAGTGAAGTAGCAAGACCGGGCTCATTTGTTACAGCTATAGCAGATATATCATTTAAGCTATACTCCTTGCTAAACTCTCTAAGTAAATGAGGCAAATCCCTAGCAAATAGCCTTGATGCTAACTCTGGGACCACACCACCAAAGTATGAGTGAGCATATTCTTGTGAAATTTTCCTATGCCATAAGAGCCTACAATCTAAGCTTTGCAAGGCTATAGAGCTATCATCGCAACTTGATTCAATACTTAGGACATTCATATATCTCCTTTTATAATCTTATAAATATAATTATTAGCTTTAAAGCAAAATTCTTGTTTTAGCAATAGATAGTAGCAAGTATATTTTTATATTTTTATATTTTGATACCATAAAGCTATATTTGTAAATGCAGGCTTTGATATTACTGCTAGATTTATCTAATTTTACTTTATATCTATCATCAAATAATATTAGTGTATGTTTTTATGTTCAACTAAGATAAATAACTACTTTATGTTTGTAGCGATAAAAGATTTGAATCATTTCTAAAAGAGATTTTTGCAAAGAAAAAACCTTTTGAGGATTCCCACCTTTCTCATCCTTTGGGGTGTCTGAGCGAAGAATCTTTAACCATCTCTTTAAATTCTTTATTTGCTAACGCCTTTTACTCTTTTATCATGTTTAAGTCGCTACCTCATAACGTAGTAGAGACATGATAATCTCTCTTACTCATATTGAGCTTGTGAAACAAACGAAATATCTCTTCTGTTTGGATTTTGAGATTCTACATTTTTAGATTCTTTTGTTAGTGAAAGTAAAATATTCTTTGTTTGTAATACAGTCAATAACATTAAAACTACAAAAGCTTATATAAACACTCCATTGCAAAAGTTAAAGCATTCAATCCAAGCTACCAAAGATAGCTAGGTTTTAGTTTATTGTGGTTTTAAAATATGGATAGGTGTTATAATGCTAGGAATTTTATCCAAACTACAAGGATTTATTATGTTTGCAGAGTGGGAAGAACAAAAGGGAATAGTGCTTATATATCCACATAGATTTTGTGATTTTGCACCAATGATTGATGAAGTGCAAAAGTGCTATGACAACATCATAGCAGAGGTACTAAAGGTAGAAGATCTTATACTAATTTTGCACCCAAAGGATTTAGAATCAAAAAAGCGAGTAAGAGAGCTGCTACAAAGTTTTGACACATCAAAGCATCAATGCCATTGTGTAGAAATAGAGAGCAATGATATATGGGCTAGGGATTGCATGCCAATATCAATCAAAATGCAAAAAACTCAAACAATTGGCAATATAACAAATGCAATGTTAAATAAAGCAAATTTAACAAGTGAAAAGTTAGGCTTGCTTGGGAAAATTGTAGAGCAAGATAACGAGAGTGAAGAAAAGGCAATATGTGAATTTGCTAATTTTGGATTTAATGGTTGGGGGCTAAAATATCCAGCTAATTTAGATAATCAAATCAATAATAAGCTTAAAAAGTTGGGCTTTTTCCTTAATATGAAGCTTCGCGACATTGTGCTAGAGGGGGGTAGTATAGATAGTAATGGATCTGGATTACTGCTAACCACTACTCAATGCCTACTAGAATCTAATCGCAATCCACATCTAACAAAGGAGCAAATAGAAAATAAGTTAAAAGATTATCTAAATGTTTCAAATGTGCTATGGCTTACAAGAGGCTTCCTAGAGGGAGACAATACTACAGATGGGCATATTGACACATTAGCGCGGTTTATATCTGAAGACACAATTGCATATGTGCAATGCTCTGATTCTAACAATTCTCATTTCATAGAGTTAAATGCCATGGAAAGAGAGTTAGAAGATCTTGCTAAGGTGTATGATTTAAGGCTTGTTGCACTGCCTTTATGTGTATTTTGGCAGGAGTTAGAAGAGAGCAAAAATAATCAAGAATCTAGCCTAAAAGACTCTAGCCAAAACAAGCGAAGCGAAGTTTCTATGCGAAGCTGGAAAATAGAGTCTATATCTACAGATTGTAAAACAAAGCGATATTTACCTGCTAGCTATATTAATTTTCTGTTTTTAAATAATAAGCATCTACTTTTACCAATCTATAATAAGCCAACAGATTCTATTGCATTAGAAACATTGCAAAGGGCATTGCCAAACTACAATATCATCACCATAGATTGCACAGCATTAATAACGCAAGAAGGTAGCTTGCACTGTGCTAGTATGCAATTTCACTAAGATTTTATTTATAAAACAATATAGTTATGGCATGAATTTTGCTAGTCTAGGATATATTTAATCATAAAACTAAGGATAGTAACATGATGCGTTCATTATATACTGCTACTACAGGAATGCTAGGGCAGCAGCTACAAATTGATACAACTTCTAACAACATTGCAAACGTAAATACAGTAGGATTCAAGAGACAACGAGCGGAGTTTAATGACTTATTTTATCAAGCATTGCAGTTTGCAGGGACACAAACTAGCGAAACTACGCTAACTCCAACAGGTATAGAAGTAGGCGTTGGTGTTAGGACTGGAGCGATTAATAGAATCTTCTCTCAAGGTAGCCCAAAGGAGACTGAAAATCCGCTAGATTTAGCAATCATGGGAAAAGGCTTCTTTCCTATACAGCTCCCAGATGGTAATATTGCATATACTCGTAGCGGGAATTTTAAGCTAGATGACCAAGGCAATATAGTTACTCCTGAAGGCTATCTAGTCCAACCTCAAATAACAGTGCCACCAGAGGCACAAAATATAAACATAGGAGCAGATGGCACAGTTAGCGTTACAACAGGCAACAATGGACAAGCTGAAGTGTTAGGGCAAATCCAATTAGTAAACTTCGTAAATCCGGCTGGTTTGCATGGCTTAGGAGATAACCTATATATGAATACTAATGCTAGTGGAGAGCCTATTGAAGGAATTGCAGGGCAAGATGGACTAGGTAGCATTAGAGCTGGATTCTTAGAGTTAAGTAACGTAAGACTTGTAAGTGAGATGACTGATCTAATTACAGGACAAAGAGCATATGAAGCAAATTCAAAGAGCATTCAAACTGCTGACTCCATGTTGCAAACTGTAAATGGACTTAAACGAGCATAATAAGCTTTAATCTTATAACCTTCATACCATAAATGTTAAGTCTTAAATATCTTATAACTATAAAGTTAAAGCTTTAGCTTTTAGAATGAAGCCCATATTATTACGAGCTCATTTAGAGTAAAATCTATTTCTTTAAAAATACTTCACTAGACTTTCCTAGCATGAACTACCCCCCCCCCCCTTAAAAAGCTGTGAAGACAAAAAAACTAAATCTTCTTATATATTCTTATATCTTAGCTAATCAACAAAGCTTTTGCTTAGAATCCAAAGTTTAGAATCAAAATAAACCCAACTACCCCCAACTCAAAACAAGCGAAGCGAAGTTTCTATGCGAAGCTGGAAAAACAAGCGAAGCGAAGTTTCTATGCGAAGCTGGAAAAACAAGCGATAGCTAGTTTCTATGCGAAGCTGGAAAAACAAGCGATAGCTAGTTTCTATGCGAAGCTGGAAAAACAA
>NZ_JRPD02000042.1 GCF_000765805.2 Helicobacter muridarum | reverse complement strand
GGATTCACAAGGATATTTACTCTTAGGCAATCATAGAGCAAAAGCCTTGCAAAATCTAAGTCCAAATGCAAGAAGTAAATATAAACAAGCAATCAAAGACAAATTCAATGTAGATTTAGCTAATGATGAGTTATTTGTAAGACGCATTGATGATTCTATCCCCCTAGAGACAAGAATCTTAATTGCTAAGGCTAGTAATGATGGCTTAGAGAATTCTTTAAGCGAGCTAACCTTTACTAAGCTTGCAAAATATTATGATGCCTTGCAAAGCCTGCCAAAAAGAATAGGAGATGATACAAGCGACTTAGAATATCTCTATAGAAAGACTAATCAGTTATTAGGGGGACAACCATTAAAAGAGAGTGAAACAAATCTAGCTCTTTTATCTTCACTTATGCAAGATAAAAGCAAATTTGTAAGTAATATTGATACCCTAGCTTCTAAGCCTAATGATATGGCTATAACAGATATGCTAATCAAAAACGCAGCTAGCTTTTATAATATTAAGAATGCTTACCCAGATATTCCAATAGATTCTATGCTCCAAGATGCAATTACATTCTTAGTAAATGCACCAACAAATACAAAGAAAAATTATGAAGCCTTTGTGGAAAGCCTAGAACACTATATCCTTAATCCAAATAAGCAAGCACAAAAGGCACTAGGCGCAACACCCCTAACATTTAAATCACAAGGCTTAGGCATTGTGCTAACTAGAATTGCAAATACAAATACAAACCCAGCCCAAAGTCTTTTTACATATCTTAAAAGATTTGAGGAAGTAGCAAAAGAGTTACAAGAGCCCAATTTCTTCTCTGCCGTGCGCAATCCAAATGAATATGATTTCTTAAAAGTATTAATAGGGAATGCAAATGAAGCCAATTTGAACAAAATAAGGCTATATTTAGATAAATTACAAGAATATGAAAGCTCACTACCAAAACAAGGAAATATGCATGAAGCAAGCACCACTAGACAAACAGAAGCTACAAATATTAATCCCAACAGTCATGAAACAAGAATATATGATAACAGCACTACTAGAGAGATACAAACTGAACCAACAACAGCTACAACAGACAATATACAGCCAAGCCTTGAATATAGAGAGCAACCACAAGTTGCATTTTCGCAAGAGCAGAAAGCAAATACAGACAGAAAACAGATGGGAAGCACTCCTAGCATTAATAGCCACGCAGCTAGTAGCAATGCTAGAGATAGCAAGGATAAACAAGGACATAATGCTAGCATCGGATTTAGAGAGGATAGCCTTGAGCGACCTCAATCAATTGGAAACCTACATGAGCCTAAAGCAAGCAATAGAATTAGTAACAATCATGATATAGATTCGCAAATACCCAAAGATATACAACAAGCTTGGCTAAAAACCTTTAATCTTAAAAGCATTCAAGAGGATTTTATCCCAAATATTAAGCCAGAGATAATACAGGCACTAGGCAATCAAAATATTCATGTAAAAAGTGGGAGTTTAATAAAACTTAATGTAAGAGGCAGAATCGATTTTTTACAATATATTAAGCCAACTTTGGAAAATCCAGATGTAGTTATGAAACATCAGGAAGCATATCTATTTATTAAAGACATAGGTAATGAAAAATCAATGTTTGTTAGTGTAGTGAAAAATGAGAATAATGAATTACAGAATAATGAATTGATAGTTAGCTCAAATGCACTAAGAACACTGAATAATCTTAAAAATAAAATGAATTTAGGAAATGCGGAAATACTCTATAAAAGTAAGGAAGCCTCAAATATACTCGCTGAAGCTTTTAACCTTAAAACATTTTCTAAGGAACTCACTCAATCTAATTCTACCAAAAATAAAACAGAAATAAAAGAAGCAAAACAAAACTTAAAGGCTATCACAAAACAGACAAAAAGCAAAGCTTCTTTAGATGTAATCCCGCAAGGGCAAAACGGAGTTTCTTTAGAAAAAGAATTTATTAGCACAAGTAATGTAGCAGGAATACTAAATCCAACACAAAAAGCAATTATCAAACAACAAGATAAAAGCGAGAGAGCAGCGATTGAAAAAGCTCTAAATTTAGAGCCTATAGATGAATTTGGCATAAATTATGCAGAATATTACAGAGACGGAAAAGGCGCAATACAAAAGCTACTTAAAGAAAAGCAAGGACAAGTAACAGGTGCATTTTATAAGGAAGGACTAGGAGATATAGACTTAGTATGGGGTAATAAAAACATAGGCTTACAAAAGATTCTAGAAAAACATATAAATGACTTTAAAAGCTTTGTAGGCGATAGCGCAGAACAAAAGCTAATTAATGGCATTGATGAAATCGTGCAAAATGGGAAAGTAGTAAGCAATGCAGGAGTCAATACAATAATTCACAATAAGGATAATAGAGAATATAGAGTAGGTTTATCTAAAGGATTTCATAGTAATGGCGAAAATAATTGGGTGATAACAGCATATAAAAGAGAAAATCCCCACGCACAGAATTTCGACCAAGTTACGAACTCAAAAGAGCTAGAGAATGGATACAATCTTTCTCTAAAGGATTCTCCTAATTCTACCACAAAAAAGCTTAATAAAGATGTTTCGCTTGACGCTGAACTTGAAAGCCATAAAACAGACAGAATAATCAAAGGCAAAAGCGTAAAAGATTTGATAGCAGAATCTAAAAAATCTACCATTATTCCTAAAGAAGTAGAAAGAGAAGCGGAAAAATATGCAAGGAATACACTAGCAAATTCTAAAGACCCATTAACACCTAATGACCCATTCTATGATAAGTATTTTCAAGCAGAAAAACAAGCCTATATAAGAGAAAACTATCTAAAAGAAGCAGAAAAATATGTATTGCCAGATAATGCACATACGCTTATTAAAACAGATAAAGGTATATATATCCCCTATGATAAAGAGGGAAAATATATAAAATCAATAGCTATGCAAAAGATAGAAAACCAAGAGGCAAGAGGATTAAAAACGCCAGAGGTTGAGTTTGAAAATATAAAAATAAATGATGATTTAGCTATAAAAGAGGGTAAATTATACTATAAAGGCATAGAACTTCAAGGACAAAGCGGACACACATATATAGACACCCTAAATATGCTTAAATTCCTAGCAGAACCCATAAATAAAAAAGAGTTTTTAGACAATGCAAAAGCCTTTAGCAAGCAGAATTCAAGTAGCTTTATGTTTGAATCTCCTAGCGAATTACTCTTTGCGTCTCTATCCATACCAAAGCAAAATTATAAATATCATCAAATGATAGATGTTTTATTTGCAAAGTTTGATTTAAAAACAAATAGCTTTGAGGAAAGTTTTAAGGGAATAGATACAATCTATAAACAATCTGGCGAACCTTTTGGGTATATATGGGAGGGGCAAGGCAGAGGGAAAGAAGCAATAGAGTTTTTATTGGATAAAAAGCTAGGACAAATACAAAGAGCTTTTTATAAGGAAGGACTAGGAGATATAGACTTAGTATGGGGAGATTCCAAGATGGGATTGCAACACATAATAGAACGTAGAAGCCAACAATGGGGAGAAGAAAAGGCATTAAGGTTTATTAAAGAGGATTTACCGCAGATTGTAGAAAATTCTAAGCTTTATAAACAAGATAACAACAAAATAGAACTTATTACAGATAAAGATATTCTAATTTTAGGCAGGAAAGATAACAATAAATTTATAGTTACATCATTTAAAGATAGAAGAAGTAAAAGCCGATACAAAGAGTTGGATAATTCGCAGACGTTAGACGAAGCAAATTTTACAAGCAAATCGGTGTCAGAGCAGTTAAAAACTGATGATATTCTTTTGCAAAACCATAATAATTCTACCACAAAAGCAATAACCTTTGATATGAAAGATATAAAGCTAGATAGTATCAAAGACTTCAATACATGGATAGATATGCTAGGCATAAAGTTTGCAAACAAACAAGAAGCAAAAGAAGCCTATCAATATGCACTAGACAATATAGAGAAAATATATTGCTAGTAAAGCGAAGCTTCTTTAGTAAAATCATGTCATTCTGAACCTTCTTGTCATTCTGAATATATTATCTTGTCATTCTGAACCTAGCTTGCTAGGTGAAGAATCTAGTCAATATAGATGTTTCGGGCTTGCCCTCAACATGACGAGGGGGTAGATGTTTCGCTTCGCTCAACATGACAAGAGGGCTTTACTCAACATGACAAGGGAGAGGCTTAGCATGACGAAACAGAAAGCGAAACATCAAGCCTTGTGATGTCTCAATCAGCGTAAGCGAAGCTAAGAATCTAGTTCTTTAGTAAGAGCTATGCTAAAAGGGCAAATAATGAAGCACACTAACGCCATTAACCTTTTTCAATCCAATACACATCAATTATTTGCAAAGATTCTTTATGGTAAATAACCTTTATAAAGGTAGTCTTAATATAACAAGTGCCTTTTGGGTGTTCAAACTCATTATCTAAAATTTCTTGAGACTGCCTTTTGATACCACCACAGATTCCAGCTAATGGCTTTAAAAACTTTTCCTTATGTGTATTATAAAGCTGATGTATCTCATTCTTACAGTGTTGCGATATATTAAAATGCTCAAACAAATCATTAGGATTATCAATTTTAGCCATTTACATCATCTTTTGTAGCAGGAATGATATCTTGCAAAAATACAGATTCTAAAGGCATTACTTTACCTTGCTCTATGGAATTCCATAATTCATCATGTGTTTGATTAGAAATTTGTTTTGCGGATTTATGTTTTAAATCCATAATAACCTTATCTAATATACTTATCTCCATTGCACTAAAGTAATCTAAGTCTGGCTCTTTTAAGCATAAAAAACATGTTTGGCTATATCCATACTTTGAAGTCTCAAATGACTTAATAATCTCTTTTTCTTGCATATTTTTTAAAATTTTATCTATATTTGTAGGCATAGGACCTTGTGGCATTTTCCTATACTCTAAGTTAGTGAGTTGCTTATAATACTTATGCATAAACTCTCTATCTGCAAACCACAAAATTTTGACAAGTTTAACTTTGCCTAGATTATTTAGTGCGTCATTACATTGAAAATAATTCACTATATAGGCAATAATTGCCTCTGTTTTATTCACTTTTGCTACCTTTAATTTAATATTTATATTCTATCACAAATAACATAAATTACACTCTTAGGCAGTGGGCTAGTAGCATAAATCCGCTATTTCTTTTTTCAAAGCAAAAGTTTATAATTGTGCTGTGTTTAGAGTTTATACCAAGATTAAATGTTTATCTATACTCCTTCGCATTTAATCCTAAACACCTGCTTTGTGCATCTCATTCATAGCGTAAAAGTAGCCTTTCCTTATAAATGTTTTTATTCATTTCTTAATGTGTAATCACATTAAGATTAGTAGGATTAATCATGAACCCAAAAAAAGAATTACTAAAAAAAGAAGTTAGAACATATTATGAAACGCATTTTGATTCCACAAAAGAAGTAAGCAAGAGATTTGGCATTAATGAAAGAACGCTGTATCATTGGATTAGTAGTGAAAAATGGCAAGCAGGCAAGCTAGTCAAAAATATAGAATCTAAAAAGATTGTTGAACAAATGCTAAAAGATAGTCTAGGCTCACAAACCACAATGGCTAAAGGCGTTATAAAAGAAGCTATGAAATATAATATGCAAGGGCTATATTCAGTATATCAAGAAAGAATACTTGATAATGCTGCTGATGAAATACTTTTAAAGGCTATGAGCGAGGATTTTATCAATAAGCAAATGGTAAAAACTGCATTAATAGCACAAGGTGAATTTAATCGCTATGCAAGTATATCTATCCATAGTGAAGACCCAAATGCACAAGTAATAAAGCTAGCAAGAGATGTTATCTCAATATTTAGCGATATGAAAAAGTCCATATATAGCAAAGATGATGATAGCTATAAGCTAAAAATCAATAACTTTATTAGTGGCGTTGCTAGCAAAGAAGAAATCGGCGCATTAAGTGATGATGAGATACGACAGATTCTAAGTAATACAAAGTCGTAATTATGTTAGATGTTTCGCCCTTAAGGGCTCAACATGACAAATAGAGGCTCAACATGACAAAAGAGAGGCTTAGCATGACAAAAGAGAAAGCGAAACATCACGAAAGAGCTTGTCATTCTTATTATTTTAGGACAACCTTTCTTGTCATGTTTAGTAAAGCCAAGTTTCTTTAGTAAAAATCATGTCATTCTGAACCTTCTTGTCATTATGAATATAATATTTTGTCATGCTTAGCCTTTACCTCTTGTCATTCTGAACCTAGCTTGCTAGGTGAAGAATCTAGTCAATTTTGTCATTCTGAACCTTTAGGTGAAGAATCTAGTCAATATAGATGTTTCGGGCTTGCCCTCAACATGACGAGGGGGTAGATGTTTCGCTTCGCTCAACATGACAAATAGAGGCTCAACATGACAAATAGAGGCTCAACATGACAAATAGAGGCTCAACATGACAAATAGAGGCTCAACATGACAGGGGAGAGGTTCAACATGGAAAGCAGTAAAGAAGAAAATTCAATAGGGCAAATAATGGGAAATAGTAAGCTTGTTTATATTGTAGGTATGGCTATAGTCGTTTTTCTCTTACACTACAACTATGAGGCTTTTGAAAAGCTTAAAGAATTAGGCAATACAGAGCGTAGAAAAATCCTAGCCTTTCAGCAAGTTATGAGTGAAAAATTAGATATTAAAGAAGGTGAGATAAAGAATAAGGAATTACAAATCGCAAAGTATGATGCCAATATTCAAGCCTTTAATGGCACTGATTGCATGCGCTGCCATGTAGTAGAAACTCATTTACAATTACCAATGAACGCTTCATTACCTGATTTTAATGAATTTAGAAGTAAAGTTAGAAATGGCAGCAATCTAATGCCAGCATATAAAGGCACAACAGGCAAAACTAGAAATGAGATTACAGATTCAGAATTACGCAGACAATATAGAATCTTGGAGCAATTCTTTAAAAAGTATTATTGAGTGTAATTTTTCTTGTCATGTTAGTTTAATTCCTTTTGTCATGTTGAGTAAAGCCCTCTTGTCATGTTGAGCCTCTATTTGTCATGTTGAGCGAAGCGAAACATCTATATTAACTAGATTCTTCAATCGCTATGCTCATTCAGAATGACCTTGTCAT
>NZ_JRPD02000041.1 GCF_000765805.2 Helicobacter muridarum | reverse complement strand
CAATATGATAATAGGATTAAAGGTTTAGCTTTGAGCTATAAGAATCTATAATGTGCTATAAAATCATGTAGATTTATTTCCTTTTTGCTTGTGTGCATGGCACAAACTCCATACAATGCCCTAAAATGCGGGATTTGTATAGAAATATAAAGCTATCAACATTTATTGATAGCTTTAACAAATACATTAAAGTCATATTCAAGAATTATGTCATTATATGCCTTACAATTATCACTTAAACTTTAATATTTATCATGTTGAGCCGCAGACGAACATCTTACCCTTGTGTATGATTCAAGACAAACACCTTTATTGTGTTAATTTTGTCATATTGGGTATTGTAAATGCGATTCGAGAGCTTTGAGCTACAAAATTAACGAAGAGATAAACATCTATATTTCAAGATTCTTCACCTAGCTTATTATTAGGTAGAGACATAACAAATCATCTTGTCATTTGTGTAGTCAAGGGCAAACATGTCAGGATAGGTTATATAATGAGAAATGCGAGGCGCAAAAGATATTAAATGCTCTTAAAGTTGTGCTTTATCACACATTTTTAACTAATATAATATATAGTATTTTATATAAAGATCAAAATCAAAAATTAATGCAATAGAAAGTAAAAATAAAATTATATCTAGAATAAATACACAATCTTTGCTCCAGACCCACCTACATTTAGCGGTGCATCAACGAATCCTCTAACAAACTTTGCCTTATCCAAATATCTAACCACCACATCGCGCAATATATTGTTACCAATACCATGCACAATTATAACTTCGCTAAACTTTGCCATTAAAGCTTGGCTCATAAAGTCCTCTAAACTAGCTAATGCCTCCTCCCTAGTTAGTCCATGCAAATCAAGCCTTACCTTAGCCTTAATGTCTGCTTGCAATGTATAATTAGATTCTGTTCTTGGAATATTTTTAGCCTCTTCTAAATCCATAGGATTAATACCTTTTATGCTCATACCATTCTCTAGCTCAATGCCATACACAAAGGTTTTTACATTTGAATTTACATTAAATATTTGCTTCCTAGATACAACCTTTGCCATTTTTCCACAATATTTTACAAAAGTGCCTACTTCATAATTCTTATTAACTTGTATAGATATGCTTGGATTATTGTTATTTTGTTTGCTTGCCTTATTTAAAAGCTTATGGATATTTCTTATATTATCCTTATCTTTTGCATTGCCACTATGCTTAGAAGCCTCTCTTGCTAGCATTTTAATTTCTTTTATCGCTTCATTATAATGCCGCTTGAGATTTAGGCTTTGAGAATCAAATTCTTTTCTCAATGCTAGCTTTGCTTGCTCTAGTGAGGCTAATTCTGATTTTTTCATCGTGATTAGAGTTTCTAACTCCTTTTCTCTTTGTTTATTTTGCGTAATTTGATAATTTGATTTTTCAATTAATCTCTCTAGCCTATTTGCCTCGATACCATGCAACTCTTTTGCCTTAGCAATTAGGTTACTTGGAATTCCATATATCTTTGCACATTCCATAGCATAACTCTTGCCTATACCTTCAATAAACTCATACTTTGGTTTTTGCTCTTTAATATCATAGAGAGCAGCTAACAACTGCGTATTTGGATTATCCGACATAAGAGCGGCTAAATGCTTATGATGCGTGGTAATAATTATCTTTGTGCTATGATCTAGTAAATAATCTAGCAAGACTTTATATAAGCTAGCAGCCTCACTAGAATCTGTGCCAAGCTCAATTTCATCTATGCCTACAATTAAATCCTGTTTGTGTAAGATTTTGGAAAACTCCTTAATCCTGCCTGAAAATGTAGATATATCTTGCTTGCTATCTTGAGGGTCTTGAGAGATAATTGCTATATTTTGTATGAATGGAATGCTAGACTTATGGGGATTAATTTTAAATGGTATGAGATATTTTACGCAAAATATAGCACTTAATATACTTTTTAATAGCATAGTCTTACCGCCCGCATTTACGCCTGTAATTAAAAGAAGATTCTTAGACATATTTAGGCTAAGGGGCTTTGGCTTATTTATGCTTGGGTGAGCATAATCATGCAAAATAATGCAATCTGAATTAGGGCTAGCAAAGATAAATTCTAAATTATAATCTCTAGCAAACTTCAACCTAGCAATGATTCTATCTATAAAGTCAAACTCCTTATTAACATAGCGCAAAAATGCTAAATATTTAGAGTATATTTGACTATATTGCTTAGCTAGAGAAGCTATCCTTTGAGCTATTTTGTCTTGCAAGATAAAGATTTTTTGTTGTAGAGATTCTAAAGATAGCGGAACGATGTAAAAGAAACCATGACTAGAGCGGGCAATAACTCTTGAAGGTAGGACACTAGCAAAACCTGGGCGAACTAAGAGTGATTGAGTGTTTTCTATGAAATGTATCTGCGTATCCACTAGGAATTCTTGCAAATGAGACATATTAAGGCATTCTATAATTTTTCTTTCTTTGTCTTTTAATGAAGAATCAAGGCTATCACGATAGGAATCTAACTCTTTATCCACACCTCGCTTAATACAATTATAAGCTTGCTCAATATTAAAACCTGAATTATTGCTATGTTTGCCTATTAATTCAAAATCAAAACATCTAATCATGCTAAGAATTTCTTGCGGAAACTTAAAGCTTTGTATATATTGAGAAAAGTTATCTTGCACGCCACGCAATAAATCTTGCTCTTGTAGCTCCAAAAAAAATTTAATCATTCTTGCGAATACTATAACTTCCTGCATGCTAAGGGTGGCATCCTTACTAAGCCATGTTAGCTCATTGTCTAAATTAGGAATACTAGGAAGCTCTGGTAAGATAGAAATACTATCAAAATATGTTAAGAAATCTTGCATTTCATTAGAATCTAAAACATCTAAGATATGCTTCAAAGTATTTGTATTTAAACTATGACTTTGGTTATAAGAAGTGCTAAGAACTTGATTATCATAATTTGCATTAAGTCTCAATTCATCTGCGGATAATATACGCGCAAAATATTGACTATACTGACTAAGAAAGGAATCAAGACCTAACCTGTTTATTAGCAAAGAAATATCTATATATTGTTTTAGATTATTTGAGCTTTTATTGTGCTTATTTGGTTTATGATCCATAATCACTCCACTATTGATAGGTTGGCTATGATTTTTTAACATTCTAAATAAAAACTTTAGTTAAAACTAGAGTTTTTAGCTTTATATAAATTCTAATGATATAGTTGGTTATTTCAAATCAGCCCAAGTTTTACCAATGGAAATATTACATACTAACGGAACTTCTAAAGGATAAATGTGCTCCATTATATCTTTAATATCACTAGCAATATCTCTTGCACTAGATTCTCCTATTTCAAATATTAACTCATCATGAATTTGCAAAAGCATTTTTGCTTTTAGATTAGAACCAGAGCCAAGAAATGCCTTATGATTCATAATAGCATTCATACTAAGCTTAATTAAATCTGCTGCACTACCTTGAAAGATAGAGTTAACACCTTCGCGCAAGAAATTCTGACGCATAAATTCTGTGGCATTAAAAAAATCAAAGAATCTTCTCCTACCTAAAAGAGTTGTAGCATAACTATTTTGCATAATTTCTTCTTTTTTGCTTTCTAAATATTGTTTAACACTTGGAAAACTATCAAAATACTGCTTAATATACTCCTTTGCCTTAGCATTGCTAATGCCAAGTGTAGCAGATAGCTTCCTAGCACCCATGCCATAGATTAGCCCAAAGTTAATGGATTTTGCGATTGCCCTAAACTCTGATTTAGAATTCTCATTAGCATTGTCAAAGTCATCTTTGAATATTTTACTAGCAGTTTTAGCATGAATATCCGCGTTATTGTGGAATGATTCCAACAAAACATAATCTTTACTAAAATGAGCTAAAAGGCGTAACTCAATCTGAGAATAATCAAGACTTACAAGCACATTTCCTTTATCTGCCTCAAAGCCCGCTCGAATCCGCCTACCAAGTTTAGTTCGCACAGGTATATTTTGCAAATTTGGAGACTTAGAGCTTAATCGACCCGTATTTGTCCCTGTCTGAATAAACTGTGTATGGATTCTATCTTGAGTTTTGCTTAGCTCCAAGATTGGCTCAATATATGTGCTAAACAGCTTAAAAACTTCTCTATATTCTAGCAAGGTAGAAATCACAGGGTGCGAATCAATTAGTTTGGTTAATACAGATTCATTAGTGCCAAGTGATTTATTATTTGATGTATCAAGCCCTAGACGAGTAAACAGAACTTCGGCTAACTGTTTTGGTGAGTTGATATTAAATTCAAAGTTACATTGCTTATATATTTGTTGTTGCAGAGAATGAAGATTCTTTGTGAATTCATGCCTTAAACTTAAGAAATGTTCCTTATTAACCCGAATGCCCCAATCCTCCATATAACACAACGTGAATATAAATGGAAATTCCAGATTAGTAGCAACCTCCAATATCTCTTTACTACAAATTGATTCCAATTTGTAGTAAAGGACATATGTTGCAACTGCATCTTCACTAGCATACTTACTAGCTAACTCTATATCTATACTATCAAAAGTTGCATTCTTTGGGACAATGTCGCTAAAAGCTATCATTTTGTGATTAAAATGCTCTTGCATCAGGTTATCAAGACTAACACTACGATTAGAATCAAGTAGCCAAGCAAGCACCATAGAATCTCTAATAGAGCAAGCAGGTTTCACGCCAAAATTATGCCATGCCATGCCAATGTCAAATTTAAGATTATGCCCTATGATTGGGTGAGAGAAAATAATTTCTAAAGCCATTTTTGCATCTTGCTTTGATATGTGGCTGCGTTTAGGCATATTGTTAGATTCATTACTAGATTGTGAACTGTTTTGAAGATTGATATCTTCTGCATAGTTTAGCAAGGATTGAATGCTATCTTTGCTACTTATAATCTCATCTAATGTATAAGCTATTGGGACATAGTATCCATTCAATCCATCAAAACAAAAGCTAAAACCTATGATTCTATCCTGCCTTACATTTAGACCATTAGTCTCGCAGTCATAAGCTATAATACAATCTTTCGGAATGCTCTTTAATATATCAAATAACTCTTTTGAATCTGTAATTAAATGTGCTATATAATTAAATTCATTAGCTCCAAATTGATTAGTATGAGTATTTGCAATACAAGATTTGCTTGTAGTATTGCTATTTGCTAGCTTTGTATCATAACGTTTGAGATTTAAGAGAATCTTATTTAACTCATATTCTCTTAACTCGTGCTGTATTTTTAATAGAGGCATTAGATTATTGTTATTTTGTGATAAGGAAAAGTCATATTCATCAAATAAATCAGTCCGTAAAGTTACAAGATTGCGGCTAAGATATGCCATATCTTTATGCTCCTTGATTAGACCCGCAATCCTTTTGCCAAATATCTTAACTATGTCTTGCTCATTTGATTCTAAGGCAGAATATATAGAATCTAGATTATTAAAATGCTCTAAGATTCGCACTGCTCCTTTTGGACCAATGCCTTTTATACCCGGGATATTATC
The DNA here is from genome assembly GCF_000765805.2 of Helicobacter muridarum. Taxonomy (GTDB): domain Bacteria; phylum Campylobacterota; class Campylobacteria; order Campylobacterales; family Helicobacteraceae; genus Helicobacter_A; species Helicobacter_A muridarum. The sequence continues at coordinate 2,702 of NZ_JRPD02000041.1, read as the reverse complement.
GCTTGAATCTCCAACAATGCTTTGGTAAGTAATAAAATCCTTAGGCATAACACCAAACTTCGTATGACATTCTTCATATGATATTCTTTGCTTTCTTGTGTAATCAAAGAGGCAAACTCTATCATCAATTAATTGATATAAATCTTTATCATGACTTATTATCTCTACATCTAAGTTTTTTGAAGTAGCTAGTTTTGCAAGGCTTGCTATGCAGTCATCTGCCTCATAGCCATCAACACAAGCTTGAGGAATTTGCATTTTATCTAGCCACTCTATGGCTACTGGAAGCTGTAAAAGCAAATCCTGCGGGGCTTCTTGTCTATTTGCTTTATATAGAGGATAAATCTCCTTGCGTCTATTTATGCCCTTTCCTTCAAGAGCAAATATTATGCAAGTATTTGGGTTATCTTTATACAAATTAAATACAAAATGGCTAAATCCTGTAAGTAATGAAGTAGGAAAATGTTTAGAATTTTGCAACGGTGGGAGAGCATAATAACTTCTAAAAAAATATCCAAAGGTATCTACAAGAATAACAAGCATACTATTCCTTATGTGTAATACTAAGACTAAAAGTTTACACAATATACAATAATAAGCCTTGCTTAGCTATGGCTATAGAAGTTAATGTTTTTCAAAGTTACGTTGGAAATTATAAATTAAAAATATTAGCATATTTTAAGTATTTGTTACTATTATCAGGTAGAAATGAAATAATATACAGTAAATTCATTATTTAAATTATTTTAGATTATATTTATTGTTTTTAATATACAATAGAAGCACATATAAAATATTGAGGAAATGCAAATTCTTTTTGGCACACAGAATGTTGATGTAGTTGTGTTATCTGAGCAAGAAATGCGTGAGACAAAGGGGCAAGCTTGGTGGGTTGGATTACTTGGTAGTGCTGGTATTAGTTTTGGTGCTTATCTCCTCAATGGAATTATTAATGGTGAATAGGATAATTTTGAAATGGAATTACCAAGCATTAGTTTTTAATTGTTTCCAAATAAAAAGGAATGATATGCAAATAAAACTATTTGTTCCTTTAGTGTTTTATCTTTGCCTCTCAATCATACTTAATGCTCAAGACGTGCCTAGCTATCCTAATATTCAAGACAATTTAGCCCCACAGAATGCACAAAGTTTTACAAATTACAAAGCTAAACCTAGTGCCTATGGTCAATATGGCTCAAGATGTTATTATACATATCTAGGTGAGCTCTCGAATTGCTCAAACGCGCTATTAGGAATAGGTGCGTATTACGAAAATTTCAATGGTCCTACCTCTAGCGTAGATGGTATAGGCGGATATATATCTGGAATTGCAAAAATATATACAAAATGGTTTTATTTTGGAACAGAAGCAATGCTAGGATATGCAAAGAATACGCTTAATAATAAAACCCTAATAATTCCAAACAATAACAATAAAAAACAAGACATTGGCTATGATATTGCTGCATCAATTCATCTTGGTGTAGATTTAAGTTATCTAAATGGAACACCTGTGCTATTGTATGCTAACTTTACAGGTGATTTGCACTTTTTTACGAAAAATAGATATGCACAAGGTTTTAACAATATTAATGTATATTTAGGTTTTGGAGCTTTTAGTGAAATTATGCTTACTCAAAGATTCGGGTTAAATTTTCAGGTAGGTCTTGCCTATGCCTTTGGAAGACGTTATTTGGGTTATGGTATTGATACTAAAAAACTAAACTTTGATGGAAGCTATAAGCTTGAGGCTGCCATTAGCATGGTTTGGCGCGATTATAAAGTCTTGCCACCACATAGAAACCATAGAATGCCAACCTTTTATGCAAAGCTGAAGGGAATCTACTACGATTTTTGTCCTATGGACCTGACTTATAAAGGAGAGCAACAATATTTTAATGATTCTAGCATTCATCTCTCTAAGACTAAAAATTTTACCTTAATGTTTGAAGTAGGGCTTGACTTATAGAGAAAGTTAACAATATTATAATAGTCTTACAGCCTTATTTATTTAGAATTTAGAATTAAATTTTAGATTCTAAATTTTAGAAATATCAAAGGAAGCAAATGACGCAAAATCAAAACAAACTCCAAGCAGGAGATATAGCACCTAACTTTAGTCTTCCAAACGAGGACGGGGTAGAGCTAGCTTTACAAGATTTAAGTAACTATATTATTGTATTGTATTTCTATCCCAAAGATAATACTAGTGGCTGCACAACCCAAGCAAAAGAGTTTAGCGAGCTATTAAGCGAATTTGATGCTTTAAATGCGATAGTTATAGGGATTAGCCCCGATAAGATAGAAACGCATAAGAAATTTATACAAACGCAAAATTTAGGTATAACTCTACTTAGCGATGTAGCTAAGAATGTAGCAACACAATATCATGCCTATGGTAAAAAAATGATGTATGGCAAAGAAGTTCAAGGAATTATTCGTAGCACATTTATCATTCAAAATAACCGTATCATAGAATCTTTCTACAATGTAAAAGCAAAAGGGCATGCCAAAAAGATACTTGAATTTATGCAAAAGAGATTTAAGGAATAAGATTCAGACTTGAGACTTAGTTTTAATAAATCTCTAGACTCCACCTTACTTAAAGCTTTTCACTATAAAAACAAGTATATAATCCATTCAAGACTTAAATATCAAGATAAAAAATCAAAGACTAAACTTCACTAAATTTTAAAGTATTT
>NZ_JRPD02000040.1 GCF_000765805.2 Helicobacter muridarum | reverse complement strand
AAATACTTTAAAATTTAGTGAAGTTTAGTCTTTGATTTTTTATCTTGATATTTAAGTCTTGAATGGATTATATACTTGTTTTTATAGTGAAAAGCTTTACTTAAAGCTCTAAGCTTTAAGTAAGGTGGAGCCATGCTTAATGTTATATACAAGCAAGCATAGTAAGTCTTAGAATCAAAATAAGTCAATAAGAATAAACTAGCGCGAAGACATAGCTACAAACTCCCTATCTCCTGAGCCAATATATTCTGCATTAGGTCTTATAAGCTTATTATCTGCTCTTTGCTCAAAGATATGTCCAAGCCAGCCTGTTTCTCTACTCATAATAAAAATAGGCGTAAAGTAATCAGTAGGAATCCCCATAAAGTGATATGTAGAAGCGGAGTAAAAATCCAAATTAGGAAATAACTTCTTAGATTCCCACATAAACCGCTCTACTACTTCGCTTTTATCATACAAATCTTTACTAGACTCCAATACATCATGAGTTAATAATCCAGATTTAACAAGCTCGTTTTTGTTATCTGCGTTGTAATTACTAAGCTTCTTACTCCACTCTTTTATAATGATATTTCTTGGGTCATTGGTTACATATACCCTATGTCCAAAGCCCATAATCTTTTCTTTATTATCAAGCTTTTTCTGCATAGCAGGCAGCACAGATTCAACATTTGGCAACCCACTAAGCAGCTCCATTGCAGCCTCATTTGCTCCACCATGCAAAGGACCCTTCAAAGCACAAATGCCGCCTACTATACTTGAATGTAAATCAGATAATGTAGAAGCTATGGTGCGACTAGTAAATGTAGAAGCATTAAATTCATGTTCAGCATATAGAATAAGGCTCACATTCATAGCGTCAACCCAAATTTGAGGGACTTGTCTTTGATGCAAGGTTTCTAAAAAAAACTTAGCAGTACTACACTCAAGCACAGATTCACTTGATTCAAAATCTAACTCTTTGTTTTGATAATGATATGCATGCCAATATAGCAAAATGCTAGGACTAGCACCTAATATTTGCAATGCAACAAAATCTTGATTGCTAAAGTCTGGTTTTTCAGGACTAAGATTCCCAAGCAAGCTAACACCTGTGCGCATAACGTCCATAGGGTGAGAATCTTTTGGCACAAGTTTTAGAATCTCTTTCATTTCTTTAGACAAGATTCTATTGCTAAATAAATTCTTTTTAAAAGTTTCTAAATCACTTATCTTTGGTAATTCTCCATATAGTAGCAAAAACGCCACTTCCTCAAAGCTAGCATGCTTTGCCAATTCATAAATATCATATCCGCAATAGCGCAGACTATGCCCATCGCCAACTGTGCAAATAGCAGTTTTCCCAGCAACAATACCAGCTAATCCGCCTTGTTTTTTTTTAGCACTCATTATAATCTCCTTTTAAAATAAAATATTGACTAGCTACTTCTTAAATAAAATATCTAATCTATCTTCATATTCATAATAACCAAGCATAGAATAAAGCTCCTCTCTTGTTTGCATTTTATCAATGCTGCCTTTTTGATGTCCATTAGTAAGAATATCTTTAAATACATCTAAAGCAGCCTTATTCATTGCCCTAAATGCAGATAATGGATATAGCACCATAGAGATTCCTACACTTTGCAATTCCTGTATGCTAAAGTATGGTGTCTTACCAAATTCCGTAATATTGGCTAATACTGGTACTTTAACCTCATCTACAAAAGATTTATATTCATCTAATGTATGGATTGCCTCTGCAAAAATCATATCCGCGCCAACTTCTACATAAGCTAAAGCTCTATCAATAGCACTTTTTTGCCCTTCGCTAGCATGCGCATCAGTTCGTGCCATAATTACAAATTCTTTATCCAAATTATTTCGCGTATGAATTGCAACTTTCAGTCTATCGCACATTTCTTCTTTACTTACTAACTCCTTGTTTGGTCTATGCCCACATCTCTTCTGTGCAACCTGATCCTCAATATGCACAGCTGCAACACCAGCCCTAATCATCTCTTTAATTGTACGTTCAATATTAAAAGCACCGCCAAATCCAGTATCAATATCAACGAGCAAAGGAACATTTGTAGTAGCTGTAATGCGTCTAGCATCAATAATTACATCTTCTAATGTAGTAATTGCCAAGTCTGGCACACCAATACTAGCATTTGCCACACCCGCACCACTTAGATATAATGCCTTTGCTCCAGTTTTAGTAGCTTGCAAGGCTGAATAGGCATTGATAGCTCCTAATATTTGCAATGGAGCATGCCTTGCTACAGCCTCTCTAAATAACCTACCTGCACTCATATACTCTCCTTAATTATGTAATTTAACTTCTAAATTTAGAGACACTAAACAATAGAATCCAAATATATAAATCGAATTCCATAACTTAGAGCCACACTTCATATATTTAGCTTTATCAGCCCTTACACAGCAATAAAAACGCTATTCAAATTTTTAACTTGTATGGACATAAGGCATAACATGCCCTATATCCATAACCTAAAACAAAACATATAAAAATCATACAAGCAAAATAGCATTCAACTAAAACATTATATGGCTTTAGAATCCTTAACTTTTGGGAATCCAAGCTGCCTAATTACACTCTCTATATGTGCAAGACTTGTCTCATCTTCAATAGTAGATGGCTTAGTATACTCTTTGCCTTCGGCTATACTTCTAATTGTGCCTCGCAAAATCTTGCCGCTGCGAGTTTTAGGCAACTTTTGAGCAATACCTATAATTTTCAAATTTGCAAAAGCACCAACTTCAGCAATAACTAATCTAATAATGCTCTCTTTAATAAGCTCTGGTTTATCAGTTACTCCATCTTTTAGCACTACAATACACAAAGGAACTTCACCTCTAAAGTCATCATCAATCCCAACAACAGCGCATTCAGCAACGCTTGGGTGAGAACTAACACTCTCTTCTAAAGCTCCTGTTGAGATTCTATGCCCTGCGACATTAATTACACCATCCATTCTTCCCATGACAAAGACATAACCATCTTCATCAATATATCCACTATCGCCTGTTAGATAATAGCCCGGATAATGATCTAAATAGCTCTTTTTATATCTTTCATCATCCTTCCAAATCCCAAGCAAGCATGCAGGAGGCAATGGAAGCTTTAACACAAGATTACCTAGCTTGCCTCTCTTACATTCTTTACCATCTTCATCTAGAACTTTTAGATTAAATCCGGGCATAGGTTTTGTCGAGCTACCGGGCTTAATTTTTAGCATTTCTAGGCCTATAGGATTCCCAGAAATCGCCCAACCTGTTTCAGTTTGCCACCAGTGATCTATTACTGGACGCTTAGTAATCTTCTCTATCCACTTTAATGTATCAGTATCACATCTCTCTCCGGCTACAAATACACTTCGCAAGGAAGAAAGATTATATTTCTTAATTAACTCGCCTTTTGGGTCTTCCTTTTTTATAGCACGGAAAGCAGTTGGCGCAGCAAATAAGACATTAATCTTATGCTGCTCAATCATACGCCAAAAAACTCCGGCATCAGGAGTTCTAACAGGCTTGCCTTCATAGACTACAGTAGTGCTACCATTAAAAAGCGGGGCATACACGATATAACTATGCCCAACAACCCAACCAACATCAGATGCCGCTAGGAATACATCTCCGGGCTTAGTAGCATAAATATTATCCATAGTCCATTTCATAGCGACACAATGTCCACCATTACTGCGAATAACTCCTTTGGGCTTGCCTGTTGTACCACTAGTATAAAGAATATATAATGGGTCAATAGAATCTAGAGGAGTGCATGGCTCTTCTTTTGCCATTACTTCTAAGGCTTCCCAATCAATATCTCGGAATGGAATCATATCAACATGTTTTTGTGGTCTCTGCCAAAGCAAAACGGCATTTACTTTATGTGAGCTTTGTTTAACTGCAGAATCAAGAATCTCCTTATAATCAATAATCTTTGACACCTCAATACCACAACTAGCACTAATGATCATAGCTGGTTTGGCATCTTCGATTCTAAGAGCCAACTCATGGGCACCAAATCCACCAAACACAACAGTATGAATTGCTCCAATCCTAGCACATGCAAGCATAGCAATAAGTGCTTCTGGAATCATAGGCATGTAAATTAGCACGGTATCGCCTTTTTTCACACCCTTTAGCTTTAGAATCCAAGCTGTTTTTGCTACTCTTGTCTGCAATTCTCTATATGTGTAGGTTTTGATTGTATTTGTTACAGGGGAGTCATAAATTATTGCAGTTCTATCTCCATCACCATGGTGAACATGTAAATCCACTGCGTTATAACAGCTATTCATGCAGCCACCAACAAACCATCTATAATGGTTATCAATAACCTCTAAAACTTTATCATACCAATGATACCAATGGATATTCCTAGCAGCAGCAGCCCAAAACTCCTGTGGATTCTCAATTGATAATCTATATGCTTCGTCATACTTGCCCTCTTTTGTTTCTGGATTACTCATACATTCTCCTTATTTACCTTATACATCTTTCAACAAACTCACAAATTGTAAAGAATGCTTATATTCTAATATATAGCATAAGGAATCTAAAGCCTAATTTCAAAACAGAAAACACAAAATTTTATACATACTAATTAATTTTGTATATAAATTAGACAATTAATATGCTTTTGCATTATTTTAAAAAGTATTTAGTAAAAGTATTAATTATTTAAAGGCTAAAAGACATGCTAAAAAATCGTAGAATATAGCCTATTTTGGCATGAATATGCTACTATTCTCAAATATTTTAATATTAAGGAATAATATGAAAAAATTTTTTACAGTGATTCTCGCTTCAGCATTATTATCTGGGATTCTAATAGGAGCAGAAAGCCTTGATGATGCAAATAAAGCCTATAACGAAGGAAACTACACAAAGGCAATAGAGCTTTATAAGTCATTATGTGATAAAAAAGAGGCAAAGGCATGCGCAAGTCTAGGGTATATGTATCGTAACGCAAAAGGTGTAAGCGAAAATTCAAATTTAGCGCAACAGTATTATAAGAAAGCCTGCGATGCAGGAGATAAGGAATCTTGCTCAAGTGCTAGTTGGTGATTCTATGCATAAGGCTTAAAACAAATTGCGAGATCAAACTATAACTCTAAAGTTATTAGTTTGATTTTGCTTCTTATCCAAATAAAAGCATCTCTAGTAAAAGTCTTTAGCAAATTCCAAGTATCGTTTCGCAGAATTTGCTATTTCAACCACCTCATCATCTCTTAGCTCCCTGATGAGTTTAGCAGGATTACCAATAATAAGTGATCTTGGTGGGAATTTCTTACCCTTTGTAACCACAGACCCAGCACCTACAATAGAATCACTGCTAATCTCTGCGCCATCCATAATAATACTACCCATACCAATAAGGCAATTATCATGTATATTGCAAGCATGGATAATACAGCTATGTCCTATAGTTACATTATCTCCAATAATAGCTGGGAATCCACTATAAGGCATATTAGGCTCTCTATGCCAAACATGTATCATGGTTAAATCCTGCACATTGGTGTTTTTGCCGATACGAATAAAATTTACATCTCCGCGTAACACGCAGTTATACCAAATCGAAGAATTATCGCCAATTTCAACCTCACCAATAATCTTAGCTCCATCACAAATTAATACATTCTTGCCTAGCTTTGGATCTATATTTTTAAACTTAATTAACATTTATCACTCCTTTCAACCAAAAAAGCACAAATATAGCGCAAATTATGCAACAAAAATTAAAAATGCTATAATCACAGATAACTCAATCACCAACAAGGAATATTATGCAATATATTTACCATGCCATTACTGCATTATTCTTAAGTATCACATTATTAGGTTGCACAGCAGCTGGACGGTTTGGGGGTAGCGAAAAGCAGCTTGAAGCAGTAAATCAGAGACTTGAAGGATATAAACTAGGTAATGTAGTTGCAGCATGCGATGGATGTAATTTTCTTATGCAAGAAGAAATATCCTCGCAAAATAATACTATTAATCCAACTAGCAATACCTTATCTAGAGCTAAATCAGGCGTTCGTGTATATATCTTAGAAAAAGTAAGCTTAGAAGATGCTTTTATTATGCTTTTAGATTCCAATATTTTTGCAAGACGTATAAATAAAAATTATAAAGAAGCATTAATAGAATTAATCAAAAATGGTGGAAAAGATTTCAATCAAACAGACAACGAAAGGCAAATGGAATACCAAGCCTTTAGCTCACTTTCATTTGCAAAGAGGCTAAAGAGTCCAAACTCTGAGCCAAAGGCGCAATTAGATTCTATAGATACTATAGATGGGGATAATGGAAGCTGGCGATATACAGATTCGCTAGAAGCATTTATACTAGATAATGAAATAATTATCATTCATTACTATAGTCAAAATGAAATATGGACTAAATAATATCTTTTTACCCATAAAACTTACTCTTACTTTAGGTAGCATTTAACTCTTTATGTCTTGGATTATGAGGTTTTACATCTCTCACATAATACTATAATATTAGTAACTCTTCAGAATACTTTAGAACACTTATTTCTATGTCAAAACAATAATTTGTAATTTATACAAAAAACTAAAAATCCTAAGCAATAAAAAATATTTAATGCAACTAAGTTGCTTTTAAAGTAAAAAGTTGCTAAAATAACACTTTAAATCAAATATTAAGGTTAAATTGTGAAGAAATTTTTTATATTAAATATGATAAGTATTGCGTATGCTCTAGCAGTTCAACAAGATAAATTAAACAATGACAATCAAACACATTTACTAAATGCCGTCACAGCAACTAGTCACCTACAAGGCTATGAAACTAGCACCAAAACTATAATCACCTCTACTGAAATAGAAAATACCCAAGCATTAAATCTAAAAGAAATCTTTAAAAGTGATCCAAGTATTGCAGTAGGTGGTGGCTCTGTTATGGGGCAAAAAGTGTATGTAAGGGGATTTGAAACATTTATGATGAGAGTAACAATAGATGGAGCAGCACAAACTGGAAATGCCTTTCACCATCAAGGTAATGTTATGGCTGATCCATCTTTGCTAAAGCAAGTAGTAGTAAGTAAAGGCGTATCTGATGCTAGTAGTGGACCTGGTGGGCTTACAGGATCTATAGCATTTCAAACAAAAGATGCTAGCGATTTTCTGCGAAAAGGACAAAATTTTGGTGCTGAAATAAGCACAGGATTCTTTACCAATTTTGGCTACCGAGCCCAAGTAACTGCATACGCGAGACTATTCAATGATGTAGGAATCTTAGCATCAGTAAACCACCAAAATATCCTAAACTACAGAGATGCAAAAAATGTATATAAAAATTTCCTTACTACAAGAAATGCAGTATTAGGAAGCAATTCATTGCAGAATAATATCTTACTAAAAATTGGAGGACAATTAGACGAGACAAAGAGGCTTAGCATAGGATATAGCATAATAAATGACTTTGCTAATCGACCCTTTAGGGCAGATATTGGCGAGGCGACAGGCGAGAATTTTGGTAGTGAGATTTTCAAAACGCACAATCAAAATCAAAACTTTAATGCAACTTATGAATACAATCCCGGACATGGTAAAACAGGCATAAATGTAAGTGTATATAACAATATAAGAAATGTAAATTTAGTCCCACTTTTTGATGTTGCGACAGGTGGAACGGGTCATGATGATGAAGGCAAGCTTCCAAGAGCTATTGTTTTTAATAACTACGGTGGCAATGTTCGACTTAACAATGATTTTAATGATATTCATTTACTTGAATATGGGCTTGACTTTCAAGGCATAAGTGTGCGTGATGATAATATGCAAAAAAGCGAGCAAGAGGGCGTAAATAGAGGCAGAGAGGAAGCATATATATTTGGCGGATTTGCTCAAGATAGCTGGCAGATATTGCCTAATCTTAAATGGGGATTTGGATCTAGAGCAGATTTATATTATTACTATGATAAGAATTCGCAAAGCCACTTTACAGGTGGAGTTTCTCCTAGCACAGGCTTATACTACACTCCTCTTGATGGGCTTGATATTAGCTTGAAATATGCGTTTAGCACTAGAGGGGCAATGCCAGGAGATGCTACATTGCTTCGCGACTCTCATATATTTATAAGCTCAAACCTAAAATCAGAATATTCCAATCATGCAGAATTTACACTTGATTATGGAAATGATTTTATGAGTGCAAGATTCGCCACATATGTAGGAAATATTCTTAACTTCATTAATAGCTACTCTAAAGGCACTAACAACGGGACAACAAATAGAGAAGGAGTAAGAGAGAATCTAGACTTTCCTATTATTAACTATGGCTTTGAGTTGGGACTAGCATTTTACTATGAGAGGCTAAGTGCTCAATTAGGAGTTGCTAGGAATTGGCTTACAGCAGGAGGTATTGGCAATGGTAAGTTGCTTGCTGATACTTATGAGTTAGGAGCTACTTGGGGATATACATTCAATATAAGCTTAAAGTATGAGATGGATAATTTCGATG
>NZ_JRPD02000003.1 GCF_000765805.2 Helicobacter muridarum | reverse complement strand
TTGTCCAACTCCTATTGTCTTTTTAGGGATATAGAATCCCTCTTGCTCTAGCGCAATTCTTAGCTCCTTGCTTTTACCATATCTACCTTGTGTCTTGCCTGTAGATAGGGATTTAAGCAGAGTTAAATGTTTTTCTACACCCTTAGAAATCGCCCAAGCCCTAAGCCTCATGCCTCTTTTTAGCATTTGTGCTGCTACACTCTCATTCATTCTTATCCTTTTTATGATTTTATGCTATAATCCACTAACCCCAGAGCCTAAAGCTAAGGGGAAAGTGAATTGAAAATTAAGTTTGAAAGCTGTTTAGCCTATTTTAAAGGTTATTTTCAGCCTCCAAAGCTTAAGTTTTACAACCACTTTTTTAAACTTCTTGATTTTCATCATTCAGTCCTAAAAGTGATATTCTTCCCACCCTCCCTACCAATTAGCCTATCTTTAAACTTTTTAAGCTAAAATAAGCTAATTAGAGTAATTATACGATTTATTTTTCGTATTGTCAAAGGCTTAGAGTGAATATACATAAAAAAATTCGTGAAATAAGGGGTGAGTTAACTCAAGAGGAATTTGCAAGCCGATTAAATATTAATTCGAGAACACTCCAAAACTATGAGTATGGAAAAACATCTCCAACGGCAGATTTTTTACAAAAAATAAGTCAAGAATTTAATATAGCAACATCATATTTTTTTGATGATGAGATTCCCAAGTCGCCTCAAAATAGATTCCTTAGTGATTCCTTAGTGATTCCTAAGTCGCAAAATAAAGGATTCCTTAGTCAAAATAACTCTCAATCAAATGACACTATCCAAATCCCAATTTATGATGTCTATGCAAGTGCAGGGCAAAGACTTATTAATGATGAGAATATAGAAAGCTATGTAGGGATTGATAAGAGCTTTTTGCATAGGAATTTTGGGCTTACTTCTTTTGTGGATTTGTCAATAATCCACGCTAGAGGTGATTCTATGCTCCCGACCATACCACCTAATTGCAAGCTTTTAGTGCAAAGCAAGGCTTCTTTAGAAAAAGGCATACCAAGAGAGGAGCAAATCTGCGTTACCCGCATAGATGATGAGCTATATATCAAAAGACTGCAAAAACGTCCAAAATACAAGCTTATAAGCGATAATAAAAGCTATGATGACATAATACTAGAAGGTGAAAACTATGAAATATTAGGTGTTGTAGTAGGTTTATTTCAAAAACTTTAATGCTATTTGTTTTACTAAAAGCAATTTTACAAATTTTACTATTTAAACATTTAAATATTTTTGTTTAAAAGCGTTTAAATGCCCTTAAAATCGCTCTTTTCTCATGATTTTTAGACTCATGTATAGGATAATGCACAGGAATGTATAGGATTCTTTTTACAATGTATAAAAATCTTTTGACAAATTCAAGAAAATAACCCCTCACTTTGATTTCACACAAACATGCCACAAACTCCCACCCACACGCTATTTTCTTCATATATTCATCACTTTGATTTTATAATATCTTTTACACTTATTTATTATCATTTATCAATTTGATTAATTTGAATTTTACTTGTTATTGTGATTTAAAATTAGTATAAATTAATTAGATAGAACCAACACAAGATAAAATTTCTGTGTCATTCTTAAAAACTTTCATCTGAAGAATTATATGGAATTATGTTAGGACAAAAGAGGTATATCATTTTACCAAAGCCCAAAGCGTTATGAAACATATAGCTGCAAAATGTACATATAATACAAAGGACAATCGTAAAATAATTTACTCTTTAGTATATAAAGCCTCTCATATATTAGAAGCAATATATCGAATAGTAGATAAATATCTACTATCTAATTATAGCAAATTATCGTAAGGCAACCATTTTACGCCTTAAATATGCAATTTTGCTTTGCAATGGCAATTCTTTAGGGCAAACATCATGACATGCAATTAGGCTCATACAACCAAAAACACCATCATCATTTCCAATTAGCTCATAATAATCATCATCAGTGCGCTCATCATGAGGATCAATCATATATCGAACCACCCTATTCATACCCGCAGCACCAACAAAGTCATCTCTCATAACTTTAGTCGCGCAACTAGCAATACAACAACCACACTCAATACATCTATCAAGCTCGAATACCTCATCAGCTACATTAGGTTCTATTGGAACCTCAAGTTTAGAAATATCTGGTTTATGCTGTGTATGAATCCAACTTTCAACACGTTTTGTCATACCCTCAAACCAATCACCTGTATTTACACTCAAGTCTTTAATAAGCTTAAAGGCTGGTAATGGCATAAGAGTTATTACGCCATCAGGAAAATCCTTAGTAAGTGTCCTACAGGCAAGTCCGGGTCTTCCGTTAATCATCATACCACAACTACCGCATATCCCAGCACGACAAACAAAATCAAAGCTCAAATCTGGATCTTGTTGCTCTCTAATCATATTTAGAGCAATAAAAACAGTCATAGAGCTAGTCTCTTGTAATTTATATTCCCTAAAATGAGGCTTAGAAATAGCACTCTGTGGATCAAATTTTAATGCTCTAATAGTAATAGTTCTTCCTTGTTCCATACTCATCTCTTATCTCCTAATCTTTGGTTTCTTGCTTTATAGTGTGGTTGTAAATTAAATGGCATTAATGCCTCTTGTATCGCGTATCTATCTCCGCCCTTAGCTTGCACTTCTTTGGTGATTTTCTCTATCTCTGCTTGTCTTATCGCACTATTTGGATGTTCTATAATCATACCTTTAGCTCCATATCCACGGAATCCGGGGGCTATTTCCATTTTCATAATATCCAAATCTTCATATGTTATATCAGGCAATGTTTGAGCCGGATCATCTCCCCAACCTGCAAGAGTTCTTTTTAACCAATTCAAATCATCGCGCTTTGGAAAATCCTCTCTTGAGTGTGCTCCTCTTGATTCTGTCCGATCAAGCGCACCCTTAGCTATACATAAAGCGATTTTGAGCATTTTAGTAGTACGATAAGCATCTTCTAATTCTGGATTATTATGAACCTTTTTATTGGTTACACGTATATTCCTTGTGCGCTTATATAAATTCTCTAGTTTATTTAAAGCATCTTGTAAGCCTTTGCCATCACGAAAGATTCCGACACTATGTTCCATTACCTCTTTCATGCTATTTTTTAATTCATAAACATTTTCAGTCCCAGAGCTATTTAATAATGAAGCAATATATGACTCTTCTTTTTTGATAAAAGATTCAAGAGTTGAAGTCCGAACATCAACTTGTGCTCCTTTGCAAAATTCAGCAAAATAGTCTCCAATAATCATACCAGCAACTACAGCTTCACTAACAGAATTACCACCAAGCCTATTAAAGCCGTGCAAATCCCAGCAAGAAGCCTCACCTGCAGCAAAGAGTCCTTTAAGATAAGATTCCCCTCTATAATCTGTCCTAATACCACCCATTGAATAATGCTGCATAGGACGAACAGGAGCCCACTTTTCAGCTGGATCTAATCCTGCAAATGTCTTACAAATATCTTGCACATCACGCAAATTACGTTCAACATGCGCTCTACCCAAAATAGCAATATCAAGCCATAAATGATCACCATAAGGAGATTTTACACCTTTTCCATTCCTTATATGCTCAAGCATTCTTCTTGATACAACATCCCGACTTGCTAGCTCCTTTTTCTCTGGCTCATAATCTGGCATAAATCGATAGCCATCAACATCTCGCAAGATTCCACCATCACCGCGACAACCCTCTGTAAGTAATATACCTGTAGGCACAAGAGGAGTTGGGTGGAATTGCACAGCTTCCATATTGCCAAGCTTAGCAATACCAGTCTCCATTGCAATCGCAGCACCAATTCCCTCGCAAATTACAGCATTAGTTGTATGTTTATATACCCTACCATATCCACCTGTAGCAATCAAAGTTCCCTTAGCCACATACGCTGATAGCTCACCAGTTATTAAATCTCTAACAACTGCACCATAACATCTACCATCTTGATGAATAATAGATATTGCTTCTTTTCTATCTTGAATATCAACTCCAAGCTTATAAGCCTCATTTGCAACAGCATATAACATAGTATGCCCGGTTGCATCAGAAGTATAACAAGTCCTCCATTTTTTTGTGCCACCAAAATCGCGTGAATGTATATAGCCATGTCGGAAATCGTCTTCTGTAATAGTTACTTTCTCCCCATTAATAACCGCAGGACGATCGCCCTTTTGTATTCTAGTCCATGGAACACCAAATCCAGCTAATTCTCTAATTGCCTTTGGTGCTGTATTTACAAACATTCTGGCTACATCTTGGTCGCAACCCCAATCACTGCCCTTAACTGTATCTATAAAATGTAGATCCTCATTATCTCCATCACTCTTAACAGAGTTTCCAAGACTTGCTTGCATTCCACCTTGAGCTGCAGCTGAGTGGCTTCTCTTAACAGGAACAAGACTAAGCACAATAGTATTTAACCCCTCTTGTTGAGTAGCTATAGACGCTCTCAATCCAGCTAAACCTCCACCAATAATTAACGAATCGCAATATACTACTTTCATAAAATCTTCCTTTCAAATTACTTGCTCAAGTTCTCTTTAGCAATAGAAACTGCTACTTTAGCCATATAATCTGGATTTGCTAGATTAGATTGAGCATGTTTAGAAAAACGCTCATGATCATATTCTTTTGCATCATTAATGTCTTTGAAATTCTGATTCATTCCCTTAGAAAAATAAGCCCAGAAAGTTGCTAATCCCAATATAATAAAGAATGCACTCATAGCCCATTTAGCATTCCTTAAACCTGATATACCTAACCCTTCAAGCCAACCCCATTTAATGCAAAGTCTATATAATCCAATAGAGCCATGAAGCTCAACAGCAAATAACAATACTATATATAGTAACCAAAAATTTTGTTCAAAGAAACGGAAAGATGATCCGCTTGGTCCTATTGTATCAGGTTGTGCGAACATAATATACAAATGAACACTAGCAAGGAAAAACATAACAAAACCAGTTGCAGCTTGGATAAACCACAAGCTAGTATCGCTATGCTTCATAACATGCTTATGAGCCTTCAAAGCCAAGAATTGCCTATAATTAATAGGAAACTTTCGCATAGCCAAAAAAGCATGTGCTACAAACACTATAAAAACAAACGCTGCTACTCCGCTAACAATCTTTGGCTCACCCGCAGCAATAAAAATACTACCTTCAAAGAATTTTGTAATAGTATACATAAACTCATCGCTAATTAGTATACTCGATACAAAAAACATGTGTGCTATCATAAACAAGCCCAAAAATAAACCTGTAGCACTCTGCCACCAATCTAACCTAGCAGGCATTCTACTCTTTTTACGTTCGGGAGTTATACCCAAATATCCCTCAATAATCTTATCTTCTTGCATTAAGCCTCCCTTAAAAACTCGAAATACGCGGTGTAGTATATAACCTCAACCTAGCCATATACGACATGTTTGAGATTATAAAATATATTTTCTTGAAATATCTTTTTATTAATTTTGTATTTATTTTTTTTTACAAAAATGAGTAAAAAATACACACTGTTAATTTTATATCTAAGAATGAAATTGATAATTTAATTTTATTTTTAACTTTTAAATATTATAATACAAATCTTATTTTATAAACTTTAACTATAAAATCACGCGTTATCATAATATAATCATAACCTTAAAATTACCAAATTTTAAGGTTAGGAATTAATTATGCAAAATATAGTTTTGATTGGCTTTATGGGCAGTGGTAAAAGTAGCATTGCGTCAATGCTAGCAAAAAATTTGGATAAGAGTTTAATAGATAGTGATAGCTATATAGAATCAATACAGAAAACAAGCATTAAGGACATTTTTGCTTCAAAAGGAGAACATTATTTCCGTTTGCTTGAAAAAAACTTTATAGATGAGTTTGAAAATAGTAGCAATAACATCATAGCCACAGGTGGTGGTATGCCAATATTTAACGACATAAGCAAGCTTGGCATTGCTATATATCTAAAAATAGATTTTGATTCTATAGTGCAAAGAATTATAAATGAAGTAAATACTAGACCATTATTTAAAGACATTCAGAAGGCAAAAGAACTTTATATACAAAGAGAGCCACTTTATACTAAAGCAAGCAAAATAATCATTAATGCAAACACAAATCCCACAAAAATCATGCAAGATATTATGAAAGCTATAGATGATAAGACTAAATAAAGACAAAAGCTATCATTTCTTGCTTGTTTACTGCAACCAATATCAAAATCTATCATTTCCTATCTTTTGCCTACCATGTATATACTCGATAAAAACAAACTATCCAAATGCAAAAATAAGCTTACTTATACATTCAAGTATGAGATATTTACTAGACAACAATCCAGAAATAAGCAATATCTTGCTAATAGATTCCAAACATAGCCTATCTAGTGCTATAAAGGAAGCAAAAGTAGATATATCAATATCATTTACTCAAGATAAAAAAAGCACTATAGCACTATTTCTAGCCAAAGTAAAAATACGTATAGGAATATTCTCTGATTTGCATTCATTTTTATTCAATTATAAAATTAAGCAATCTAGATTGTCTCCAAAAAAACACGAAATACAATATAACCTTGACTTGTTAAAAGCTCTTAATTGTCAAGGAATTTTCTTCCCAAAACTATATTTAACCATACAGCAGCAACAGCAAGCAGGCAAATATTTGGAATCTAGATTTAAATCAAACATGGAATCTAATCTAATCATTATATATCCTAGTAAAGATGGCAATAGCATAGGTTGGGAGGTTAAAAACTTCTTTAGCACTGCGAATTTACTAGCTGATGACAATATGATTCTAATCATTGCAAACCCAAGTGAGCAAGCAGCATATGAAACTATGCTAGAGCAATATTCAAATTTGAGTAAAAATAATCTATACATATCAAACAACCAAAAGCAACTGCTAGCAATAATAAGTTATGCTAGATTGTTTGTATCAAATAATACTCTACTTTTACATTGCGCTAGTGCTTTAGGAGTGCAAACATTAAGCCTAAATCAATATAGCAAACATAATAATCCCATGAGATATGGAATCTTTAGCAAGGAAAAACACCACACAATGCTTACTCCGCTAGGAATCTTCAGCTACAAAAATCTAGATTCTATTATCAAAGACTATGCCAAAAATCCAGCTATCGGACTGCGTCTAGATAATATACAGCCAAAACTAGTCTATGATATTATCAAAGCAAAATTGGAATAAAACTATCATCATGCAAATAAATGCTAGTTTTTAAAGCACTATACAACGACTAATCTACGCTCTAACTCTAATATACGTATAGCATTCCTTAGCTTGCCAATAGCCTCAATCCTAGCCATGCCAATAAGATTAGAATCCCTTGAGATATTATTGACTAGATTTTTAGCATAGGCAAGCAAAAAGATTCTAAGCTCATAGGCAAATTCCTTATTAGAAAAGCTTGCATTACTCTTAAAACGTAAAGTCATAATTTTATCATGTTCTCTTATACCATTAGATATCATGCTAAACTCCTCTCTATATGTCATAAAATGTTTTATATCCAAAAACTGCATTCCAAGATAAAAATTCTCTTCATTATCTAGCATGCTAACAAGAATGTTTGCCTCTGAAATATTATCAAAGCTAGGTATAATGGCTATATCTTTTTGCTTTTCGTATTTCTTTGTGATATGTCTTTTTTGTATATTTAGCAATTGTGGTAATTTTAGGGCTTTATAGTCATCTTGTATAAGTGGGTTTAGCGTGTGCATGAATTCTAAACTAGCCTGTAAGGCTTGCTGCTTTTGTATAGGATTTTTTAAATCAAACTTCATCACAATATCCTCTAATACAAAATCAATAAATGACTTAGCATGCTTTAGGGCTAATCTAAAATCATCTTCTTTATGCTGCAATATCATATCAGCAGGATCAAGCCCATCTCTAAGCAAAACTACACCACCATCTTTACTATGCTTAGATAAAAATCTAGCAGCTTTGCAAGCAGCATTAATGCCTGCTATATCTCCATCATAGCACATATATATACTTGTATTGTCCTTATTAATAATGCCTAAATGACCATTATTTAGTGCTGTGCCAAGCGTAGCAACTGCATTACAAAAGCCAGCTTGATGAAGTAAAATAACATCTAAATATCCTTCACAAACAATCATGCTTTTTTGCTTATAGATAGATTGCCTTGCTAAATTGTAGCCATATAGAATCTTGGATTTATTAAAAATTTTGCTTTGATGGGAGTTAATATATTTTGCAATATGCTTATCATTGCTTAATGTCCTGCCGCCAAATCCAACTACAGAACCATTAGCAGAGCAAATAGGAAATGTGATACGATTGCTAAATCGTGCATATGGTCTATTATAACTCTCAATTAATATTCCATACTCTAATGCCTCTTTATAGCTAAGAGAGTGCTCTTGCAAGGCTTTTTGTGTCTCAAAGCTAGCTCCACAATAGCCAATCTTAAAATTCCTAATAGAATCCATACTTAAGCCACGAGAGAATAGATATTGCAATACATCTTGATTATTTAATAGATTGTTATGATAAAAGCTAGCAATGGAATCCAAAATATGACTCTTTTTCTTGCTAGCACCATTTTCATGATCAACATACTCAAGCGATATACGATAAAAGCTAGCAATTATCTCTAATGCGTCCTGAAACCCTACATTCTGATGTTGCATGACAAATTTGATTCCATCTCCACTTGCTCCGCATGCATGACAATGATACAAACCTTTTGCTTGACTAATAGATAGGCTTGGCGTTTTATCATCGTGGAATGGGCAAAGTGCCATAAAATTAATACCAACACGACTTACATCAATATAATGGCTAATCAAATCAACAATATCAATATTTGATTTTAATAGATCAATGCTTGCTTGTGTGATACTGGGCATATAACTCTCCAAGTCAAATAAAAGAGATTCTAACGCAATCAATGATATAATGCAATTACTTTATCAAGAGAGATATAATGAAGCCTAATAATGAAATAAAACAAACAAAAAACACAGCAAGAGATAAGCAACAAAGGCTAATATCATGGATATTTTTATTCATAGCAATAGGACTTGAAATCACAGGAATAATGCTATTAAAAATTATACCATCATGGTTGGAAAAAATGGGCATTGGGGAAACATTGCAAATTCTAGGAATTCATATCCCATCATATCTCATACCAAAGATAAATCTCGTTTGTATGATGGCTTTATCATATTATTGCATGTCATTAACATTGCGTAAAATCGCTCTTGGAGTGGCATATTCAGTCTGGGAAATAGTAGGGCTAATTGGCATACTTAGTATCTCATTCATATTCTTTGAACCAACACTTACAACTAAGCAATACTATGGGATAGGAATTGGATTTATTGGAATTATATGCGTGATATTTGGTGAGAAGCATGAATAATATTTTACTACATATATCAAACCTATGATTAAGGAGCATTATGGGTATTACAAATAATAACACTTGGCGGATTATGAAAGAAATCGGAATAAAAAAGGCAATATCACATCGCACAAGCAAAGTATTACGTGGCAATATACTTATTGATATGTTTATGCCTATTGCATGGAAGTTAGGATTAGGGCTTCCAAAGGGATATAAATTTCTATATATAGCTTCACATGGAACAGGACATAATGCCATGCAAAGATTCTTATATAAATGCGGAATTAACACGAATTGGCATTTTTATGAAGATGGCTACACTAGATACAGAGAGATTTACACTAGACTTATTCGAGACAATAAAAACTACAATATCATATCTATATCAGAATATAATTTCAAAGACTATCAAAAATTCTTTTCAACTATCAAAGATAAAATCAAAGCAATATCACTTGTAAGAGATCCCATTAGTATATGCAAATCAAGCATTAATCACTCTTTAGAAAGAAATAACACTCAAGAAATAGTAATGGGGGGGGGGGGTAACCTATCTGCCATATTCAAAGATTGCATAAAATACCAACACTATAATCCACAAACAGGGCAATTTCATCTAGCCAATAATCCATGCCTAGATCAACTAGAGCATTTATTCTCCGGTAGAATCCAAATGCAAGATATGCAAGGCATGTTTGTAACAAATGATATTATAAAATCTATTCCTAGCATTTCTGAAGTTCATTACATTGATATGAGCCAAATAATAGGTAGCAAAACATATAATACCATGAATGAGCTTTCACATAAGTTTGGATTCCCACCCCCTAAAGATAAACATTATTTTGAGGGAAGTCTATATGGAGAGTTGCGTGCATTTTTACCAATAAGATTCCATATTCCAATTACAGATGGTCAAGTAGAACTCGTATGCAATCTCCAACAACACAACTTAACATTAAACGAATATAAACATGATGTAACATTGCAACTTATGCCAAACTCATACAAGGACGATAAGAACTTTAGTCATGTAAAGATTTATGCAACAAATAAAACATTAGAGAAACTACAAGATAATAGAAATATATACCTAACTAAAAAGGAATTAGAAAATCTATTTGATGTGGTGCAAAAAGAAATGCTGTGCAACAATGCCAAAAAGCTAAAAGAAAGTGATGTATTGACATATTTGAGCCAAAACCCCAAACTAGCTAAATCTCTTAAAGCTATATTAGATAATGAATTATCTCATATTAAACAAACCAGATTAGACATTATAGAATCATGGAAGTATTATTTAGAATTTGAGGCTATATGTGAAGAATTTGACATCAAGTAAAATGCTAGATTGTTAATTTAATTTATATTGATTTAAGTAGTAGGCTAAAAATTATAATTTTATGATAATATAATTTTTTATTCTATATTGGCTTTTTGATTGTAAAAGCATGTTAATAATGACTATAGAACTAACTTTCTAATATTATTTTAGTATTAATTACTCTCCATGATGGAATTATTAGCAAAATATACAAAATGAGATAAAAAATAGACAAAAACATAACTCAATATGATAACTATAAGAAAATAATATAGTGATTTATTTCTTGCTATATTAATTCTTTAGGAAGTAGCATAAAATTTTTCAAATCCCTGTATTCTTCCCTAGTGAAAAATCTAGTTTTACCAAGCGGCAGGGCATTTAGATTCACAAATCCATAGCTAACTCGCCGCAAATCAAGCACGTTAGCATTAAAATGAGCAAAAAAACGTCTTATTTCGCGATTCTTACCCTCCTTTATACATAACTTTAGCTTGGAAATCTTAGAGTTTCTTATAATCTTAAACTCCATAGCAGGAAAATCCATCGATATAATCTTGCTATGACTATGCCCGCCTGCTCTAGCATCTTTAAGCGATATGCCATTACTCATAGCATAAATAATTTTATCATTAATTTTAGAATCAATCTTGACAATATAAACACGAGGAAGCTCTGATTCCATTAAGGCACAAACAACAGCCTTACTATCACTCAATATAAGTAATCCTTCACTTGCAAAATCAAGCCTCCCAACAGGCATAAAATGAGAATACTTGGAATCTATACTATCATAAATTAATGCCCTACCCTTTGGATCAAATTTACTTACTAACTCACCCTTTTTCTTATGATAGACAATGGCACTCCAATTATTCCTTGAGTTAAACTTGCTATAGTAAATGGGCTTATTATCAATGAAAATCTTAAAGTCTTTTTGTGCTTCTATTGGATTATTAATAGCTATATCTGGAACTTTTGTATGCCTAGTAGCAATGCTATGGTTAACCCTCACCCTGCCTAGCTCGATTAACATATCTGATTCTCGTCTAGAATGCTTACTATGCAAAGATATAAATTGATTTAGTCGCAAACTCAACCCTTATAATATTTTTGCTGACTTTGTAGCTTCCTATGTTGCTTGATCTCATTGACACTTAATTTAGATTTACTATGCCTCTTATATGGCTTTTCTTGTATTCCTCTTGCATTCTTATTGCCTGATTTATCCATTCCCCTTTTTCTGCTTTGAATTCCATAATCATATTGAGCTATATCTTCATTTTGATAGGCTTCTTTACTATGTATGCTATGTTCTACTTCCTGTTTACTTAAGCCAATCTTAACATTTTTCTGTAGGTGTAAAGTAAGCAATTTTAAGGCTAACTGTGTAGTATCAAGCCTATCTCTTATGCTCTCATATAAGGAAAGCGCAACATCAGATACTTCAGATTTAATAATGCTATTAATCACGACATCATCGCTAACTCCGGGCACCTCATAAAGCTTTAATTGAGACTTAGTGCCACTTTGAATCTTATTTAAATCCTTGTATTCAAGTGGAGTAGATAATGTAATAGCTACTCCTTTATTACCAGCGCGACCTGTCCTACCTATTCTGTGAACATACGATTCAATATTTAATGGAATATGATAATTAAAAACATGGCTAATATTACTTATATCCAAACCTCTAGCGGCGACATCAGTTGCTACTAATATATCTGCTTTATTCTTCTTAAACGCTGTGATGGAATCTCTCCTCATACGTTGATCCATATCTCCATGTAAGGCTACACTTTTATAGCCCTTATTCTGTAAAAATGTATTAACCTCATCTGCTTCCTTTTTAGTACGTATAAAAACTATGCTCTTAGATGGATATTCTGTATCAATTAACCTTACAAGAGCATCATTACGTTCATTCTCATTGATAATATAGTATCGCTGTGAAATATCCTCATTAGTTGTAGTAGTAGAGGCTATCTTTATGTGCAAAGGATTATAGAGAATCTTTTCTGCTAGCTCCTGTATACGAGGGGGCATTGTCGCGGAGAATAACAATGTTTGAACATTATTTGGGATAAATTTAAAAATTTCCTCAATGTCATCAATAAATCCCATATCAAGCATTTCATCACATTCATCAAGTACCACAACAGCGGGGCAAAAATTCTTTAATCTTTCATTCTTTAAATGATCTAATAATCTACCCGGCGTAGCTATCATGACCTGAGGATTACGTTCAATAAGATCAATTTGCTTCTTAATACTCTGACCTCCATATACGCAAATAGTTTTAGTTTTAAGAAATTTCCCAAGCTTAAACACATCATCGCTAATTTGCATTGCAAGTTCTCTTGTAGGCGTAATTATTAATGCCTCAATGCTAGAATCATTCTTAAGTCCATGAAGGATTGGCAATGCGAATGCAGCTGTTTTACCTGTGCCAGTTTGAGCTTGGGCTATCACATCTCTTTTTTCCATTATGGGAGGAATTGCCTTCTCTTGAATAGGGCTAGGAATAGTAAAGCCAGCCTCTTTAATTCCTCTTAAAACCTTTTTATTTAACCCCAATGATTCAAAACTAACGCTTGGAATGCAATCATAGTTATTTGGATTATTATGTTGCTTTGTTGCATGCTCACTCATATTAAACGCTCTTTTTTAAGTTAAATTTAAAATTATTTTATGCTCATTATAGCAACAAATCCTTAATTGTTGCATTAAAGTCAACCTACTATTAAGAATACTAAAATTTCCAAATACTTAGATAACAATGAATTCTAAAATCAAGAGGACATACAACATAATGCTATGCTATAATGCAACCTGTGGAAATTAAGTTAGTGAAAGGATATAAATGCAACAGTATTCTTTAGTAGCAAACAACAACCATAAAGATAAAACACAAGAACTAACAAAAAAAGACAGCAACATAACACAAAGCATTTTACAGCAATTCAAATCTGGACGTAATATCAGAACAAGATTACAAGGTGCTAGTATAAAATCGCTTGAAGAAATATCACAAGCCATAAGGGATAGAATACTAGAAGTAGTAAGCAAAAATGGTGGACACTTAAGCTCTACTCTTGGCGCAGTAGAGCTAATTGTTGGAATGCATGCCGTATATGACTGCGCTAAACACCCATTTATCTATGATGTAAGCCATCAAGCATATGCTCATAAACTAATAACAGGCAGATATAGCCAATTTAGCACACTAAGGCAATTTGGCGGCATAAGTGGTTTTATAGCTCCATATGAAAGCACGCTTGATTACTTCATAGCTGGGCACAGTTCAACCTCTCTATCGCTAGCAGTAGGAGTAGCCAAAGCTCGTAGGCTAAATATAATTAGCAATAAGCAAAATGGCAATTCGCGATTAACAGGCAAGCCTATAGCTATGATAGGAGATGGGGCAATGAGCGCAGGTTTAGTATATGAAGCATTAAATGAGCTAGGCGACTTAAAGCTACCTGTAGTTATTTTACTAAATGATAATGAAATGAGCATTGCCAAGCCAATTGGCGTTATATCTAAGATTCTCTCAAAGACCATTGCTAGCCCACTATATCAATCTATGCGTGAGAAAGTAAAAAAGATAGTTGAAAAAATGCCCGATGGCACAGCTTTCATTGCAAAAAGATTCGAAGAGAGTTTTAAACTAATTACGCCCGGATTATTATTTGAAGAATTTGGCATTGATTATATTGGACCAATAAATGGCAATAACATAGAAGAAGTAGTATCTGTGTTAAAAAGCACGCAAAATTTAAATCGCCCAGTGCTAATTCACTGCCAAACTACCAAAGGTAAAGGTTATCAAATAGCAGAAGGAAGATATGAAAAATGGCATGGTGTGCCTCCATTTGACTTAAACACAGGTAAGGCTCTAAACACAAATAAAATGGAGAATCCAACCCAAATATTTAGTAAAACTCTATTTGATATGGCTAAAAGCAATGATAATATTGTAGGCGTTACTGCAGCCATGCCTAGCGGGACTGGCATAGATAGGCTAATAGATGAATTCCCAGATAGATTTTTTGACGTAGCAATAGCTGAACAACATGCTGTAACATCTATGGCTGCTATGGCAAAAGAAGGATTTAAACCATATATAGCTATATATTCTACATTCTTACAGAGAGCCTTTGATCAAATTGTGCATGATGTAAGCATTATGAATCTTCCTGTGGTATTTTGTATAGATAGAGCTGGACTAGTAGGAGAAGATGGGGAAACGCATCAAGGCTTACTAGATATAGCCTACTTGCAAGGCATACCAAATATTATTTTAACTGCTCCTAGAGATAATGCTAGCCTAGAGCAAGCATTATGGTGGAGTATAGAGGTAGATTCGCCAATTGGGATTCGTTATCCTAGGGGTAAATTTATAACACAAGACTTTTATGAAAACAATAAAGATCAAACTAAGCTTATATCAAAATTAGCATTAAAACTTACATCAGAATCTCCTAGTCACAACAAAGAAAGCCTAACAAGCGAAGCATTGGAAAATAAAGTTTTAACAGCAGATTCCAAATTACAACAAATACAAAAACGAAGATACATAGCAAACTCAATTATCTCTTTTGCATTATCCAATGCTAGGAGAGATTATAAATCTTATCTGCAAGAGAGAAAAGCCCAAATGGTCCTTATTTGGGAAGAAGAGTTAAAACATATTATACAGGCTATACAAAAAAATAAAAATGACTTAACATCTAACCTAGATCTAACAAATAAAGACGTTGAAGCAAATCTTAGTGTAAAAAATCATAACTCACAAGATTATTTAATAAATACCAATAAACTACAAAACATAAACAATTCTCCATATAACTCATATAAAATATTGTTATTAGGATATGGAAACGGAGTAGGTAGAGCTGCTAGCACATTAGAATCTATGTATGCTAATTACGCGATCCAAGCAGATATAATGGATATAGTGTTTCTAAAACCTCTAGATACAAAATCAATCAAACAGGCTTTAGCACAATATAGCCATATATTTGTCTTTAGCGATAACTATAAAATCAATGGAGTAGGAGCTAGGGTTATGCAATTTGCAGCAGAACTATATGCAAGTGATATGTTAGACAAGATTCCAAAGATTATTAGTTTTGAGATAGGAGATATGTTTGTTAAACATGGAAAAGTAGATTTAGTAGACCAAAGCTTAAAACTTGATTCCAAATCTTTGGCAAGACGAATATATGAAGCTATAATCTAAATTTAATATTATAGTAATTGCAAGAATTAATAAAAACAAAAAAAGGAAATATATGGAACAATATGGAACAAACTTCAAGAGCTTAGCAAAAGCTGTATATATAGATGAGATGAATTTAGAGGACTTTATAATCGTTGACGTTCGAGACGAAGAAGAGGTTAATACCGCTCGTATTAAAGGAGTGCCAAACATTACAGAACCGCATGCAATTCATAATCTAGCAAAAGATAACCCAGACAAAAAAATATTACTACATTGTAAAATGGGATTGAGAGCTGCTAGAATGGGAAATATATTAGTAGGAATGGGGTGTAATAATATATATTTCTTTGATGATGTCTTTTCAAGATTCTATCAGAAATTTGAAATTGTAGGCAATAATAAGGATAGTTTAGTAAGATTAGAATATTAGTTGAATTAAAAAAAAGGCTATTTGCTTATTGGCTTACTTAAAAACTTAATATATAATTGACCTTTTAATCTCTATTCACAACAAACGCACTTTGACATATATAATATTAGTTCTATCCACGTAAATCCAACATATATGGAGTATTAAAATTGCCTAAATCCCACAGCGGAGCATTGCTACCAATATCAATTAAAATCTCATCAAAGCCTTTCAAATCTTGTAAATGCTTCTCCAAAACACTTTTTACTTTATCGCTCATAACACACAATCTAGCACTAAGCCTCAAATCAGATAACATAACTAAACCGCTAATCTCACCTAAATGCCAAAATACGCTATAAAATTCCAAGAAATCTACTTGCTTTTTTACCTGAACTAGTCTATCTCTGCCATTATCATCTTGGATTACCATGCTAAATACGCCATTTTGTAAGGCAATTAACAAATTAGATAATTCTAAAAACTCCTGCCTAGTATTGGCAACTGGCAATCTATCAAGCAAAAACTCCTTAAAAAGACTCTCAACTTGTTTTCCGCTAGCTTTAGCCTCATTGAACAATTCGCGCAAATCCCTAGTATGTAGTTTTACATGCGAACTTTCAAGTTGATCTAATATCATTGGTTGCTTAATTAGATCAGATATAACAATGCCATCTTTACCCTGCCTTACATTAGCCCAATAATTTATTCCCGGTGTAAGCTCCTTATTGCTGCTTGTCTCTACTACAAGCTTACCCAATTGAACCAAATACTTATTATCGCTTTGCTTACTTAGAACCCGCAAAAGTATGGGCAAAGTTGCATTAATCTCCCTATTGCTACTTGCAGTAGCAATCTGACTAATAAGGTTTTGCAAATGAGCGGGCTGTATCATAAAAAACCTCTTAATATATGGCTAAGATTTCCATGCTAATAAAAGACTACTTGCATTATATCGGATAAAGTTGCTAGATTCACATGGTAAGCTAAGGTTATCATTACTCCATAGACTAGAAATCACAGCAATCATATCAGCATCTCTCAGCAATCCCACATTACTAACATTAATACCACCAATAGCACAAATAGGAATCTTGCACTTTACCTTTGCCTCTTTTAGCAATGTTACTGGCGCAGTGGTGGCATTTGGCTTTGTATGAGATGGGAAAAATGCCCCAAATGCGACATAGTCAGCACCCAAATCCTCATAATACATAGCAGATTCTATACTAGCATAACAGCTAATACCAATAATTCCGCTAAAACTATTTCGCAAATCTTGGAAACAGTCTAATTCATCGCGTCCTAGGTGGATTCCATCTGCATTAATTTTTAATGCTAATTTATATCTATCATTAATAATAAAAAGAACATCTTTTGAATGGCAGAAGTCTTGCAATTCTCTAGCTAACCCCTCTATATCATTATCGCTATGAATTTTGTCTCTTAATTGGAATATCCTTAATCCACCAGATATAGCAGATTCTAAATATTGAAATATGTTTACATATGGAGTTAGCTTACAATCGCTTATACCATACAAACCATATAATCTATTCATCATATCCCCTTATTTTTGATTCCTGCTCTTATAGCCTAATTATCTAATATTGGTCTATTGCATTAATTTTATTATAAATCAAGGCATAAACAAATCCATTTAATTTGCCAAGACTAATAACAGGCTACCAATCTGCATTCTAAATTATTTACTTGCAATAATAAAGATAATTCAACATATAAAATAGAATAATAATTTTTAAAAAGAAAATATGGCGACCCTTGGAAGATTTGAACTTCCGTTTCCACCGTGAAAGGGTGGTATCCTTGGCCACTAGATGAAAGGGTCAATAAGTAAAAATAGCAAGAAGAAATTTTACCAATTAAAAGAAATCTAGGTCAAATAATAACCATATTTAATAAAATAATTTTCTAATCTCATAACTCACATTATGAAATCTAAAAATTAATATCAAGTAGATTCTAAAAACTCAAATACTACAATAACACTTAAAAATAAAATGAATAAGAATAAATAAACAGAAAAGCAGCTCAAACATATGTAAAATTTATGATAGCCAATCTAGCTTCCTAAATATTGTCGTAACTGGCGACCTATTCGTGGATGTTTGAGCTTTTTAATGGCACTTGATTCTATTTGCCTAACCCTCTCCCTTGTTACATTTAATGCCTTACCAATTTCCTCTAAAGTCCTATCGCTCTCATCCTCCAATAATCCAAACCTCATCTTAATAACTGCTTTCTCTCTCTCATTCAAGAGATCTAGCACATTATCAATTTGATGTCTCAAATCCTCTTTTAACAAATCGTCTATAGAGCTAACCATGCTCTTATCTTCTACAAAATCGCCAAATTTTCCATCATCATCATTGCCAATAGGTGCTTCTAGGCTAATTGGTTCTTTTGTAATTTTTATCACATTTTTTACTTTATCTACAGTCAAGCCAACCTGCTCTGCAATAGCCTCTACATCTAATTCTTCGCCTTTCTCTTGCACATATTTGCGCATTATATTTTTAATCTTATTTATTGTATCAATCATATGAATTGGGATTCTAATAGTTCGCGCTTGGTCTGCTATTGCCCTAGATATTGCTTGCTTTATCCACCATGTAGCATAGGTGGAAAACTTGTATTGCTTACGATATTCAAATTTATCAACTGCTTTCATTAAACCTATATTGCCCTCTTGGATTAGATCTAGAAATGGTAAACCGCGGTTTGTATATCTCTTAGCAATACTTACTACAAGGCGTAAGTTACTACGACTCATCTTTGTTTTTGCTGTATCAGAAATCTTTTTGCCACGCTTAATCTGCTCTAATATCTCCTTTAGCTTATCTGGCTCTAAATTAAATCCATTCTCGCTAGCCTTACGAGTTTTATAAAGTTTTTGCAACTCTATATAAGTAGCTACCATAGTATTCTCTGGCACTTGAGCTAATATATCTTCGCGCGTCATATTAGTAATATTTGATAATATATTTTTATGATTTTGTATAAGGGTATCATTAAATAAATTAAGTCTATACTCTAGTCTTTTTAATTCCCGCTCAAATCCATCTCCATTCTTTAGGCTATTCTCCATTGCTTTAGTAAGTTCATTGATAAGTTTGCTAGTAGGTCCCAATGCCAATAATCTCTGTTTTAAAATATGCTTTTTATGTGCAAGTACAAATGTATGTAATAACTCTTCATTTGTAGTTCGCTCTGTGTGGTTTTTAGAATCTTGGATATCGTTTTCTAGAACAGCTAACCAATCATTCTTTGCATCGTTTAAAGCTTGGAAACTCTCTAACACTTTTGCTATCCTAGCTTCATCTGCTTTATAATTACGCTTGGCTTTTTGCTTTGAATCCTCGTCTTCTTGAAAATCCATTTCTTCGTCTTCTTGAAAATCCATTTCATCATTTTCTTGAATATCCTCAAAGCTTTTAAAAAGCTCTTTCACGCGTCTTTCTCGATTGATTAAAGCGTCTTTATAATCATGGATAAAGTCAATTAGATACGGCACAGAGCAAATCGCATCAATAATAATATCTTCGCCTTTTTCCATATCTTTGCTAAGACTTACTTCCTCTTCTTTACTCAAAAGCGGAATCTGCCCCATTTCACGCAAATACATACGAACGGGGCTATCGCTTCTACTCCACTCTAATAATTCCCTCTCCTTTTGGAAATCAAATTCCTCATTGAGAGACATCTCTATATCTTTACGTCTTTTTTTCTGTTCTTGAATTTTGTCTTCTTCATTTAAATTTTTAGCCATTTCAGAGGAACTAATAATCTTTTTCTTGTATGTTTTGCAAAGTGATTTTATTTTAGTAACAACTGCCATAGTTGGCTCTTCATCAATAGTTTGGGCAATAACCTCATAAGAAATATATATTTCCTTTGAGTTTTTAAATAAATTTTCTAATTTTTCTTGAATTTTATTATCAGTTTTGCAAGATTGAGTGGTTTTTCTTGTAGGCATGTCCTAGCTCCTTGAATTACAGGATATGAAATTCGTAATTATATCGGACATATGACAATATAGTTTTATAATACTACATAAATCATAATATCTATGCAGTTTTAAGTTTAATTTAACAATATTTCCATTACTATTTGAGCGTATTCTGTGTATGGAGCTGTGCAGTATGGGTAAAAGAATTATAGCTCTTGTTGCTATCATTATATTTGGGCTTGCAGTTTTTATTACAGCGAGTTATTTAAACACTAGCAATAAAGAAAGTGTATTAGATCTACCTAGTTCACACTCTAGTAACAAAGTATCAAACGAGCAATCTAATAAAACAATGAATAATGACATCTCAAATCAAAACATAAGACAAACCAATATAGAACAAACATCTACTACGAGCAAGAATAACCAAAATCAATTAAGTAATAATTCAAATATACGAGAAAACAACATAGATGAGACAAACATATCAAATGCTATTGCAGAAAGCCAAAGAAATCCCAAGAATCAAAGTCCATATAACAAGCAAAATGCGTACACGATTAAAAATGAAGCTACAAAAGATTCTAAGATAGAACAAAATACACAAGGGGGAAAAAAGCCTATTGAAACAAGCTTAAATGATAACATCAAAAGAGAACTAACGCAAGATAAAGATAAGATAAAACAAAATGAAAAGATTCAAATTGAGGCTTCAAACAATGACAAAAGCAACATAGCAGCCAAAGATTCTCACCATTCCTATAGATCAAGCAACCAGACAAATAAAGATAAAAATGACAAATCAATAGAAATAACACAAAATAAAGCAAAATCAAGCAAAGATTCTAATTCGCTACAAAAACATAGTGATATTCAAGATAAAAATCAAGAAACAATCAAAAATGAAAGCTTAGACAAATTAGACAAAGATAAACAAACTCAAGATAATGTAGTTATAGAATTAGATTCTAAAGATAAAGAAATATATTCTAATAAATTAGCGCAAAATAAAGTAAAAGAAGATTCCAAAGATAAGAATCAAAACGATGATATACTAAAAGATGAGACATCAAAACAAAAAGAAGTTGCAAACAAAGATTTCAATGAAGATAATGTAAAAGAAAACATAGAAGAACAAAGGCAAGATAAAACAGGCGACAATCTAAATTCCGATAAAATAGCACAAGATAAAATAATGTTAAACGCACAAAACCAAATTGCTAAAAAATTAAATCTTAATAATACGGAGCAAAACAAAGCAATAGGCAGTGAAAAAGATGAAATTGCTCTAAATAAAGAAGGCAAGGAACAAATTGAAATACAAATACAAGTAGAATCAAATGAAGCAATAGACGAATTATCAAAAGACAATGGTATAAAAATTGATGAAGTTACAGATCAAGATTTGCAATCGGATTTGTATATCATACTAAGAAATATGCAAAATAAAGTAAAAGAAGATTCCAAAGATAAGAATCAAAACGATGATATACTAAAAGATGAGACATCAAAACAAAAAGAAGTTGCAAACAAAGATTTCAATGAAGATAATGTAAAAGAAAACATAGAAGAACAAAGGCAAGATAAAACAGGCGACAATCTAAATTCCGATAATGCTATAAAAGATTATATAAGTGAATCTAAAGCCAATGATTTAGATTCCAATAAAGCAATTGAGAATGAAGACTTTAAAAAAAATGAAAATAAAGAACAAAATGAATTAATTATAGGATTAGATTCAAACAATCAAATCAAAGATGAAATCAATGAAAAAGCCAAAGAATTAAACTTAAACCAAGCACAAAATAAAGAATCATATATCAAAAAGGCACAAAAAGAAAATTTGAATTATATATCAGAAATAGATTACAACGAAATAATACAAAGCCTAAATACAGATTATGATACTAGTCAACAATATTATAAATGCGATAGCATGCCAAGGTGTAACGATAGAGCAGTTATACAAAAGGTTATTATATCTAGCATAAGATCCCATGCAAAAGCTCGTTACAAGGAAGAATTGGCTAAAAAAGGAGAACAGGTAGCCAAAAACTTCATCGAGCTATGGGATAACACAAGCGAGACCGTAATACCAAAGCTTACATCACATGTAAGTGATGTAAGAGAACAATCTTTTGACAATAATAAACTTATGCGTATATGCAAGGCAAGATATTACACAGAAGTTTTAGAAGATTTTGGCAATGGTTGGAGTGATAAAAAAGGGGATAAATCTCCAATGTATGAAGCAAGCTATAGAATAACATGTAATAATGATAATCTCATAGTAAAAATTGTATCAGATACCATACAAATAACCAATAAAAATAAAAATCCCATTAAATCAAATCAGTCAAATCTACCAAACAAAGTAAATCTACCATTATGCACAGATGATATTGTTTATAAAAAACTCGCACTGGTTAGTATGAACTCTCAAGCACAGATTAGAGCAAAAGAAGAAATGCGCAGAAATGGCAAACAATCTCTGGAAAAATTTATGCAACTATGGGAAAAAACACAGTCAATAATATATAACAAGATTGTATCTAGGATAGAAAATATACAATCAAAAGGTCTAGATAATAATGCTAAATCTAGGATATGTAGCGCGAATTATTACACAGAAGTTTTAGAAGATTTTGGCAATGGTTGGAGCGACAAAAAAGGCGATAAATCGGCTAAATATGAGATTTATTTTACTATTAGATATATTGATGAAGATGAGAGTGATGTTACTATTAAGATTCTATCGCAAAACAAAATGAGACGACAATAGTTAATATTGTAAAGCTAGGACTTTAAATTTATTAAGCTTTACATAAATTTTGTAGCCAAGCCAATAGGTTAAGTCATTAAAATTATAAAACTCATATAAATGAGACTCAAAGTTTAATGAATAAAAATTTAGTATAAATTTAATTAACAATGCAATAAATAAAATCAGATACAAGAATAAATAATAGAAAATACATAATAAGCGTAAAAAACTTAAAAAACAAAATAAAAAAAGGTATCTAATTGAATAAACCTTTTTCTCTTTCATCTAAATACAAATCTTGCACACAGATATGATCTCCTTCGCTTAATATACAAGCCCTCTCTATAACACTTAAAAGCTCCCTAATATTCCCGGGCCAACTATAGTTTAACATTCTCTCCTCCGCATCTTTATCTATTTTTTTATTATTAAATCCATAACTAGCGCAAACTTCTTTAATATGTTCCTTTGCTAATGGCAATATTTCCTCTCTACGATCTTTTAGCGGTGGAATCTTAATAGGCACAGTTTGCAACCTAAAGAATAAATCTTCTCTAAATTCCTGATTTGTAATCTTTTCTTGAATATTTGCATTGGTTGCAGATATAAAACGTGTATCAATTTTTATTGGCTTTGATGAACCAAGTCTTATTATTTCTTTCTCTTGCAATGCGCGTAGCAATTTTGCTTGCAAGCCAATTGGCATCTCGCCAATCTCATCTAAAAAGACAGTGCCGCCTTGTGCTGATTCTAAAAGCCCGAGCTTTGTGCCAATGGCATCTGTAAACGCTCCTTTTTCATATCCAAATAGCTCTGATTCTAAAAGATGTTCAGGTATTGCCGCCATATTTAATGCTATAAATGGAGAACTAGAACGTTTTGAATTCTCATGAATGAATCTAGCAAAGACTTCTTTACCCACACCGCTGGCTCCAAGCAATAGAACAGATGCATCTGTTGGAGCAACTTTTAGAGCTAAAGATTTTGCTGCTTCTAACTGCGGTGAACTAGATTTAAATAGCTTTTCTTTACTTAAAGGTTTCTTTGCAGATACATTAGATTTATTGCTTCTATTAAACTCAACAATCTTTTTTGTGCGATAGATTGCCGCTAGCAAATCCTCTGGTTCAAAAGGCTTTTGAAAGAAATCTTTAACCCCTAATCTAATAGATTCTATTGCCTTATTTAAGGTAGCATTACCTGTAATAACTATTGCTTCGTATTTTCCATTTAGCTGGCTTAAAAATTCCAAACCGTCCATTTGAGGCATGTTGATGTCTGTGATGATCAAATCAAAGCTAGAATCAAGACACTTCAAAGCATCCTTTGGATTCTTAAAGCTAGTGATTTCCAAATCCTTATAATCTGAAAAAAAATATTCAAGGCTTTTTCTCATGTTAATATCATCTTCCACAATAGCTATCTTCATTGGCTTCCCTCTAGTTTCAAGTTATTCACAAAAAGTAGCTATTCTAGCAAAACTTATATAAAACTTTCTTTACTGAAAGTATGCTTGATGTATAATTTCGCCCCATTAAATTATAAAAGGATCTATATGGATATTGTTACACTTGCGCATGGTAGTGGTGGTTTACACTCTGCACAACTAACACAAGAAGTCTTTATGCCTTTTTTTGAAGACATAATGCCTTATGCTAATGAGGATTCTGCAATTTTTACAATTCATAATCACAAAGACAACATATCTAAAGAATCTGCACTAGCTGTTACTAGCACAGATTCATATATTATCAATCCGCCATTCTTTGCAGGAGGAAACATTGGCAAGCTTAGTATATGCGGTAGCAGCAATGATGTAGCTATGATGGGTGCAAAGCCTCTATTTATAAATATAGGCTTCATTATAGAGGAAGGATTTGAGATAAAGAATCTAAAAAAAATTGCTAACTCTATTGCTCGGGAATGCAAGAATTTGGAAATGCAGATTCTCTCTGCTGATACGAAGGTCCTACCTAAAATATCACAAGGAGACTCGCAAATATTCATTAATACTAGTTGCATTGGTAGCTTGCAAAAATCTGGGATTAGTGCTAGGAATTTGCAACATGATGACTGCATTATCATAAGTGGAAAGATTGGCAATCATGGTGCAACAATATTCTTAGAGCAAAACAACATGGAAATATCAAATAATTTACAAAGCGACTGCGCAAGTCTATATCCATTACTAGAAAATATTTTTAAAAGCGATATAAACATTCATGCATTAAGAGATGCTACGCGTGGAGGTATAGCAAGCACTCTTAATGAATGGGCTATTGAATCTAGTGCATATATTGAGATTTTTGAGGAGGATATAAACATTGATACAGAGGTGCTTGGAGTATGTGAAATATTAGGACTTGATCCATATATACTTGCAAATGAAGGAATATGCTTATTAGCAATTCCTAAATGTGATGCAAACAAAACATTAGAAATATTGCAAAACAATCCCTTAGGTAAATATGCTCAAATAATAGGAAGAGTGCGCAAGGACTTTGCTCATATATCATCTGGAGATCTTGATGAAATATTCTTTAAACGAGTAGCAATACAAATGAAATATGGCAGCAAAAGATTCTTAGAATATCCAGAGGGTGAAATCCTACCTAGGATATGCTGATATTTATATTGAAACAAGATTAAATCAAGCATGTGTTACTAGATTACCTACTTAACACAACAATATATTACAAAGTTATATCTGTCAATCTTGTAGTATTGTGGCTAATAATGTAGAATCAAATTTCATCTCAAGGAGTGATACATGGAAATTACAGAGAATTTTTTTCAATTGTTTTATAATCAATCAGATAAAAATTATATGCCAAATGATATAGAGCTAATTATAGATTCTACAAAAACCAAGAATCTAGCACCTGAAGCAAAAAGCATAATTCTATCTGTAAATGAATCCAATTTTGCATTATATGCCTCCACTAATTCATTTCAGAGCATATACAATACATGTATTTTGCAAGAGCAAGAAATGACAATAGAAAATATTAAAATGATTCAAGGATATATACTACAAAATATACAAATTAATGAATTGTATGATTTGAAGAATTATATATTTAGATTGAGTGCAGCCGATATTATTACTAATACATATGCGCGTAATTTTATCAATTTCCTTAATGTATCCATATCTAAAACAAGAAAGGATTCTAAATTACAAGCACAAAAGCTTGATTTACAGACATTAGTCGCGGAGTTAGAATCCATATATGCAAGATTTTTAGAATTAGAGCTAAACAAATCTATATATCTTAAGCTAAACAATATTCTAAATAATATGAAAAATCAAAAATTCTCTATAGGAATCACAGGCGTGCTTAGTGCTGGAAAAAGCACATTCTTAAACGCTCTCTTGGGCAAAGAGATACTAGGTAGCTCTACAATACCCGAAACAGCGAATTTAACCATTCTAAAATATGGAGACAAGAATTGCGCAAAAGTGCGCTTTTGGAATCAAAAAGAATGGCAGGAATTAAAGGACTTAGCAGAAAGTGATACCAGTCTCAAAGATTTCATTTTGCAAAGTGAAAAAAAATTTGGTGATTCACTAAATAACTATATCACCAAAGAGAGCAGAACACAAGATATAAGCTTAGATGAGCTAAACATATTTACTTCAGCAAATCATGAAAGTAAGCTTTGCAATCTTGTTAAGGAGATTGAATTACAAACAGATTTGAAATTCTTGCAAAATGGAGTTGAAATTGTTGATACACCCGGACTTGATGACCCTGTTACAAAAAGAGAGGAAATTACTAAAGCATATATACAAAAATGCGATGTGTTAATACATGCCATGAATGCAAGTTGTGCTGCAACACAAATTGATATTGACTTCATTATAGAATCTCTTGTTGAACAAAATATATCAAGATTGCTAGTAGTGCTAACAAGGGCTGACTTAATAGGCGAAAAAGAATTACATCAATCTCTTGAATATACCAAATCTAGCTTATCCATACAACTAAAAAAATCCAATTACAAAGGCGATATAGAATCTTTATTGACGAGAATTGACTTCATACCAATAGCTAGCTTTTTAGCATTATTACATAAAACAAATAGGGGCAATGAGGCGTTAGCGCAGGGCTACACACTTGAGAAAACGGGTATATTAGATGTAGAGCAATACTTAGACAAAATACTATTGGGTGAAAATAGCCTCAAGCATAAAGATATACTTTATCTTGCTTATCGTGCGTTTTTAAAGGTAGCAAGCCTAGCACAAGAGGAAGTGGCATTAGAATCCCAAATCTTAAACGCCTCAAATGAGGAACTAGAGATTATGCTAGATTCACTAAAAAAATCAAATGAAGATCTATTAAAATCACTAGAGGATAAACAAAGGGAGTTACAAATAAAAGCAGATGAATTACAGGAGTTCTTACAAATTTCAGAAAATATCATTAGGAAGCATCTAAAGATAGAACAAGAAAAACTTAAAAGCAGAATCTATCATGACGCAATCTATGGTTATGCAAACAATAAGATTCCGACAAAACAACATATTTGTGAAGTATTAGACCAAGCATTGCATGATTGCTTTGTAGATACTAGCAGAGATTATAAACAAAAAATTTCAGAAAAAATTATGCAATTATTAAGTAATCAAGATATGAAAAATATAGAATCAATATCAAATGACTTAAGTAGCACCAATAATCACAAAATAGCCAAGGTTATACAACCAAAGATTTCCATTCAGGCTAGTAAAGAACAAATACATAAAAGTCTTGCATTGTTGCAATCTAGCGTGCCAGAGCTAATAAATAAGCATTCTGCAAGCACTCAAAACGAACTAGCAATACAGATGGATTCTGTATTTGATGAATCTTTTTCATTATTCTATGAGGCAATTTCTAAGAAAAGCAATGAAATCTCTCAAGCATTTTCTACATATTTCACACAACTATCCAAGCAGCAACAAGAATATATCAAGTTGCAAATTGCAGATAAGGAAGAGTCTCTAACCCAAATGCTAGACCAAAGGAAAAAGGCTAACTCACAAAATCTTAGAGATTCTCTAATAAAGAAGCAAAAAGAATTACAATCTCTTATCAATCAACTAGAGTATATATCACAGTCCCTAAGTTCTATTTAAATTTTGTCTGCTTAATTTGTCGTTGTAAAATTATGCTATGCTAAGCTTATAAGGAGAAATATGCAAGTATATATCACTCATGGCTTTAGAGCCTATCCGCAAAAACATTGGTTTATGTGGCTTAAAGAACAGCTATCTAAAAACGGCATTACAACTTTTATCCCCGCTATGCCAAATGCCGATGCCCCTAACTCAGAAGAATGGCTATCAACCATGCAAAATATAGTAAAAAAAATAGATGAAAGCACAATTTTTATAGGTCATAGCTTAGGTTGTGCTGCTGTGTTAAATTTCCTTTCTAAACAACCAAATAACATTCGCATTAATGCTATTGTGCTTGTATCAGGCTTTTATGAATTATTACCTATCTATCCGCAATTAAATAGTTTTATACAAAGCAATTTTGATTTTGGTAAAGTTTGCAATATTTGTTCAAATCGCCTTGTAATTTCTGCTAGAGATGATTCTATCGTGCCAACAAGCTTAAGCCAAACTCTAGCTAAGAATCTACAAGCCAATTTTATACAAACACAAGTTGGAGGGCATTTTATGCAAGATGATGGCTTTAGAGAATTCCCGCTTTTGCTGCATAATCTCAAATTTTTTCTTTAAGTAATAATAGACTTCTAAGAAGGAAATAAAGGTGAAAAGAGCAAAAAGAAACGAATACACAGACTCAAAAAAAAGGGAATCTAATAATCCATATAAACAATCTTTAGACATAATCAGCCAAAATATAGAATCTATTAACAACAAATCACATACAAAAGACACTAAAACCATTAAGAAGATTCCATATTTAGCTTTGCTTTCACTATCTTTTGCTGTATTTGTCTTTAACACTTCAGAGTTTATACCAATAGGACTTTTAAGCCTTATTGCAAATGATTTTGGAATGAGCGATGCACACACAGGAATAATGATAACAATCTATGCATGGGTAGTAGCCCTAGTCTCACTTCCGCTTATGCTTTTGCTATCTAATATAGCTCTAAAGCGGCTTATGTTATTTACCATTGCCATATTTGTCTTAAGCCAT
Source organism: Helicobacter muridarum (assembly GCF_000765805.2). Taxonomy (GTDB): domain Bacteria; phylum Campylobacterota; class Campylobacteria; order Campylobacterales; family Helicobacteraceae; genus Helicobacter_A; species Helicobacter_A muridarum. The sequence continues at coordinate 156,801 of NZ_JRPD02000003.1, read as the reverse complement.
ATAGCCTCTGCTCTTTCGCAAAACTACTATACTCTAATAGCATCTCGCATTGCTGTAGCCTGTGCACATGCTATTTTTTGGTCCATTGCCTCTCCTATGGCGGTGCGTATAGTCCAACCAAACAAACAAGGCTTAGCTCTTAGCTTTATTATCACAGGAGGCGCAATAGCCATTATACTAGGGCTACCACTTGGAAGAGTTATTGGGCTATATATTGGCTGGAGAATGAGCTTTTTAGCCATTGGAATATTGGCATTTCTTACTTTGATTATGCTTTGGCAGGCTTTTCCAAAACTTGAAAGCACAGACTCTATAAGCCTAGCAATCCTACCTAAAATTTTCAAAAATAAAAGCTTAATGGCAATCTATTTAATCACAGCTGCACTAATTACTGCGCATTTTACCGCATATAGCTATATTGAGCCATTCTTAGCAAAAGTAGCACATTTTAGTGAAGATGGCATCACTCTAACACTTGTGGCATTTGGTTTAGTAGGTGTTGTAGGAAGTGCAATATTTGCGAGATTTTATGAAGGAAGAGCTAAGCTTTTTGTAGGATTCGCTATTTTTGGCGTGTGTATATGTCTATTTATGCTAAATTTTGGTGCGATTAGTGCCTATGCCATGATTATGGTTTGTCTTATTTGGGGGCTTTCTATGAACTTTTTTAATCTAGCCTTTCAATCCCAAATAATAGCACTTTGCCCAAAAGGCACAGCAATCGCTATGAGTATATTCTCTGGAATCTATAATGTAGGCATAGGTGGAGGAGCAGCCATTGGTGGGCTTGTCATAGATAGCCTAAATATTGGGTATATAGGTTATATTGGAGGAATAATTGCTGTTTTTGTATGTGGATTCTATATGCGCAATATTCTATGGACTCTTAGCGTAAAATCAAGATGAAATACACCCCCCCCCCCACGCTTTTTTAATAAAAGCCTGATGGCTTTATTGCAATCTATAGAAAGTTGGATTAGTGATTTATTCTCTAAAACTGTATAGTTTTTTAAAATTAAAGTGGAGGTATTGTTAGAAAATATCGTATGGATAACTATTAGACACACAAGACGAGCTATGAATGGCAAGCCAACAAGTCATAGCACCACAAATATTGGCGCATAAAGCGCGACTATCTACAATAGAATTATTAAAAATTATAACGAATTAAGAGAGGATTACGAGTAAAGAGAGTGAACTTCAAATTCAAACAGACACTGGGACAACAGTTCATTTTTTTGAATCCTATTACACAACACTCCCTACCAAAGAGACATTTGCTGCTATGGTTAAGCGACTAAAAGGCTTTTTTACTATCTTACATAACAAAGCTTGACAAAAATAAACCTTTTATACAGGTAACAATCCCAACTTTTAACTGGCTTTAATAAAAATGCTGCTGATGGAGTATTTTTGAGGTAGCAATGCATATATTACAATTATCTTGAACAAATATTCTCATTTGCCTTGACTTGTTTTTTTTTTTTTGTATCATGGCCAAGTCGCGAATCCGTAGAATCTTAATATGTTATTCGTGGTTTTATTATTAAGGAGTAAATATGTTTTTAAGTATGCTAAACAAAGAAGAGAAACAAGCATTTTTAGCAATTGCACATCATTTTGCATGGAGTAATAATAATTTTTCAGACGCGCAGAAGCAAGTTATTGCAGCGTATTGTGCAGAAATGCAAATTGATAACATTACATATAATGAAAGCGAATTTGATTTAAAGGCTATTTTAACGAAGTTTAAAGATAAGACACATCAAAAAGTCGTACTGCTAGAGACGATGGCATTAGCAATGGCGGATAATATCACTACTTTAGAATCTCTTCATGCAGGCGAAAAAGAAGTGTTAAAGACAATGATTAAAGAACTTGGCTTAAGCAATGAACTTGCAGTGATTTATGCAGATTGGACTAAGGCTATGCTTGTACTAACCGATCAGGGTAAAAATCTCATTAGGCTTTAAGGCACTATATGGACTTTCCTTGCACAAAATGTGGAGCATGCTGTAAAAATATTAGCGGCATCAAGGAGCTAGAATCTTATAACTTAGGCAATGGGATTTGCAAGTATTTAGACATGCAAAATAATCTTTGCAAGATTTATGCAAACCGTCCCATTATATGTAGGATTAATGCCATGTATGAGAGAGATTACAAGCAGCTACATAGCAAAGAGGAGTTTTACGCACTCAATATAGAATCTTGCAAGGCATTGCAAGAAAAAGAAGATATAGATAAAGCATTAAGATTCTAAATAATAAAGTGTTTGTTAACAAAACACTTTATCTAGATTAATATTAAATTTGTAAGGAGGCAATATGCCATTACCATTAATACCTGTTTTACTTGGTGGAGCGGCGGTAGCTACAGCTCTATTTGGAGCAAAAAAGGGCTATGACGCGTATGAGGATACAAAGACGGCTAACCGTTGGCATGAAAAAGCAAAGGATTTATATGATGAAGCAGAATCTGAGCTAAATGCCGCAATAAATAAGGCGCAAGATAGCTTTAAAACCTTAGGGGAGCTACAAGCAGATATCGTTGAAAATGAGCTAACGCACTATGCAGAGCTTATAGACAAATTCGATGTAGAAAATAATGTAGATTTAGCACGTGTTGTAGGAAAAGATACGATGTATAAACTAGCAGAAGTAAGACAATTCATCATATCGCTAGAAACAACATTAGGTGCTGCAGCTGGAAGTGCTGCAGCTGGTGCTTTGGCTGGATTTGGTGCGTTTGGCGGAGCAGGATTACTAGCATGCGCTTCAACAGGGACAGCTATTAGCACTTTAAGTGGTGTGGCTGCTACAAATGCGACTTTGGCGTGGTTTGGCGGTGGTAGCCTTGCTGCTGGCGGGCTTGGCATGGCTGGAGGGACTTTAGTGCTTGGTGGCATTGTCGTTGCGCCTGTAATTGCCGTGGCAGCTTCAGTATTTGCCGCAAGTGCGGAAAAGAAAAAATATGACGCTTATGCCTATTACGATAGTGTAAAAGCATTGTGCGAGGCTATGAATGGAGAGGCACTAATGCATAAAGAAATACTTGCCAAAAGTATTGAGAAAATAGGTGTTTTAGAGACGAATAGACAAGAAATGCAAGAGTTGCTCACAGATGTAGATGGGATTATGCAAGATAAAGGCACGAGCATTTCTGCTTGGAGAAAGATAGAACAAAGAGCATTAAAAAACTTAATGCAGTTTGCAGAAGTAGTAGTTAAAACAATCAATGCACCTATAATGAATGATGAAGACACATTGACAAGACAACTAAGAGAACATCAAGAAAAGTGCAAAGAGCTTATGAATGAGATTCAAAGAAAGTGGGGATAACCATAGCCTTATAAAAATGTCACAAAAGCTTATCGCAAAAATATGCGCTATGTTTACTTATAAAAAGGATAAATATGACACAAAAAGCACTTTATGAAGAAGTAATTGAAGAAATCGGCACACAGACTTTGGCGCGCTTTGGATTAAATATCTTTAGCCTAAATACTTATAAAGCTTATGGTTCAAGTGTACAAATGACACTTGATGTCAATAAGACGTATAATCAACACAAAAAAAATGATAAGTATTATGGAAATGCATTTGAAGAGCTTGATGTAGGTATGAAAAATATAGAAGATTCTCTTTTTAATAGTGGTAATAAAACCTATAGAACAGATACTCTAGCAGATATTAAAAAAACGAGTGAAATACTTGCGAGTGGCAAAAAAATAGAGAATCTCAAAGATACAAAAAGGGCAAAAGTAGAGCATATCATAGCGAATCATGGCGATGACTTAAAAAATATTGACTTTAATAAAATTGGTGATCTAGCAAAAACAAATCACGGGACCACAGACACAGTAACCCTTGATAAAAATGGCAATGTGATAAAAACCGCCCAGCTTAAGGTTATCAAGAACACAAACGGATTGCTAACGGATAAGTATTTATACGGAGACACATCCCCAGATGAACTTAGAGTGCCTTTTAATGAATATAAAAAACATAAAGAAAAATTAGAAGAAATGATTGCAAAAGGGGAGCAAAATCCAAACGATGAAAAAAAAGTGTCAAAAGCGCAAAAAGCAAAAATTGCCCTAGAAAAGCTAAATGCTAACAACACTTGTAATCGCCTTATGGCTGAAAACCCACGCTCAACCGCCGTGCTAACGCAAAGCATAGCAGCAGGCGGACATATAGTTCAAGCAGGCTTCAGTGATGCGATTGTAGTTACATTATCAACACTGGCAAATGGAATCATCTGGGAAGTAAAAGATATGTTTAGCGGTAGCATAGATTCTGAAACTTCTGTTATGACTAGAATCAAACGGTTATTGCAAAAAGTAAAAGAAGTCTTTCAAAGCAATTTTACAAGGGGTGCTGGGTTTGGTGCTACTGATATAGTAATTGGGATTGTAGGGCAGATTTTTAAAAGTGTAGCCAATAGTTTAAAACTGATTTGGGATAACTTACGAACTGCTGCAAAATCCATTTATAATGGAATCTATTCTTATATAAAGGGTGAAATTAAAGATTTTAGAACACTTGTAAAAACAATCTTAAAATCTCTCTTTTCAGCAGCTTGGGTTGTTGGCACGATAGGTTTAGAAAAGCAATTAAAAGTCGCATTACTAGGAATCATGGGTCCACTTGCACCCTTTATCGCTCCTGTGTTAGCCATTGTAGCATCCTCATTTGCAGTTGTAATTACAAGCAGAAGCATAGACATGGTTATAGATTCTCTCTTTAGCGTATTTGCAGCAAGGGATAAAGCAAAGTTAAGGGCAGAAGAGATAGCAAACTTAGTTGCAGAGAAATTGCCTATATTAATGGATAGTAGAGAGCAATTAGAACAGCTTATTAAGAAAACACATAGAGAAAGATTAATAGTTATAGAATCTTCATTTAAGGATTATCAATTAGCATATACAAACAATAACGATAAAGAAATCTACAATGCTCTAAATGGCATTTGTAATCTTTATGGAGAAACTTTAAGTATTAAAGATATGAACAATGTTGAACAGATATTAAAAAAACCAAACCGCACAGGGAAATTGCAGTGGTAAGCAAAAACTTAATGGTATTATTTATATAGCTTAAACCTTTATAAATAGTCCTTTTTGCACTTTTATGTAGAATCATAAAAGCTCATTTATTTTATGCGTTACTATTTTATTGCAATTAAGAAAATAAATGTAAAAACATCTATTGGACTATATTTAACTTCTTAGTAGCTATCATGTAGCCAGTATGCTAAAGATTTAAGCCAATTTCTTCAAAACTAGACCACTTGTAGTCAAAGGCTTTTCTTGTTTCTTTTACTTCCTTGCTTAAGATTTGTGGCTATTGAATATTTTTTGTCATACCTAAATATTATCTGCTTGTTTATGCTGTGGTTTAGAATATTTATTTAGTGTTTCTTATATTTCTTTTTTGCCTGTAATTCTGTATAAAATACCTAAACTTTCTAAGACACTATAAAGCACAATTTCCAGATCAAGATGCCCTAAATGCAGTTATTAACTCAAATATAGTTAAATTACCTCCAGAGTATGGATTGCTAATATATCAATGTATAGACTCTTTACATGATGAAAATATGCGGCATGTAATAGATAATTTAAAAATAGCTCATTTCAATGGTCCATCAAAGCCATGGCGAACTACATATGCCATAACACAGGACTTAAAGCTGCAAAAATATCCTTATAGTGATGAATGGTGGAATATGGCTATGCAAACTCATGGATTTTTAGATGAGTTTACAGAAATGTATAATATACAATCCCAAGCAATCACAGCAAATAAGGCTGTATTAGATTCTATAGCAGACAGAATGCGCCAAATGGATTCAAGGCTTGCAAAGTTAGAATCTAAACTAAATAAACCGCATAAATACATCTCGACAAAATTTAAAATGTGGCTACAACAACAATTTAGTAAGCATTGATTAGTCTCTAGATTGTATATAAATACATATCAAGCCTTGTTATTATAAATTGATTAAATATTTCATACTTAATATTATTGAAAAGTAAGTTTCTTTATCAAATGCAATAGATAAAGCCTAGATTATTTCTTTTCTAATTTTTTTTACTCTAATCATTTACCAATACCTTTTATAAGCTTACGCAAATTTCTCTCTATCATTGTAATTGCATAATATGGCTTTATTATAAAGCGATAGAAAATAGGTCGAGTAATTTTTATCCTCTCATATTTGTTAAAATAATTAGGGACATAGCGCATAGCCAATAATAAATGATTAGTAATATTCAATGGGTCTTTTGTAAAATCTGAAAAGCCTCTAGCACCATTGCAATATTCTGGCAAGATAAATTTCTTGATATTTTCTAGTATTTCTTTGAAATTATCATCTGTATCTTTCTCATTATCTTGCAAAAATTTACATAATCTCTCTCCCATTAGAATCCAGCTACTTAGAGCATGATATGCTTTTGTGGTTTTTCCATCTTCATCAAAGGCTTCATAAATGTTATGTATATATGGCGAGAAGTCATCTTTATTATAGTTCTGTTTATAGCCTGCAAGACTATTTGGACGAATTCTATAGCAATGGAGTTTTTCATATAATACAAATATAGATTTAGCTTGCATAAAAAGCAAAACCCCAAATAATCTATCCTCATATATAACCCAATCAAGAAATTTTAGATTTATCCTAGATAGAAATGAAAAATCAATAAAAACATTCCAAACAGAAGCAAAACCATTAGCTTTGCTTGCATTTCTAGACCAATCTAGGGGTGAGATTTCTTGATTCTTTGTAAATCCATACGATTGAAGCCATGTTTGTATTTTTTTAACTTTTTCCTCCATATCTACACCATCACAAAACATTTTATAATCAAACCAAACTATTTCATGATTAGAATATTGTAAACATTTTTGAAGTAAATCCTCTTTCCAATAATCATCAGAATCTAAGAAAATAATATAATCTATTGGCTGTATATTAATAGCGAGGTTTGTGTTAGAATCATTTGATTCTAACATTTGCACATTAGGATTTGTATCTAGCATATAGATATGGGATATATTATAGGGATTTGAGTTTTGGACTTTAAAACAAAGTAAAGATTTAGAGAAGTTTGAAGAATCTATTTGAATTATAGAGGTTTGCCCCCCCCCCCCCCCCCACAGTATTTGCGCTAGTGTCATTAACCTCATTATTTTCATTAGAGCCTACATAATTAGCAACATCATTAATTAAGTAGTTTCTTGCATTATTGTTCATATTTACAGATTTCTGTTTGATTGTATTGCTAGATGTGTTAGGTGTTTTTGTTATTTTAGAATCAAAAAGGGACTTAGAGTAATCAAAACTATATGTATAGTTATTTTTAAGATATTCTATTCCTACATTTCTAGCACTAGACAATCCTGCATTTGGCTTTTTTATCAAAGTGAAGCGAGAATCAAGTTTTATATATTGCATTGCAATATCACAGCTAGAATCAATTGAGCCATCATCAACTAGAATTGCTTGAAAGTTTGTATATGTTTGATTTTTTACAGATTCTAAACATTCATTGAGATATTTTTCTACATTATATATTGGGACGACTATCCCTATTCTTTTGGCATTATATGATGTCTTATCTATGCTAGATTCTATATTTGTTTGTGTATTCATGCTTTTCCCTAAGACTTGTTCGATGTATTTGACTAGACAATTATTTTTTGAATATACTTACTAGAATCTACTTTTTTTATATATGGCTTATCTATATTTAATATATCCAAATTATCCATTCAAAGCAACTTCTATAGAAATATTTTCAAGAGCATTTTTATATCGCTGAACAAAATCTGAATTGGCATTAAAAACCTTCATACCATTAAGTTTATTAGCATTAATAATAAATGGTTGCACAGCCTTATTCTCTCTATTGGCACGTTCTTGCTGAACCAAACTATTTTCAGCAAGGGCTAATTTCTTAGATTTTAGTTTCTCAATATCTGCTAGCGGATAAAGCTTTTGGACTGCCAACATCTTTTCAGCTTCACTCATACCAGCAGTAGCACGAAGCCAAGCTTGATACTCCTGATCACTCATAAGCTCCAAGATAGCAAGCCCATATGTCTCTCTTTTGGATTGAGAAGATGTAGAAACTTCTTCATTCATCTTCGCCGCGCTATTATTTTGTGCAATAACTCCTCTTTTTATATAATGCGTTTGTTTATTATACAATCCTAAATTATTATTACTTAATGAACCTTGTATATCAATCATGCATATCCCTTAAAACTTTAGATATTATAAGTTCATAAGCAAAAATAATTCCTAACTTTATATAAGAATATAATGCAAAAAATAGCATGCAAAAATCAAAAGTAATTATATTTTTTTCCTAATTATCAAGTTATAATTTATATTAAACTTCATTAAATTCGAGGAGATAGTATGTCAATAAATGATGATGATAATTACGAAATGCTTGATGATGAATTTTCTTATAATTATGACGATTCTACTGAAGACAATAGCGATGATTATGACTATGATGAAGATTCAAGTATAAGATACTCTAGCCAATACGATGATGATGACTATGAAAACCCAGATATAGACTATGATGAAGAATAATATGGGATTATATAACTATCTAGATATCGCGTTAATTCAAGAGCAGTTTGTATTTGATGAACTATACTTTAGCCCAAATATAAATGGAGAATTGGAATCTTTTCACATACGCAATATGCAAAGAATGAAGGAAAAGACAAAGACTCACATAGAAGAGGCTAGCAAAAACGCTAAACTAGTGCTACTACAAGAGCTACATACAACTCAATACTTCTGCCAAAGCGAAGAGACAAAATATATTGAATTTGCTAATAGCTTTGAGGAGAATGTGGATTTTTTTTCAAAAGTAGCTAAGGAATATGATGTAGTCCTAGTTACATCGCTATTTGAGAAAAGAGCGCGAGGAATTTATCATAATACAGCTGTAGTTTTTGAAAGAGATGGAAGTATTGCTGGCAAATATCGCAAAATGCACATTCCAGATGATCCGCAATTTTACGAGAAATTTTACTTTACACCAGGAGATTTAGGTTTTGAGCCTATTAATACTAGTGTGGGTAGGTTAGGCGTGCTTATTTGTTGGGATCAGTGGTTTCCTGAAGCAGCTAGGATAATGTCCATGCGTGGAGCAGATATATTAATTTATCCAACTGCCATTGGCTGGTTTGATTGTGATAGCAAAGATGAACATAAAAGACAGCTTGAAGCATGGGAAATAATACAAAGAGGACATGCTATAGCAAATGGAATTCCAGTAGCTAGTATTAATCGCGTTGGATTTGAGATGGATTTATCTTGCGAGAACAATAGAAATGTTGATTTGTCAAGAAAGAATTCAATATTTAATATTGACGATAATATCTCATATAAAACCATTCAAGGGATAAGATTCTTTGGTAATAGCTTTGTATGCGGTCCACAAGGTGAGATACTAGCTAAGGCTAGCAATGATAAAGAGGAAATTTTATATGCTAGAATTGATTTAGAGAGAATAAAGGCAGTGCGGGATATTTGGCCCTTTTTCCGAGATAGAAGAATTGAACATTATCAAGATATATTAAAGATTTATAGTAGTTAAGGATCAAAGAATTTAAATTTATTTCTAAAGATTAAGAATATATAGATATAACGGATTGCAATTCTAAATACATTTTGCCCTTATCAATCAATTACTTAGAAATAACACAAAGAGTCTAAAAATAGATATGTTTATTCCACTTAAATGATAAAGGAAGACAAAATACAATCAAAACAAAACATTAACATCATGAGGTTTTTTCATGTTAAAGATAGATTTTTCAAATTAACACATTAAAAAGATATCACATACTATATCTAGCTTCCAAGATTTAGCAAGACTAATTAATAAGATGAAAATCAGCCTGTATTGCGAATACCTTGTGCAATACCAATGATTGTGCCATGTATCTGTTCTATAAGCCTAGTTTTCAAGTCGCTATATTGAGCACTTTTATATCTCTTAATCAATTCAATTTGCAATAGACTTAAAGCTTTGACATTTGGCATACGAGCCAGAATCCTATCCCTTAATTTAGAATTTGCCTCTAACAAATAATTTTCATTCCGCACAATGAGTAACCATTCAAGTGTTTTTTGATATTCATTGTAAATCTTGCTCCATACGCTTTTCCTCAATCCTAACTCGCCTACAAATTCATTATAACATTCAGCTATTTCCATATCTACATTTATAAATCCTTGGGCTATATTATCAATGGTAGTTTTAAAGAATATAGATTCAGCATAGCAACCTTGTAATAATTGTTTATCAGCTAAGCCACTAAGCGCACTACCAAGCCCATACCAAGCAGGGATAATAGAGCGATTTTGCGTCCAAGAAAACACCCAAGGAATAGCTCTTAAATCTTCAACCCTCTGAGTATCTTTTCGCTTACTTGGACGAGAACCTAAATTTAGATTCTGTATGAATTCTATAGGCGTGGCATTTTTAAAATATTCTACAAAATTTGGGGTTTCATAGACCAGATCTCTATAAGCACGATATGAAATCCTAGATAGCTCTTCTAACCTTGGAAGAAACGGATCTCTCTGACAATACAATTGCTTTGAGTTATATGTATCCATATCTATGTCTTTAATATCAGTCGTGCAAAAATTATCATGCACAGCCTTATTTAGTAAGCTAGCCAATGTAAGCGCGAAACTCCTAATGGCTATTCTAGGATTCAAATAGCGAGATGAAATAATCTCACCTTGCTCTGTTGTTTTAAGGGTTGTGCCTATGCTACCTGTTGGAAATGCCAAAAGAGCATTCTCAAGCCGACCACCACCACGACTAATGCTACCTCCTTTACCATGAAATAACATAAAATGAATGCCAAGTCTAGATTCCAATCTTACAAGATTTGATATAGCCTTGTATAGTGAATAGTTCGATGCAAAGATACCGCCATCTTTGCTAGAATCCGAATAACCAATCATAATTTGTTGCGCATTGCCTGAATCTTGCAAATATTGTTTATAGTGCTCATTCTTAGTTAAAGTCTCTAAGATTTCCTCTGCATTCTCCAAATCATCAATAGTCTCAAACAGCGGCGTAATGAAAATTCCAGATTTGCCCTCTTTTATTACTGTTTGCCCATTGTCAAGCACCTTTACTTTACCTCTCTGCCACAATCCACTACAGTATGCAAGATATAACACAGCCAATAAATCACTTGCGGTCGTAGTCATAGAAACAATAAAACTTTTCAACACGTCCTTACTAATAGCATTCTTTGCCCATAAAACTCTCAAAAACGCATTCAATGTATGCCTTGTTTGAGAGCTTACATCCCAAAGAATCCCATTTAAATTAATTGGCGCTTCACTTAACACTTTATTAAGTATCTCAATCTTTTTTGACTCATGCCTATGTAAGAAATCGCTATCTGTATACCCAAGCAGACATAGCATTTCTGATACGGCACTAAGATACATATCTCTATGCTCACGAAAATCAAGCTGCATTAAGTGAAATCCTCCAAGTAACACTAGATTACGTAAACTCCTAAGTCTTGTTGATGAGATTGAATCAAGCGAATCAATAAGCATATCAATGTCATCTAACAATTCTTTTGGATTGCGATATGTGAAATCTATATCATTAATGGAATTCACCTTTAGCAAGCGATTTTGTAGCTTTAGTTTGATTATATTTAACTTCGCTCTAAATGGCTCTCTTTCATGTAGTTTTAGAGAAGTTTGATTTAAATAAGCTTTTTCTTTTTGCAAGGATTTTTGTAATTCATTGCTAGGCTGGCAGAAATCTACTGATATTGATAACTCTCTTATTAACTTATTTATCCGTTCAATGTAGGTATTAATAATTAGTTCATGTTGTATTTTCATTACGCGAGTCATCATTTCATTTGTTACAAATGGATTACCATCTCTATCTCCGCCTATCCAACTTCCTAACTTAATTGGAGATATTTTTAACGGCTTATTTAGTCGATTTGAAACTTGATTTAGAACACGCAATGCGCTAGGTAAGATACTATTTTCTACGATATAAAGTAAATTATCAAGCTCAAATATTACCTCTAATTTTTCACTGCGCACTAAATGACTATTCCATAATAAATGCAAGCGATACTTAATATTATCTTGGCTTTGTCTAATTTCTCTTTCTTTATTTATAAATGAGCTAGGGGCATTAGAGAATTGTTCAATCTTTTCCAACTCTGTGGTGATTTCTTGGTGTGCTTCAAGGAATGTGCGCCTCCTTGATTCTGTTGGATGGGCAGTAAAGACAGGATAAAACCGAATTGATTCTAGCACCCTGTCACAATCTAATCTATCAAAACCTTCAGATTCTAGATTATGATACACCTCTGCAATACTTCTTGAAACGCTCGCAATCTGGGCTTGCTCCTGTTCTTCATCGATATTTAGGATTATATTGTGCAATGAACATGCTTTTATAACACCCATGAGTTGCTCACTATCATTAATACCATCAAATATTGATTTTAACTTCTTTAAATCATCGTTTTTATCATTCAATGATTGAATAAGCAATAAAAATATTTGCTTAACCTTTGGACTATTTTCCTCAATAACTTCTAGCAAAATGTCTCGCATAATTTCATATTTTGAAAATTTCTCTTGCATCATTCCACCCCCTAATTTTTTGTTTTATGCTATCATATTAGTATATTTTAGCATTTTAAATAAGGAATACTATGGCATTAAAAGTATATTATGACAAAGATTGCGACCTAGCACTTATTCAGAGAAAAAAGGTAGCCATCATTGGTTTTGGTTCTCAAGGACATGCGCATGCAGAGAATTTACGTGATTCTGGTGTGAAAGAGGTGCTTATTGGGCTTTATAAAGGTGGTAAAAGCTGGAGTAAAGCAGAATTAAAAGGCTTTAAGGTGCTAGAAGTTAGTGAAGCAACAAAGCAAGCTGACGTTATTATGATTTTAATACCTGATGAGTTACAAGCTGATGTGTTTGAACGAGATATTAGACCACATCTAAGCGAAGATAAGATTATTGCCTTTGGTCATGGATTTAATATCCACTTTGGGCAGATTAAAGCCCCTAAAGGCGTTGGTGTTATTATGGTAGCACCAAAAGCACCAGGACATACTGTTAGAAGTGAATTTGTAAAAGGTGGTGGAATACCAGATCTAATTGCCATAGAGCAAGACACAAGCAGAGGTGATGCAAAAGCTATAGCATTAAGTTATGCAAGTGCTATTGGTGGAGGACGTAGTGGAATTATTGAAACAACATTCAAAGACGAAACTGAAACAGATTTGTTTGGAGAGCAAGCTGTGTTATGTGGCGGCATTACAAGCCTTGTAAAAGCTGGTTTTGAAACATTAGTAGAGGCTGGATATCCAGAAGAGATGGCATATTTTGAATGCTTACATGAGTTAAAGCTAATAGTTGATCTTATCTATCAAGGTGGTTTAGCAGATATGCGCTACTCTATATCTAATACTGCAGAATATGGCGATATGGTAAGTGGTCCAAAGGTGATAAACGAAGAATCTAAAAAAGCCATGAGACAGATTCTAAAGGATATTCAAGATGGGAGATTTGCAAAAGATTTTGTCTTAGAGCGTAAGGCTGGCTATGCTAGAATGAATTCAGAACGTAACAATCTAGCAAATCATCAGATAGAAAAAGTAGGTGAGAGGTTGCGATCAATGATGCCTTGGATTAAAGTGGGTAAGCTTATTGATCAAGATAAAAACTAGTATTTAGAATAGAATCTTATTCACATCAACTGACTAGATACCATCTATTGCAATATGTAATATTTTAGCATCTAATTAGATTCTATATTGCTAGTGTCAGCATAGTTACAATTAAAACAGTTTGTTTGAAAATTAAGCTTAATAATATATTCTAAGTAAAGGATAGTCAAAGTTTTATTTATTAATGATTTAATCATATTATCATAACAATATGATGCCATATCTTGAAGTTTTATATGCCTCTTATAATGCTAAAAACTATCATAATGTTTTATTTACTTTGTTTATTTCTATTATTATAAAGTCCGAGATAAACAATATATTAATTATATTTAATAAAACAAATGTGTAGGTTATATACATAAAGTAATTAATTGATAAAAAGTAAGCTTTATTTGGAGTTATAAATTGCAATTAAACAAACATTTTAACATTAAACTCAATCATACGCTTTGATAGAACTAATATAGCCTTAACATCAATAAATACTATTAAAAATTATATTTATGAAATTATCAATCATTACGTGAAAAAATCTTTTAAAATATTTGTAAAATATTAGCATGTCTAGCTTTGAGAATGGTTTATGTTGCTCTCTTAATTAAGACTAGATAAATACTACAGCAATAAGGATCGTTCATGCAAAATAATTTTGGTAAAATAGGATTCGTTCTTGCAGTGCTTGGTAGCTCAATTGGATTAGGTCATATTTGGCGTTTCCCAGCTGTAACTGGGACTAGCGGGGGAGCTGCGTTTGTACTTGTATTCTTAGGTATTTCAATTGTAATTGGTTGTGCTATGCTGATTGCAGAAATGTTAATTGGACAACAAGGTAGAAAAAATGTCCCAGATAGCTTTAAGGTTATCACAGGAAATCCAAATACTAAATGGAGATTCATGGGTGTAGCGTTGTTTGCAGGACCTATTATTTTAACATTCTATTGCGTGGTATTAGGCTGGGTGCTTTATTATCTATTTTTTGTTAGCTTTAATCTACCGCAAACATTTGATGAGAGTGGCATAATATTTGAAGCCCTAATTTCAAGTAACAAACAAATGTTATATCAAATTGTTTGTTTTGGGTTAATCTTAATAGCAACAGCATATAGTATAGTACACGGAATCAAAGGTATAGAAAAGTTAAACATAGTTCTAATTCCATTACTTTTTTGTATATTCTTTGGCTTACTATGCTACGCTGCATTTCTACCAAAATTCACAGATAGCCTAATATTTATGTTTAAGCCAGATTTCTCAAAAATAGATTCTAATGTATTGGTAAATGCAATGGGACAAGTGTTCTTTTCTCTATCTATTGGAGCAGGGACAATACTTACATATTCTTCACACTCAAGCAAGAATCAAAATTTGCTAAAAACGTCCCTATATATTCTTATTCCAGGCATAATTATTTCCATTATGGCTGGACTAATAATTTTTACATTTGTATTTACATACGGAAGTGAAAGCAATATATCAGAAGGCCCTGGATTAATTTTTGTTACATTACCTGTAATGTTTGAAAAATTTGGATCTCTTGGAACTATACTTTGCTTCCTTTTTATGGCAGGGCTAATATTTGCTGGAATCTCTTCCACTGTATCCTTGCTTGAACCATGCATAAAATATATCTGCGATAGAAGTAAATATCCTAGATATATAATTACATATTCTGTTACATTTGGAATCTTTGTATGCGGTATTTTCATCATATTATCAATGAATGCAGAATATGGAAAGTATTTTACTATATTAGGCAAAAGTCTTTTTGATATAGCAGATTGGCTTAGCGCGAATATATTGCTTACTTGGTGCGGATTCTTCTTCTCAATATTTATCGCATATGTTGTTCCCAAACAGAAATTAAGAGAGTGGACTAAACCCTATTTCAAAAGTGATATATTGTTTTTTTCATGGCTATATTCACTTAGAGTTCTAGCTCCGATTATGGTATGCACAATTTTTATTCGTAAACTCTCAGATTTATTCTAACAATAATGGTAATTATGGCTAAAAGATTCCAAGTATTACTTGGCAATAAAAACATTTATTATTTCCCCTAATTATATTTGCGATAGCAACGTGATTTATATTCATGGGAAATGCTAGCCAGCAAAACTTCGCAGAATCAAAGAAATTGCTCACTAAAAGCATGTGGTAGGCATAATTTACACAAGATTTTTATTGTCAAGCCACTTTTCAATTCACAGATAATGGCATGTAAATCATTTCAAGCATTTATTAAACACCAAGAAAGCCTTTAACAAAAAATAATAAAGCAAACATTAGGGTTAATAGTATTGAGTTTGAACACATAATGCCAGCCCATAACTTTGGCAAGCATCTTGCATAATGTAAGAATAAAGGTGCGCAAAGGCTGCAAAAGCGATAGTGCTTTTAATCTTATGGAAGCAAACTTGTATAATCTAATCCAAGCTATAGGAGAGATAAATACCGATAAAAGCAATTATCACTATGCGGAATCTAGCATGGATACTACATTTGGTAAATATGGAAATTGTCCTGTTTATTATATAGATTTCATGAGTAAAACCTATAATATAAGAAGATTATGATGGTATGGAATAGACGTATCCGCCAAATGAATTGAAATAAACGTAACGAAATTATTAAGGAAATTATGATTTGGTGATATATTATTGCAAAAAATATTTTAAATAGCATTGATTGCTATTTAAAATACAAAACTTTTTGTATTTTAAAACTTGGCAGGAAAACTTAGAAAGTGCTACATTTAAAAATATCAACTAATTACCTAGCAAAGCTTTGGTAAGCTTTAAAGCAAAGCCTTGCTTTGAGTAATAAAATGCGTTATAAAAGCCAAGAAAAGGCTAATAATGAAAGAATCTCTATATCATTCAAGCTTCTTTAGAATCTACAAAATGCAAAATTGGTATACTAATGACCCAGCAAGACAACTAAAAGAATATCACTCACAGGCAAAAGCAAAGATAATATTTATAGCTATAGTTTTACCTGTGATGTCAAAAATATGTGACAAATTGAAAAAGATATAAAAAATACTTTTTTGCATTTGCGAGAGCAGGCTAATAAAGAAATGTATTTTATAATGAATTCTTGTTTTCTGTATATGTGGATTTATCTAAGCTCATGATGATTTTATCAAAGAAGTCTTTATAAAAAGTCAGAAAAGCAAAACTATATAAAAGTCGTGCCAAAAATTATGCCAAGTTTAGAGGAGAGAGGCTTAAATAAACAAGCATTACTCAACAAAGCAAGGATAGTAAAAAATGATGAATTCTATACAAGTTTAGAAGACTATAAAAAAAGAGCTTTGTATATATCCCAAATCTATTTGGAAAGATAAGGTTGTGTTTTGTAACTGTGATAATGCTGTAGGAGAAATAGAGACTAAAAAGATAGCCCTACTTTTGCTTTATTTTTTATTAAAAACTTCTTTCAATTGGGGTTTAAAAAGCCTATTTGCACGTATTATGGCACTCCTACTGATTTGTTTAATGCTGGACGCACCGGATATATTTTAAGCAAAGAGGGAATAAGGGAGTTAAGAGAATCGCCAAGGGGCTATTAGGTAGCTTTAATTCTCCTTTATCTTTAGGATTCTAAAAATGCAAGCAGATATTGCTTGTACCAATCTGCTCTTTCACGCATGAGAAATTTCTGGAAAATATTAATAGAATCTAAAAAGAAGTTTATAATTATCTCAAATATTACAAACGCCAAAAATAACACTTATTTGCTATATTTCACAAAAAACAAGTATGTGCGGGAATAGTGAGATTGATTGGTTTTTAAATCCCAAAAGAGAGCTAGTTAGAGCAGCTGGATTTTGGTATACAAATATTAAAATAAAATAGCATCCTAGATATAAGAAATTAAAGATTTTGCTACTAGATGAGATTCCAGAGAAATGTAAATACTTTGATGATCATGGAATATTAGTTATGGATAATTATTATATCACTAGTGATTATAAAAGAAAAATGCTATGTCTGTTAGAGCCATTTAAATGGAATCTTAGAAAAGGTGGTATAAGATTTTTAGTGTCAAACAATATGACCCAATAGTCAATGGCAAGATAAAATTTGGCAGAACTTTGATCCAAAAAATAAATTCTTAAAAGCTTTTAAGCATGAATTATTACAATCCTAGATTTTGAGCGATTAACTCTAAAGGATGTTTGAACTCAACTTGCACATTATTGCGCTCTAGCGAATCATTAATCTGCATGCGACATGCACTACACTCGGCACTAACAACATTTGCTCCACTGTTTGCAATATTTAAAGCCTTATTATCACCAATATGCTTTGCTAGATGATATTTTTCACTCTGTATTGTTACCCCTCCAAACCCACAACAAACATTGCTATCTTTCATCTCCACTATATGAAAGTTTGATAAAAGATGTCTCGGCTCTTGAAAAATCTTCAAAGTTTTCTTAGCATGACATGGATCATGATATGTAATAACTTTATCAATATTTTTATCAATAGGAAAATTTTTTAGCAAGTCCATTAATCTCGTGTGTTTATAAAGCCATTCACTAGCCATAAATGTCTTTTTGGTTAGAATATCAAGCTTTTGTATATACTCCGTATTATCCATTCCAAAAACTTCAGTTTCTATCTCTAAGGCATGTAACCAATCAAGCTTTAACATAGATGCACAAGTAGCCTCTGGGATAAGAACAACATCTATCTCATGAATAAATGTCATGAAATAATCTAAATTCTTTTTTATAAGTCTTGTTGTATTGCGAATATCGCCGCTAAAAAATGCTGGTGCCCCGCAACATTCCTGTTTATTCGGGATAAAAACATCAATATCTAACCTCTGAAGTATCTTAACAAGGCTAATTCCTACATCAATATAATTGTAATTGCTTAAACAACCAATATAAATACCAACTTTTTGTAATGGCTTAGAATCTGATGTATATCCCTTGATTGTATTATTAATTCTCTGCCAACCACTATAACGTTGTAAAAAACTCTTTGATAGCAAGGGAGCAATCACCCTACCATCAAGCAAATCTCTAAATCTAGATGGGACAAAGCGCAATTTCTTATGCCCATTAGATGTCTTGAATAAGCAAGGATTAAAATAAAATCCAAACGAAAAAAGAATATTCAAAACTTTTCGATTCCCAAGCAGATAAAAAGCTATCCTTTTATAGAGTGGGATACCATACTTCTGCGCAATATCCACACGAGCACGTTCAATTACTACATCTATTGGTAAGCTTATTGGACATTGAGTAACACAAGTAGTGCATAGGAAACAAGATTCTATAGAATCTTTAAACTCCATGTCCATTTTAAGCTTACCCTCTGCATAAGCACTAACTAAATCTAGATAGCCCCTAGGTGCAGTAACTTCATCTCTATTAATGGAATATATTGTGCAAGTTGGAATACATTTTGCGCATTTTACACAGCTTAACGCGCTCTTCTGCATAATGGTTGAATGGTTCTCGCTCATAATTCCCCCAAAGGACTAAATAGTTTTACTAAATCGTTTAGTAACATTACTTACTAAATATGTATCAAATATCATAGCAATATTACGAATAAGCATATTCCCTGTAGGATTAACCCTAACTCCGCTAGAATCTAATTCTAAAAATCCAAGTTCTGCAAAATTACTAATTTGCTGCAATTCTTTATCAAAATGAGATATAAAGTCAATATCAAACGTTCTATTAAAATATCTAAAATCTAGCCTAGATGTATTCATAAGGCTCATTATCACTTCCTTGCGCAATATATCTTCAGGTTGCAAGATAATTCCACATGCAACAGGTAACTCATTGGAATCTAATGCTATTTCATACTTTTGTATATCCTTATGGTTTTGTGTGTAATAATTTACACCTTCGCCAATAGAGGTTACACCAATGCCAATAGTTTGAGAAAAACCTTTTGTAGTATATCCTTGAAAATTACGCCTTAACTTACCTTTTTGTAACGAATCATATAAAGAATCATTAGTTTTTGCAAAATGATCCATGCCAATCATTTGATAGCCATTAGATTTTAAAAAAGAAATAATCTCCCTTAACATAAGTAACTTATGTGATGGATTAGGCAAAGTATCTTCATTGATCTTTCGCATAGTTTTCTTAACCCAAGGTACATGAGCATAATTAAAGATTGCCAATCTATCAGGTTGCAAGGAAATAACAGTTTGCAGAGTCGCAATAAAGCTATCAACATTTTGATATGGCAATCCATAAATCAAGTCAAAATTAATCGAGCTGATACCATATTTCCTAGCCATTAATACGCTATTTGCTACCAATTCTATAGGTTGAATTCTATTAACTGCTTGCTGAACTTTAGAATCAAAGTCCTGCACGCCAAAGCTTACGCGATTGCAGCCATTCTCTCTTAAAACCGCCATTTGCTCATCTTGAAAATATCTAGGATCTATCTCACAGCTAATTTCGCAATCATTACTAAAATTTGGAAAAACATGTCGTATCATAGTAAAAACCCTGTGCAATTGCGAAGCATTAAAGAATGTCGGAGTGCCACCACCAAAATGGAATTGAACAACATCGCGATTAGTATCAAAGGAATTAGAAAGGATACTTAGCTCTTTTTCAAGATAATTTATATATCGCTCTTTTCGCTCTTCCTTGCTTGTATAAATGACATTACAACCACAAAAATAACATGCACTTTTACAAAAAGGCAAATGTGTATATAACGAAAGCGGTTTATCTTTATAATGTACATCAGAATCTTTAAGACATTCTCGTAGATTTATATGGGTAAAATTATTAGAAAATTCATTTGCAGTAGGGTAGCTTGTATAACGTGGTCCGGGTTTTGAATACTTTGCCAATGCTTCAAAGTCAATATCAAAACATTCTTTCTTACTAGTAAAATCTTGCTTAGCAATTGCACTATGGGGGGTATATATTGGCATGGAATTCCTTGTTTTCGTAGTCAGAGGATTATAGCAAAACACATATATAGAATGCACATTTTGAATTAAATTTATAACTATTTCAAAACTAGAATAAAACTATAATAATTAGTAAAATATTCTTAACGGATTTAAGATTATTATGCAATTCATGTTAACAAAGAAAAATAATAATCAATCAAACTCTAAGTAAAACAAATAGGTAACATTTATTTACCATTTATAATACTATTAATATTTGCTATTATTTATAAATTAAGTTTTATATATTAACACCTTTATAAACTATTAAGTTATTATACTTTAATCATTATATGAATTATAAAAAATAAAATTTTTGAGCCACTAGGAAAACACTATTTATATACCTACTTTATCATAAGCCTTATATATTTTTGAAAGTGCATAATTAATTAGTAATAGCATGTAATTAATAAGCAATTGCAACAATAAAATAAAAACTTAAATTATAGAATCTTCGTTCACAACTACAACACAAAAACCAACCAAATCAAAATATATAAACATTAGCTAGAATGCAAATTAAAGTGTAAAATCTTTAATTTTGTCAAACTCTAAATATCGATATACCTTACTAGTATTCTCACCTAATTTTTGTGGGACTATTTTTAGATATTCATCTATACTTGGAAGTCTACCTAGCTTTGCGCAAACAGCTGCAAGTTCCGCGCTTCCTAGATATACTTTCGCACCCTTACCCATACGGTTATCAAAATTTCTAGTAGAAGTAGAAAACACAACCGCATTATCTCTAACTCTTGCCTGATTACCCATACATAGACTACATCCAGGTATCTCTATCCTAGCACCTGTTGCACCAAATAAACTAAAATAGCCCTCGTCGCTCAATTGCTTAGAATCCATCTTGGTAGGTGGCACAAGCCAAGTTCTAGTAGCACTTTGCCCCTCATTCTTCATAATTTCACCAAAGGCTCTAAAATGTCCAATATTTGTCATGCAACTCCCAATAAATACTTCATCAATATTCTTTGGTCTATTAGGATCTGCTAAAACCTCACCCAAAGTGGCCACATCATCTGGATCATTTGGACAAGCAAGGATTGGTTCTTTAATTTCTGCGAGATCAATTTCAATCACTGCGGCATATTCTGCGTCCTTATCAGCTCTTAAAAGAATTGGATTATTGATCCAATCTCTCATTTTCTGCGCTCTCCTCTTTAACGTCTGGACATTTCCATAGCCATCTTTTATCATAGCTTCAATAAGGGCAATATTAGATTCTAAATATTCAATAATTGGTTCTTTATTTAAAGCTATAGTGCAAGCTGCCGCACTTCTTTCTGCGCTTGCATCAGATAGCTCAAAGGCTTGCTCCACCTTAATATCTTCTAATCCTTCAATCTCTAGCACCTTGCCGCTAAAGATATTCTTCTTATTTTGCTTAGGCACAGTTAAAAGACCATTTTTAATAGCATAGTATGGAATTGCATTCACTAAATCTCGCAGGGTAATACCCGGATTCATCTTTCCTTTAAATCTGACTAATACAGATTCTGGCATATTTAAAGGCATGCTTCCTGTAACAGCTGCAAATGCTACAAGACCGCTTCCTGCAGGAAAACTAATACCTATTGGAAACCTAGTATGAGAATCTCCACCAGTGCCAACTGTATCAGGTAAGCAAAATCTATTAAGCCAAGAATGTATTACACCATCTTTTGGGCGAAGTGCCACACCACCTCGACTTGTCATAAAATCCGGCAAGGTAGCCTGCAAACTTACATCAGCTGGCTTTGGATATGCAGCAGTATGGCAGAAGCTTTGCATAACAAAATCAGAACTATAGCTTAAACTAGCCAATTCCTTTACCTCATCTCTTGTCATAGCACCTGTTGTATCTTGAGAGCCAACTGTAGTAGCTTTTGGCTCGCAATACTCCCCTGCTCTAACGCCATCTTTTCCGCATGCAATGCCTACCATTTTTTGAGCTAAAGTAAATCCTTTGCTACTTGAAGCTGGTTGAATTGGTTTAGTAAATACATCAGATTCTCCCAAACCTAAAAATTTTCTTGCTTTGTTTGTCAACCCTCTACCTATAATAAGCGGGATTCTACCTCCTGCACGAATTTCATCAAATATAGTATTAGGAGTAAGGCTAAAATTACTAACAACTTTAGAATCCTTAATAATCTCACCTTCATAAGGTTTTAGAGTAATAATATCTCCTTCTTTAAGCTCATCAACATTTGCTACAATAGGTAAACATCCGCTATCTTCACAAGTCGCAAAGAATATTGGAGCAATAATTCCACCAATCACAAAACCACCGCTTTTTTTATTTGGCACATAAGGAATATCTTTGCCAAAATGCCATACGATAGAATTGCAAGCCGACTTTCTACTACTACCTGTGCCAACAACATCGCCAACATAAACCACATCTGCACTATTTTTAGCTGCCACTTCCTTGATATTGTTAAGACGAGATTCATAATTATCAATTCTGCTTTTTAACATTGCATTTGCATGCAGGGGGATATCACTCCTAGTAAAAGCATCGCTTGCAGGACTTAAGTCATCGGTATTAGTTTCTCCGTCTATTTTTAAAACAACAAGCTTAATCTCTTCTGGTAGCTTTGTTTTAGATAAGAACCACTCTGCATTTGCCCAAGATTCTATAACATCCTTGGCATAAGAGTTAGTCGCGCTAAGACTAGCTACATCATCAAATGCATCATATACAAGCAACGTATGCTTAAGTGCATCTGATGCAGCCCTAGATATGCTTTCATCATTACTTTGTAATGCACGAACTAAGTAAGGAACATTATATCCACCAAGCATAGTTCCTAAAATCTTAACTGCTTCTGAAGGTGTAAAATCGATACTTTTTAAATCACCTGAGACAATCTTTCCTAAAAATTCCGCCTTTAATTTCGCAGAATCATCTACTCCAGGGCTTATACGATTTACTAACAATTCTTTGCAAAATGTCCTATCTCCACTGCTTTTATTTGATAAAATTTCAATAAGCTCCTTTGTTTGGTCTACATTTAATGCTAATGGAGGAACACCTTGCTGTTTTCTTTCTTTCACAAGGTTATTATATTTTTCTATAAAATTACTTAATCCCATAACTTCTCCTTTAAATGATCAGAAAACCAATCCCGATTAACCTTTGATAGTTAAAATAATTCTAGCCTAAAGGCTTAAACATACACTTAACATACAATATTTTGAAACAGGAGTTTTTCCAATGATAGCACAAAATGTAACAGAACTTATTGGTAATACACCAATAGTAAAACTAAATAAGCTATCCCAAAAATTCGGAGCAAATATATTTGGCAAATGCGAATTTATGAACCCAAATGGTTCTATTAAAGATAGAATTGCCATAGCAATGGTTACAGAAGGACTAAAAAGCGGACAGATTAATCAAGACACAAATATCATAGAAGCTACAAGTGGCAATACAGGTGTAGGATTAGCAGGAGTATGTGCGTCACTTGGATTAAAGCTTACTATTGTAATGCCAAGCTCCATGAGCATAGAAAGAAGAAAAATTATAGCTGCGTTAGGAGCAAAATTAGAGCTTACACCACCAGAGAAAGGAATGAAGGGTGCGTTAGAAAGAGCAAAAGAAATAAATGAATCAAATAAAAATTCAATCATTCTTAGGCAATTTGAGAATAAAGCAAATGTAAAGATTCACAAAGAAACCACAGCACAAGAAATAGTTAGCTCATTTGGTAGGGAAAAAGTTGATATTTTTGTAGCTGGCGTTGGAACAGGTGGTAGCATTACTGGTATTTCAGCGGTGCTAAAACAACATTATCCTAGTGTGCAAATAGTAGCAGTAGAACCAGCTAACTCGCCGGTTTTGAGTGGTGGAGCACCAAGCCCACATAAGATACAAGGAATTGGAGCTGGATTTGTCCCACAAATATTAGATACAAATGCTTATAGCGAAATTATCAAAGTAGAAAATGATGAAGCATTTGCTATGGCAAGAATTGTTGCTACAAAAGAAGGTATATTAGTCGGAATATCAAGCGGTGCTAATGTGCATGCAGCAAAGATTCTAGCAAAAAAACATCCAAATGCAAATATACTTACTATGCTAAACGACACAGGTGAGAGATATTTATCAACTGAATTATTTGAAGTGCAGTAGGCTTAATATTTGCCGATAATTTTGGAATCTAGTGCTATAGTTGTAAATTGAGTTTATTTGGCATAAGTTAGCAAAAAGATATTTTATATTGGGCTTTAGATTTCAAAATACGGCTAATTAAAAATTAAAAATTCTTAATAAATCATAAATAAATCTATATACTATACCTAAATACAACACTTGAATGTTAAATATATCAAAAGAGGATAAAGTGAAAAAATCGTTGTGCTACAAAAACCACTATCATAGCGTTACGGCTTTAAAACAATATTTAGAATCCTTTAAGAATACAAAAACACAAAACCACTTGGCTAGCAAACCACATATAACAGAGCAAAATAATGACAAAAAAAATGTAACACCAAAGATATCAATACAAAACCAAGGTATAATCTCAAAACAACAATCTTATCTACCTGTTCCGCTATTAATGCTAGCACCTCTAGCAGGATATAGCGATGTGCCATTTCGTAAAGTTGTAAAAGATTTTGGCGTAGATATAACAGTTAGCGAAATGATAAGCTCGCATGCACTTGTATATGATAATACGAAAACAATGAAAATGACATTAAAAAATCAAAACGAAATCCCATTTGCATTGCAGATATCAGGTAGCCAAGAATCCATACTTAAACAAGCAATAGAGAAGATTAACATGCTTGAATGGGTAGATATTATTGATTTTAACTGCGGTTGCCCAGCACCAAAAGTAGCAAATCATGGTAACGGTAGCGCATTACTTAAAGATTTACCAAAATTTGTATCACTGCTTCAATATATACAAAAACACAGCACGAAAAAAATTCATTCTGTGAAAGTTAGATTAGGTTTTGATAAAAAGATTCCAATCGAGCTAGCGCATGCAATCAATGAAAGTGGTGTAGATTATTGCGTTGTGCATGCTAGAACTAAGACAGATTGCTATAAAAAAGAAAGAATTGATTATGATTCTTTAGCTAGTATGAAGGAAATCTTGCATATACCACTTATTGCTAATGGAGAGATTGATAGTCTAGAAACATATCAAAAAGTTATGCAAATTACCAACGCAGACGGAGCAATGATAGGCAGAGCAGCACTCAAATCACCTTGGATATTTTGGCAGATTAGATGCAATACTAAAGAATTACCTATTATACTTAAAAGAGATTTAGTGCTTAGTCATTTTGATTCGATGTTTGAGTTCTATGGAGATAGAGGGGTCATTATGTTTCGCAAGAATTTACATTCATATGCGAAAGGATATAAAAACTCAAGCAAATATAAAGACTTTGTGAATGGGGAGAAAAATTACTATAGGATTAGAGAATCAATACAATCTTTTTTCGCATAATACAGATATTCATATAAAAGGGGTAATTATGAAATATGATTATACAAGATGCTGGAGTGCTTTATGCACTGTGTTGAATGCAAAACAAGGCAATTCTCGTATAACCTTAAGTCGTATAATAAAACAAAGCAAAAAACACTCTTTAAAAATCTTGCAATGCAAATACAAATTGAGCAATACCAAGCGATATAAATCTTACAATACGCAGCAAAATGTAACTCAAAATGATACTACCATAAAACATATCAATAATTCCCAAAACTCTAACGTTATAGAAACATATAATGCTTCATGTAGCGATATACCATTAATAAACACAGACTTGCAGCAAAGCTATATACTATATGTTAAACTATATATATGTTCACAGCCAATAAAGCAAACTATAAAAATAATGCCCAAAGTATTCCTTTTGCTTTTCATATCTAACTCCATATCTCAAGCATCAAGAACGCAATTTTTCTTAGGACTTGGAAGCTCTATTACAGAACCAAAGGTTTACACAGATTCAAAAAACCAAATGACAAAGAATACTTCTAGTGTAAATGAAAGCGGTGGGTTTTATTATAACCAAGAGCAACTAGGAAACTATGAGGGTAATGCAAAAGATATTAGAAGCATATACGCAGGTATAGAAACTACTATTGATGATTGGGATATTTTTACTGTGCGCGGCTTTATAAGTGCTAGCTACTCAAATAGTGTGAATTTTGGGAATCTAAAGGGTGTTAGAAACGGAAATTTAAGACCATGTAATCAAAATGAGTTGCCAACCCTAACAACAATTTGCTTTCGTGATCAATTTCCTACATCACAGCCAGGTGTAACTGTGCCTCTTAACACAAATCCTGGATTTGCCAATAGCATTAGCTCAAATGCGTTAATGCTAAGCTATAGTGCGGGAGCTGACATAGGTATAAATATACCAATCCATGTAGTAATTGAAAAGACATCAGGATATAAAATTATATCTCTAAGAGTTGGATTATATCTTGGTGGTGGATATCAATTCACATCATATAGCATAGGAACTTACGACGATAGAACATACAGTAATCAAGTCCCAGTATTTGACGATACGAACCGCAGTCAAATCATATCAAATACTAGAAATGATACATTATATGCCGCGGGAGGCGGTTGGTTTTTCCACGCGGGATTTAATTTCTACATTAGCAATAATTTACGAATTGACATTGGAGCAAAGTTAGATTCTACTGCTAGAGAATCTTCAAGATGGTATCTACAACAAGCAACTAGTCCACCAGCCAATCCAGCTCCACCGGCTCCACCACATAATCCAGTCTTTTTTGAGCAACTCCTAATACAAAGTCATAGTATTAGAATGTCCCCTGTGTGGCATGTAAATATGTATGTTTTATTCTAATTGGAAAAATATGATTAAAAGTAAGTTAAATAAAATGCAAAATCTAAAGAATCTAAAATTTAATATCATATCACCTACTATTATAATTACTATGCTTATATTTAGTATAGTGAATAGTGTAGGAAAAGCAAATACATTAGATTCCAAAAACATAGAAAATATTGCAAATCAACACAAAAACATAAATCAGAACATGCAAAAAGATCAAATCTATACATGCTATAGCGCATTATCTATGGACAACAAACCTAAACATATAACAGCAAAACATCTACCATACGCAAATCCAGATGCCAAAAAAGAAGGCACTTTTAAGACTATGGCAATTGGCGGATTTGATAGCTTAGATTTGTTTGTGCTAAAAGGAAATAAAGCAGATTCATTAAATCTAATTTATGATAGCTTAATGACTCAAAGTCTTGATGAACCCTTTGCAATATACCCATTGATAGCCAAACAAATATGCCTAGCTAATGATAAAAATAGCGTTAGATTTCACATTAACGAAAAAGCAAAGTTTAACGATGGAATACCAATAACCGCAGAAGATGTGAAATTTAGCTTTGATATGCTAATACAAAAAGGAGATCCAACATATGCTATCTATTATGCCGACATAAAAGAAGCAAGAACTATAAATAAACACATAATTGAATTTAGATTCAAGACTAACACAAATAAGGAATTACCATTCATAATATCCCAACTATATGTTATACCTAAGCATTTATATGTAGACGCACAAGGAGAAAACTTCTTTGGCAAACAACCACTTAGAATCCCAATTGGAAGTGGTCCATATAGCATAGATAAATTTGAAGTAAATAAATTCATAACATATAAACGCAATAAAAACTATTGGGCAAAAGACCTTATGGCAAATAAGGGAGTATATAATTTTGATAAAATTGTAGTTGAATACTATAAGGATGAAAATGTAGCATTACGCGCATTTTTGGCTGGAAGCTATGATTATCGCTTTGAGAGAAAAGCAAAGTCATGGGCAAATGACTACGATGTAAAGAGCTACAAGGAAAGAAAATTTAAAAAAGTTGAGCTTTTGCATGGATTGCCAGCGGGAATGCAGGGATTCTATCTCAATACAAGAAAAACAATCTTAAAAGATAAAGCCTTGCGGGAGGCAATCATGCAATGCTTTGACTTTGATTGGACTAATCGCTACTTGTTCTATTCGCAATATAAACGCACAAAAAGCTATTATGAAAATTCCGAATATGCTTCGAGTGGCTTTTTGCTAGATTCCCAAAATAAAGCAGAGGTGATAATTTTAAAAAAACTTGGAATACTGGAGGAAGTTCCAGATTCCAAATCTAACATTGCTACCCAATCTAACATCACTAATAGTTCAAATACAAAAAATAAAAATGATGATAGATTGGATAGTCAAATAAATAATTCTCAACATAAATATATGAGTAACTCCAATAGTTCTAAATTACTTATTGCTAAAGATTATTTAGATGATATAGATTCTCGTATACTAACTAAGAGTTATCCTATTCCATCAACACTACACCAATCCAAAAGAGAGAATCTAAAATACGCTAAGAGGCTCTTAGATAACGCGGGCTATAAGGTGGTAGATAATGTATTAGTAGATTCAAATGGAGAAACTGTAAGACTTACGATTTTGCTCAATACGCCATTATTTGAGAGAATTGTATTACCATTTAAAAAAAATCTAGCAATTTTAGGAATCCAACTTGATATTTCAGTTGTAGATTCAGCACAATATGAAAATAGAATAAAGAAATTTGACTATGACATAATCGTAGGTGTAATTCCACAAAGCCTATTCCCAGGCAATGAGCAAGAGTATTTTTTCTCATCTAAGAGTGCTGATATATATGGATCAAGAAACTTTTCTGGAGTTAAAAATAAAGCTATTGATAAACTCATTGATATGCTAAATAAAACACAAAACCATAATGAGAGAGTAGCAAATATTCGCGCAATAGATAGAATTTTGCTATGGGGATTCTATGTAGTGCCACACTATTATAGCCAAAGCTTCCGTATAGCCATAAAAAGCAACATAGCTATGCCAAATTTTCCTCTGTATGGCTCACCATTTAGCGCGTATTATTATTGGTGGTATAAATAACACAGAATGGAGCAAAGCATGAAACAACTAGTTTGGATTATATTATTCGCAATTACAATTATGATGTCATTCTCACAAAAATCCCTATCTAATACTTTCAAAGATTATAATAGCCAATCAAGCCAAATAGATAACAATGAACCAGATTGGAGTAGAGATAATGAAATCAAAATAAGCGCAAATAATCCTACTTTTGAAAACAATAATAAAAGCACTAATGGTTTAGACTTGGGAAATATAAATATTGGATATCTTGCTATGTTTAGCTTTTCAAACTTTGAGTTATTAAATATCAATGGTATAAACTTGGGATATGAATATCTGCATAGCTTTGATATATTGCAACTAAGGGCTTATGCTAAAAGTAATTTTGGATATACATCATCTTCTGTTAGCGGGCTACAAAATAATATAAAATCATCTATAGTATCAGGAATAATAGGAACAGAAATAAGCCTACCAATAAAATCTAAGCAAACATCATACTTTATCATTGGGCTAAATAGTGGATATAGCTCATTACATCCTACATCTAATTATTTAAGTCAGCAATATCTAGGAGTCGATTTTCCATACAAATGGGTTGTATTTCGCCCATTTTTAAAGTCATCATTTTATATAGCAAGCACAGAAAAAGCAGGAAGTATCATTGGAATATATATTGATTTGGGATTACGTACATTTGCTACATTTAAACGTGGAAATGCCTATATTGACATAGCAATAAGAAGAGATATAAAAAGAGGTAGCAGCAATGAAACTATTGTGCTAGCGGATTTACAATCATTATCTATGCAGGGAGTAGCTACATCAATAGATGTTAGAGGTAGTGCGCAAGTAATAAGTGCAAAATACATAAAAATGCAAGGAGATGTAGGCGTTACTTATAACTGGAATTATTATAATATTGGCATCTATGCTATACTAAACTTTCTAATATCATTTAATTAAACATGTTTAAGATTCGCTATCTATTGAATTTTCCATAACAAAAAATTAGATAGAAATTTTTAATTCTAGTTTACTTCAATAGTTATTTGCAATTATAAGAAATGTCCCATATCCGTGATATTTTGGCTTAATTACCAATGTATCATATCCAGCATCTATAAAGCTAGAGCTAATATCTTTTTCTAATTCATTAGAAGAATGGCTTAATAGCACAAAGATTTTTCTACATTTTACATGCTCTTTAGAATCTATATGCAAATCTGAAATCTCTCTAAATACCCTGTTTGGTAAAGATAACCCTTCAAGGAAACTATAATACTTAAAGGCTGGATTTGCGCCATTATAGACAAAAAGACAATCATTAGAATTAAAATCCTTACTTATACGAAGTATTAACTCGTGAGTTTGCTGTATATAATATTCACGTTTGTATAGATTCTGCCAATATCTACATATATCTACAATCATTAATAACATGATAAAAATTGCCCAAAAATTCCGCCAATAAATGCCCTTGCAAAATTGAATAATAAAAGCAAGTCCGCACGCGCATAGCAAATAAAAAAATCACACTTAGATATAAAGAAAGCCTACCACCAATAATACCGCCATGACCAAAAGGATATATTCTACATATACTAAGAAGTATAGCAATAGCTAGGATCACAATACAAGCTACAAATATATCTTTGTAATTGCAATATAGCCAATATAAACCCAATGTAGAAATGAATATATATAGGTAATACTCTTGTCTTCCCAAATGGAGTATAGCCAACAAATATATCTAGTAGAACTTCTGAAATAAACTTGGGATAAGATAAAATATCATGTGGCAAGAAAAAATTATCCCAATATTCATAGAATCCACTCACAGCCTGATACCTTATGTATCCTAGATAGTAAATTATAAATACAAATGGTATAACTAAAATATACAGGAAATTTTTCGAAATAAAGCTTTTTAGATTATATATGTTACGATATAAATAAGCACAAAAAAAACCAAAAATTATAAAAATTATAGTATTGGAAAAAAAGATTAATATAACACTAAATAAAGAAAAAATCTTAAAATTCTTACCTGATACGTATATATATGTAAGCAAAAATGCCACAAAAGCTTCTATTCCATATTGTTTAAACTCAGTTGAATAATGAATTAACCCAAGTGAACCAGCACAAATTGCCACAAAGGCACAAGAGAGGCAATCACCCCCCCCCCCCCCATAGATTTTATTAGCAATCTTTAGGGATAAAATAAGTGAGGCAATACCGCAAATAAGCGGAAAAAAATAAAGACTATATTCAGAATATCCAAATAATAAGCAAGCAAGCTTGATAACAGCTAAAAATCCAAACGGAGCAGCTTGAGTATAAGGCAGTGGAGAGAAGAATATATCGCTAAAATCTATCTCATATAGCGCAGCACTAAGCATAGCCTCATCAAGCCACAAATCTTTATGAAAAATAAATTGAAATATCCTAGCAGTTATTGCAACTGCTAGAATCAAAATACTTAAGTACTTCCACATTATATGATTATCTATAAGATTTGAGTTACATAATTTGTTAAGAATTGACATTAGACACCACAAATAATTAATTTTTCATTTGAAATGATAGAAAATTATATAAAACAAGCAAATATTGATCAAAAATTCATAAAATCAGGCACACTAACATGCAATAATGCTATAAAATGTGTTATAGTTGCTAATATACTTTATTTAGGAGGCATTATGAAAAAACATATTGTGTTTTTTGAAGCAGTAGGCGGTAGCGATAAGGGCAAAGATGGGCATAGAAAAGACACTGTGCCCATGATGGACTATCTCAAAAAACTTGGTTGGAGTGCTGAAGTCGTATTCTTTACTGATGAGATTCTAAAAGATGAGACAAAGAAAAATGAGATTTACGAATATGTCAAAAAAGGTGCTGACGCGTATGTTTCTCGTGTGAATCCTGGAAATCTAAAAGAAGAAAAACTCTACTTTGATGTATTACGAAAACTTTGTGCTGATGGGGTAATTGGTATGCCACACCCTGATGCAATGATTGGCTATGGCGCAAAAGATGCCTTGACAAAACTCCGCAATACAGAACTTGTGCCAACAGACACTTTAGCATATTATGACCCAGCAGAAGCACAAAGAATTGGCGTAAAATGGGAAGCAGGTGGTGAACACGATTTTAAGAAAAACTTTCCTAAGACTTTAGCAAAGGGCGAGAGAGTTTTGAAACAAAATCGCGGTTCAACAGGTGAGGGTATTTGGCGTGTGCAAATCAAAAACCCAAATAAATATAAAGGCGTGAGTGAATTACCACTTGATGCAGAGATTCGCTGCACTGAAGCGGTAGATAATCACGTAGAAGAGCGCAAACTTGGCGAATTTATGGATTTTTGTGAAAAATACCTCAAAGGTGATAATGGAATGCTCGTAGATATGACTTTCCTGCCTCGTATCAAAGAGGGTGAGATTAGAATCCTTATGCTTTATAAAGACCCTATTTATGTTGTGCATAAAAAACCAGCTGAAGGTGCGGATGCATTCTCTGCTACACTCTTTAGTGGTGCAAAATACCGCTATGATAAACCAGAGCAATGGAGTGAACTTGTAGGCTACTTCCTAAGCAATTTGCCAGAGATTAAAACAAAACTTGGCAATTATGACTTGCCTTTGATTTGGACAGCAGACTTTATCCTTGATACAGACGCAAATGGCAAAGACAAGTATGTTCTAGGTGAGATTAACTGTTCTTGCGTAGGCTTTACTTCTCCGATAGAATTCCTTGACAAAACTGCTAGAAAAGTGGCAAATACAATCATAGATATAGTAGAAAATTCAAAATCATAATGTTCATTTGATACATTACAAAATAGATAAATATAGTTGTTATTAGTTTTAAAATATACAAAATCGTAAATAGACATTTCTTAATAAGAGCAATTTATTTTGCCTTGTTACAATTTCTTATTCTTTTTATAATCCCAAATAAGCTTATTAGATGGGCTTAGTCGCTATCTGCACAATGGATTATTCTTTTTGCTAGATTGCCTATACAAATCATTAAAGATTGTTTTAACATTCTTTAAACTAACTTTATGAATTATACTCAAGACTTATCAAAATAATAATTATTGATATATGGTAATAAGTAGATTTTATATCTTAGCTTGTAAATTATACGGATATATATTTATCATTACTCAAGCAAATTAATTTATACATTATTTATTTTGGATTTTTAAGCAAACAGCAATCACTATTCATAAATCAACCCTACTTAAAAAGTCGTGATAGCAACAAACTAAAGCTAAATATTGTTAGCCAACTGATAGACTTTTTTGTTTAGAATCTTAACTAGGCTAATTCCTAACCCAAAACGACTGGAAAGAAGTCTCTGTGCTCCAAAAGGGAGGTTGGAACTGGAAATTGAATATAATAAATATTATAGTCAATTTTTGCCTAAGAATACAAACCGCCTAAATGGAGGTAAGCAATTCATCTCCTGCCCCAAGAGGTGAGAATTTTCTTGCTTGAGGTTTTGATAAATAGAATCACTTTGTAGGTTTCTGATATATTAAAGGCAACCTTCAATTTCATTCACAGAATGCTACAACATATATCAAAAACGTAAACACTAGCCAATGCTAAATATTATATCAATATATAGGCAATTCATGCCAAGCAAGAAAAAGAAGTTTTAATATTTTTAGTATAATCATAGTTTATTGTTTTATATCACTTCAGTAATGCATCAATCAGCGTAATAGCTCCTTATCATCTAACTATATACAACAAAACCTTGCTAGTCAAATTGCAATTAAATTGAACTTTATTCAGACATGAAATCCAATACATAAAATAACCAAAAAACCTTTATTTTAACATTTAAAAAAACCTAAAGATTCTAAGATGCCTTTTGATAGCTATGCAATTCATTATATAGACTATCGCGTTCTACTGGAACAAATCCTGCATTTTGAATTTGATATATCATCTCTTGCATAGAAACGCCATTTTTACTCTTTGCTCCAGCGGCTGATTGTATACTTTCATTTTCTATTGTGCCATCCATATCATTTGCCCCAAATTCTTGCGCCACCATTGCAAGATTAAATGATATAGAAGCCCAATAAGCTTTAATATGTGGAATATTTTGAAGCAATATCCTAGCAATAGAAATAGTCTTCAAAATCTCTTGCCCGCTAAGGCTGTCTTTAACCTTAAGAAAATTATTAAATCTTTGATAAAGCAATGGGATAAAGGCATTAAAGCCTCCTTCCTTATTATTAGCTCTATCTAGTGAAGTCTGTGCTGCCCTTAGTCGCAACATATGATCTATTCTATGATGACGAGATTCTATATGACCAAAGAGCATAGTAGCATTGCTCATCTTTCCCATACTATGCCAATATTTATGCACCTCAAACCAACGATTCGAATTCGCCTTACCATGGCAAATCTTTTTGCGAATTTCTTCATCGAAAATTTCAGCTCCACCACCAGGCAAAGAATCAACTCCAGATTCCAACAAATCTTCTAATACTTTTTCTAATGGAAGATTAAATTTCCTTGTAAGATAATCAACCTCGGCTCCACCCATAGCCTTTATATGCAAATTTGGCAATGCCTTTTTAATAGTGGCAAACATTGATAAATAATGATCATAATTATAATCTGGACTATGTGCAGATACAATATGCACCTCTTTTGCCCCACGATTATACGCGTCTATACATTGGTTTAGAACTTCATCAATACTCATACTGTATGGATTTGGATTCTTTCTACTCGCAGAGAATGCACAAAATTTACAAACATCAGCACAGATATTTGTAGGATTTATATGCCTATTGATATTAAAAAAAACCTTACTACCATATCTATCCCTACGAATAGAATCTGCAACCTCACCCAATGTAAAAATATCATAGTCATAGAGTTTACTAAGCTCCATAATGCTTAAACCATCAATATTGTCTTCTGCTACCAATGAAAGTATATCTTTAGATGACATCATAGAAACCTTTATGTTTTTTATTGTAATTATAATCTCAAACATTCAAGTTATTAAAAGAATATCAAATTTTTTAAAGCCTTAGCACAATAAGACAAATAATCCTTAATATTTTTAGCTACAATTTTCATACAATAATTCTTAAGGAAATATATGCTCTTCATAAACCATAATTGTATTGCCTGCGATGCGTGTAATGAAGTATGTCCAACTAGAGCAATTAAAGTTGCCGATCCAATCTACACAATAAAACAAGAACATTGCATTATGTGCAACGGTTACACCTCAAATCCGCAATGTATAGAAGTATGCCCTATGGATGCAATCATGTATTCAGATTTGGAGAAAAAGGCTCATAGCAATATCTAATTACACAATCATTTAAGGATATATATGGCTAAAGTAACAACAGTTATTGACATAGGTTCAAACTCTGCTAGAATGGCTATATTTCAAAAAACAAGTCGATACGGATTCCATTTAATACATGAATTAAAATCAAAGGTAAGAATTTCAGAAGGAAGCTATGAGCATGATTCTTATTTACAACCCCAAGCAATGAAAAGGGCACTAATTGCACTAAAAAATTTTAAACAAGTAAGTCAATCATTTAAAAGCCGAAAACTAATTTGCATAGCAACTTCTGCTATAAGAGATGCTCCAAATAATATGGAATTTATAAGAGAAGTAAAAAAGGAATGTAGCATTGATATAAAAATTATCAATGGTACAAAAGAAGCATTTTTCGGTGCTATAGCATGTGCAAATTTAATACACAAAGCAAGCGGAATCACAATAGACATAGGCGGTGGAAGCACAGAGTTGGCTTGCATTAATAACAGAAATATAAAAGACATGGTATCTTTGAACCTAGGCAGCATTCGACTAAAAGAGTTATTTTTTGATCATAATAAAATCGAAGAAGCATATAGATATACAAAAGAATATGTAAGAACAGGTAGTAAATCAATCATTGATTTTTGTCATAAGTCTGGGCTAAACGATGAACTAAATGTTTTTGGAATCGGTGGGAGCATAAGAGCATATGCAAAGTATAAAATGAGCAAACTATCATATCCTCTAAATTTTTTACACGGCTATGAGCTAAACGCAAAAGATATTATCCAAGATATAAACAAAATCGTTCATGCCAATACACAAGAATTATTAGATATGGGAATAGAAAATAGTAGGATAGATTCTATTCGACCGGGACTACTCATTTTGCAAGTCATATTAGAGGAATTACAAGCACATAAGCTAATTATTAGCGGTGTTGGTGTGAGAGAGGGGGTATTCTTAAATGATATGTTAAGGAATCAAAATGGTATACTTCCAGTCGGATTTAATCCAAGCGTAAGATCTCTTCAAGACATATTTCTGATAAATGTTAATGATTCTAGGTCTATCTATAATCATGCAAAGAAACTTTTTATACTGTTTCAAAAGCATCTATCGCAAAGACTAGATCTAAAATTTGAATATCTATATTATCTAAAGGTAGCTAGTGAACTTTATAATATCGGGGCAAATTTTAACTTCTATCAAGCGCATAAACATAGTTCATACATTGCCCTAAATTGCTTGAATTATGGATTCTCACATCAACAAAGATATACAATAGCAACATTACTAGAAACTTCACACAAGAAAAGACCAAAACAAATATCGCAATCATATATAAATTTATTACCTAGTGATTATGTTTTACAAGTGCTTAGTTTCACATTAGCAATAGGTGTAACTCTTGCTAAACAAAAAGAAGCTATTTTTAATATACAAACCGATATTATGGATTCTACTTTGATTATCAAACTATATATTGAATCATGCTCATTGCCAACACAGCAGGCACTCCTAGATATAATGCCTCCAAGACTAGAATCATACGATATAAAAATGGAGATTCTAATAAATTAAATTTATATTACCATGTGAATTGGCTATAAATATTTGCTATACAATTTACATAAATTTAAAAAGATATTTTCCAGTCTAATAGTTTTTAAAAAGATTTGATATAATTATATATTTGATGATAAGTAATTTAATAGAGCAATAAAATCTCTATTCGATAATAACACCGCCGCCTAAAACTATATCATCTTGATATATAACTAGTGCTTGACCCTTTGCTACACCATAGACTGGTTCCTCCAAAGATGCTATGATCTTATCATCGCTAATAACAATCTTAGCATTACTGGGCGTGCTACGATAGCGCACTTTAGCTTTAAAGTTACCTCCATCAAAGCTTCTAGGCAAAGACTTATTAATGGCGGTTACATGAAAAGTCTTCAGATCTTCCTTGCTTCCTACAACAATTTCATTTTTGCTAGGATCTATTTTTAGCACAAAATGAGGCTCATGAGCACCCTTCACATTAAATCCTCGTCTCTTGCCAATGGTATATTGCATATAGCCTTTATGCTCACCAACAACATTGCCATTAGTATCACGTACAATTCCACTTTGATTTACGTTTATATGTTTTTTTAAAATATCAATATAATCAGTTTCTACAAAACAAATCTCTTGAGACTCTTTATATGTATCCAAGCTGCCCAATATTGGCAATGCTTCAAATGCCCTTGGCTTTACATCTTCTTTAAGCATATCACCAAGTGGGAAAATGAGCCTGTTAATTGCATCTTGAGAAATTGCATAAAGAAAATAGCTTTGATCTTTGCTCTTATCAACTGCTTCTTGAATCCTCTTTATTCCATTTATCTCACTAATACGAGCATAATGTCCTGTTGCAATATATTCACAACCATTTTGCAAGGCAATATTAAGGGCTATGCCAAACTTCATTAATGGATTGCATAAAGCACAAGGGTTTGGAGTTTCCCCTCTTTTATATGATGAAATAAATTCGTCATAAACAGATTTTTTGAATTCATCTCTAATATCAATAATTTGGAAATCAATATTTAAAAAAGAAGAAACTTTTTCACAATTCTTTATAAAAACTTGATGTTTATTTTTCTTGTCATGAAGTTTTAAATAAATCCCCATAACCTCATAACCTTGTTGTTGTAATAGATATGCAGAATAAGAACTATCAACACCGCCACTCATTAATAATGCAACTTTTTTACTATTTTGTTTCATAGTCTATAATCCAATATAACATAATAATAAATTAATAATATGTATTGTAACACAACAAACACAATTTACACTAAACTATCAAAATAACATAGCAAATGAACAACAAAACAAATATTATTAAAAACTAACAATAAACTCACAAAACTTGAAGAAAGTATTACAAAAATAGTATTAAGTATAGCACCATATAAGTGCTAGAAATATTGCAAGTATAAGCTAATAGACTAGATAAATTATATGCTAGTGTAAATCTCTCCATATTTTAGATTTCCACATATATGCGATTAATGATAACAATGCAAAGAAAGCTATAATCCATAGCCCAAGTGAATCACGTTCTTCTTTCTTGCTATCTCCTATAGTTTGTAGATAATTGACAACCTGTTCTTCTGCCTTTTGTGTCAGTCCCACTCTTGGCATAGATTTACCAAATGGCATAACTCCCATTTCTTTAGCCATATTAGTATAGTCATTATCACTTTGCCAAGAACTTTTAGTTGTATTGGCTGGTAGAGATATATGATAGTATTCCGCTCCTCTTAAATCAATTTTCTCATATTCATTATTTCTTTGCTCATCGCTCAAATCAGAAGATAATGCAGCCTTATCTTCTTCTCTCTTATCCTTTACAAGCTTATTAATAATTGCCTGTTGAATTTCAATAAGTGGAACTCTTTGAGGATTATTGATAAATTCAGATAATTCATGAGCACCTTTAGCCCGAATCATCATTGACAAATCTGGAGGATTATTGCCTAAATATGACTTAATCATATCTGAACTAGTCATAGCTTGCAAGCCATGTTTGTTAAATGTTGATTCATAAAGCGAATCTCTTAACAAAGGAACTAAACCGTAATCTTCAATAGTTTTATTGTTTATATTGTCATTTTGTTCATCAATTTGAGCTTCCGTAAGGGAGTTTTTCTCTTTTGATTTAGCATGAGCTAATAACAAATTTAAGAAAGATGCTTCATCTTCGCCAAGATTGTTCATGAAAGATTCTTCACCATATTTTTCAACCTTAGCAATAAGAGAAGCAACACTAGCATTATGAGCTGCATAAAATTTTGAATCATATTGATTCTTATCATATACGGCAGAATGACATCTATTACAGGATTCTATAAATACCTCTTTATCACTAAGCTCCTTAGGCGCAATATACCTTAAATAAGCCACAATGCTAGATATTTCATCATCGTTTAATATGCCATTAAACGCATTCATAGGGTAAGTTTCCTTACCCTCATTAGACGCTTCACATGCAGACATAGAACCATCATCTAATCCATCACAAGATACCTGAAACTTGGAATCTAATAACGAAGCTCGAACAGGGTCTTTGATAAAATGTGCTAAAAAATTAGGATCAAATATCAAACCAGCATTTGATAAATCTGGAGGTACAACACCACCATCATTACCTGCTGGCTGAATAGATTTTGGATTACGTTCATTAAATACAGTTTCTAACTGCGAATTTAATGTATGACAAGAAACACAATTATCAGCAAATAACTCTTTACCTGCTTGCACATCACCCAAATCTACATTAATCTTGCCAAACTTATCCAAATCTTTAAATTGGTAATCGCTAGGAGCAGTATCAGGATGCATGGCATGGTGTGCCAATGGTTCAACACCATAATACATCACTCCAATAATAAAAGCAACTATAATAAATATCTTTATCTCTCTCATAGGTTATCTCCCTGCTTATTTTCTTTCATAGTTACATAAGGCAAGACAACAAACAATAAGATAAGAAAGCTTATAGAGGCTACTAATCCTACATATTTAGCACTACCCTCTGGTGGCAACTTGCCATATACCGTTAATACAATCAGATCAATGATTAATAATATAAAAAATAACAAGAATCCAGGTCTTTTGTGAGCTGGTTTAACAACATTACTCCTATCAAGCCAAGGTAATAATAAAAATACCACTTGCGCAATACCAAAAAATACCAAACCTAGATTCGCACTAAAGAATATCCCACGTAATACTTCATAACTCCAAAGGAAATACCACTCCGGATAGATATGAGGAGGAGTAGCAAGAGGATTAGCCCTCTCAAAATTGATAGGATCCATAGCAAAATCAAAATGATAACAAACCAAAGCAAAAAATAGAATCATAAATAAAGAGATTATAAAAATATCCTTACATAGAAAATCAGGCCAAAACCTAATAACCTTAGCTCCTCTTCTATCGCCAGCCATATACTTAGAAGCTTCTGCCTCAAAATCAATTTCTTCTCCATCTTGATTATTTACATGTGGGGTTCTAAGAGCATAAAAGTGCACAGCTATCATACTTAAGATTACAACAGGCAATAAGAAAACATGCAACATAAAAAATCTAGTCAATGTGGAATCTGCTACCACATAATTACCACGAACCCATTCAACAACATCACTACCAATCAAAGGAATACCTCCAAAAAGATTGGTAATAACAGCCGCAGCCCAATAACTCATCTGCCCCCAAGGTAACATATATCCGCTAAATGCTTCTGCAGAGAATACAACAAAAAGTATCATGCCGCTAATCCAAATCATCTCGCGCCCATTTTTATATGAACCATAATAAATGGCAACGAACATATGTATATATATAATCACAAATACCATACTAGCAGCAACAGCATGTATATGTCGCCACAACCACCCAAATGCTACTTCTTGCATAATTGTATAATTCACAGAATCATAGGCTAAATCTGCATCTGGTTTGTAATACATAAGTAAAAATATACCGCTAATCACCAATAAACCAAATAATGCAGTTAGAACTACGCCCATAGCCCAAAGCCAATTAATATTTTTTGGAATCCAATACTTAGTCATCATGACTTCAAAAAGTCGATTCGTTGAAAGCCTTTGATCAAACCAATCAGCCAAATTTTTAGCCTTCCTTATGTGAGCCATAACTACTCCTTAAGCTTTGCTTGAGGCTTTTACCATAGCCTCATATTCAATGCCGCTCTCGCCTAGCACAAGAGTTGTATCGCCTTTAATTATAAATGGAGGTATATCAAAAGGACGAGGCGGTGGAGTGCCAGCTACATTTACGCCATCACCTGTAAATTGTCCACCATGGCATGGACAATGAAAAAGCTCTTCATTTGTCTTCCAATTTGGAATACAACCCAAGTGGGTACAAATTTTGATTCCAATGCTATAGTGAGAATCTCCCAACTTAAAATCCCTATCAGGAGATATACTATCCCCTGACTTCTTTTTCATTATATATACAGGCTTACCGCGCCATTGTGTATCTCTTATCTCACCTTCTTGCATACCATTAACATCAACTGTAGTAAAACCAGCAGACACCACGCTAGGAAGAGGGTCCCAAGTTTTTTTCATAGCTACAAGGGCGGCAATAGCACCAATACCAGCCACTCCGCCAAGAGTCATGCCAAGAAAATCTCGCCTTTTGACATCAGCCATTATTATCTCCTTCAATAAAGAATAAAAAGAGTTATAGTCCATTGAAAATCTATGCTTATGATTCTCAAAAACTTTTAGATTCTAGTCAAAAAACACTTAAAAAAATATTATATTTTCAAATATGATAAAGTTTTTCTATACATAAATGCACGGCTATACAAACTTATCAAAAATTTAGCCCATTCTGTATATATACATTAATTAAATTACCATTTATAATATGAGGAAAATATGCACTCCAT
Organism: Helicobacter muridarum; assembly: GCF_000765805.2. GTDB lineage: Bacteria > Campylobacterota > Campylobacteria > Campylobacterales > Helicobacteraceae > Helicobacter_A > Helicobacter_A muridarum. The sequence continues at coordinate 114,272 of NZ_JRPD02000003.1, read as the reverse complement.
TACAAATAAAGATAAGGGATTAATAATTGATTTTTTAAGAGATTGTGTTGCAAAAAGAGGATTTAAAAAAGTTATTTTGGGACTTAGTGGAGGTATTGATAGCGCAGTTGTAGCTGCGCTATGTAAAGAAGCATTTTCACAGTCAAAAGACAATAAAGAAAGTATGTTAGATGTTAAATGTAAGGTTATTCTAATGCCTTCTCTTAGCTCCTCACAATCAAGCATTCAAGACTCGCTAGAGCTTTGCAACAAACTAGACATAAGTTATGAAATTTTACCGATTAAGGCATTTGATAGGGCATTTTGCGAAAATTACCCAAATCATAGTCCACTTGCAAGGGGTAATTTTTGCGCTAGGATGCGCATGGCAACTTTGTATTATGTCTCACAAATGGAACAGAGACTAGTCATTGGAACAAGCAATAAATCTGAAATAATGCTTGGCTATGGAACTATATTTGGAGACTTAGCATGTGCGATAAATCCTATCGGAAATCTATATAAAACTCAAATCTATCAATTAGCTCAATTATTAAATATTCCAGAATCTATCATAAATAAGCCACCAAGCGCAGACCTATATCAAGGTCAAAACGATGAAAATGAGCTAGGATATAAGTATGTTGATATTGATAGATTCTTAGAATCTTATGAATGCAGTAATCACAAAAGCAATGAAGAAAAAATAGGCTATTTAAAATCCATTTATCCAAACGAAATGGTAGAAAGCCTTAATAACAGGATTTTAAATAATGCCTTTAAAACAAGTCCAACAGAAATATTTTTTCCAAATTTTAAAGACACAAAGTAATTTACAAAGAGGATAAGCAATATGCTGCTAAGAATTATGACAATACAAGACTATGATAATATCATGGCGTTGTGGAAGAGCATCAATGGATTCTATATTCGCGAGATAGATGATTCTAAAGAAGGTATAAACAAGTTTCTTTTAAGAAACCCACACACAAATGTCATCGCAATAGAAGATGATAAAGTTGTTGGAACTATCTTGTGTGGCTATGATGGTAGATGTGCTTATTTTTACCACGTATGTGTAAAACAGGAATATAGGCATAAACATATAGGTATGAGTATGGTAGAGTTTTGTATTGAGGCATTGAAGAAAGAAGGTGCAACTCATATCAATCTAATTGCATTTAAAACAAATAATATAGGCAATATATTTTGGCAGGAACTAGGTTGGCAAAGCAGAGATAATGCAAATCTATATGAATATATATTAGATTCTAATAATAGCAAAGTTAAAAATAAATAATATTATTATATTTATAGTCTATTTAAGATAACGAATTTTGCCTATATCTAATTGCATAAATGTTTATATAAAAATACTACTTGTGATGATATTTTGTGATAAATCTAAATCTAGTTTACTCTTTATACAAAACTATGGTATTCATAAATATTATAATATTAATATTCGAAAATAGAGGTTATAATGAATTTTTTACTAATTGTTATGTCAGGCATATTTGACATACTAGCTAATCTTTCGTTACAAAAATCCGATGGATTTAGACAGAAAACATGGGGGATATTAGCATTAATACTTGTTGGCATTGCATTTTTATTGCTATCTATTGCAATAGATAATGGTATGGATCTACCAGTAGCCTATACATTGTGGGGTGCAATAGGCATATTAGGAAGCGTAGCTGGAGCGTATTATTTTTTCAATCAAAAGCTTAAACTAATTGGATATGTTGGTGTCGTACTTGTAGTAATAGCAATAGCTTTGTTGCAACTAAATTAAGTAAATGTAGTTAATAGCCCCTTGATTATGCAATTATTGCCATCACAAGGTTAATCCATATTAATTATGTAAATCGTTAAACTATTAGATTCTGTGGTTATATACATTGATGTGCTATATTTGATATTAAGAGTATAGTTATCTTATTACCTTATTTTTCCCTTAATGTTTGTGCAAGACTGCTTACATTTATCTCCGTTACATACAGTATCACATCTTTTGCCAACAAAGCTTCCTTTAGCCTCATTTTTAGCGCAACCACTAAAACCTAACATTATCAAAAATATGATAATGCAAAAAGTCGATCTAAAAGAATTAATATTCTTCATGCTTTATCCTTAGTTATAGTTTGGAATAAGTTAACCATTAGCAATAAATATTCCAAAATTATATATAATTCTAATAAAAGGTATAAATATGAAAAGAACATCGCATAAAGGGGAATCCAATAAAAATTTTCAAGATTCCAAAGATAAACAGTTACAACAAGAAATTCATGCCCTAGAGACTCAAATCCTTGATATGTTTGAAGTATCATTTTACTTTGCTGGGCTAGATCTGAAGTATCTCTCTAAAGCTTTTGAATATTATATAGGACTTTTAGATAATGAAGAATCGCAAGAATACACAGCACAAAATATCATCTCCTTGATTGAAAGAATAAGGCGAGATAAGCCGGAGTGGTTTAAAATAGTCCAAAAATAAATTAATGGAGGTAATATGATTTCAATTGTCGTTATAGCAAGTGGAAATGGCTCAAATATGGAAAATATAGCCATAAAACTTCATGATAAAACGTTGACTACGGCATTAAGAGAAAATGGATTGTCGCTAACAAAGAGTAGCAAAAAACCAAATGCAAACTCATATCAGGCACAACAACAAAAAATAAGTGCAGATATGGTCATGGATAATATGAAATCTAAGGATAAGACCTTACAAATCGTAGGAGTGATTAGCAATAAAAAAGATGCTTATGTTATAGCTAGAGCAAAAAAGCTAAATATACCAACATTTATTATAGAATCAAATGGTAAAACAAGAGAAGATTTTGAAAATTTGCTCTACTATAAATTATGTGAAATAAAGGCTAACAACGGTTTAAAATATGTGCTTTTAGCTGGCTTTATGCGTATTCTTAGCCCATCTTTCTTTACTAGAAAGCTTGATTTTAAAATACTAAATATACATCCAAGCTTCTTACCTCTGCACAAGGGCACAAATGCCATAGAAAAAAGCTTTGTAGATTCAAATGATTTTGGTGGGGTTACAGTGCATTTCGTAAGTGAGGAAGTAGACAGTGGAAATATCATCTTGCAAGAAAAGATTCCAAAGATTCCAAACGAAAGTCTTGAATCATTTGCCACTAGAATCCACGAGCTAGAACATAAACTATATCCACAAGCACTACTTATGACAATTAGTCAAAATATCGACCTAATAAGAATGTAGCTTCTGTTAAGAACTACATAATATTTTGCTCACATATTCATAGCATTGTAAGCACTTTAGGAGAGACTAACCAATGAAGACTAGTATAGATAAAATCTTAGCATTATTAAATAGATATAATACAAGCATATCATATCTATCTCAAATTATAGGCAAAGATAGGCGCACATTAACAGGTTGGTTAGAAAAAGGAATCGAGCCAAGTTATGACGCAAAGAAAAAGATATGCGATTTCTTTAGATATCCATATAGCATATGGGATTGTGATGATAATGAATTTGCTATTATGCTTGAAAGTCTTCCAACTCAAGAAATTAACATTATAGACAAAGGATATGAAGGTGCACTAAGCTATATACTAGAACAAGAAAAAACAAGTCGATTTGTAATACAGCCAAGATTTCCAGGTCCTACATATCGGGATTTTGTTGCGAAATCTCCCTATAAAGCCTCTACATCAGAAGAAGCAAAAAGACTTAGAATGGAACGTAGTAAGAGAATCTTAGATTACAGCTTCGTATCACATGAGTGGTATTCTTTAGAATCATTGCTACGATTTGCATTTTCTCCTATTGGGAATTTTTTCACAAAAAAACAAAAAATTCTCATATTGCAAACAGTATATGAAACATTTCATGATAATTACAATAAACATTTATATCTATTTGATTCCCATGCCACAAAGGTATTTGGCATGGATACAATATATATTTCAATAAACAAAGACAAGGGTATTATGTTTTTCAAAATGCCAATAGATTCTCTAATAGTAGAAGTTTCAAATAAAGCATTGGTAGATAAAATGTTTAAGCATTTTTCTTCTAAACAGCAAACACCAAATCATATTCCACCATTTTACTCACCACAAATTATTCAAATGATTTTAGAATCCCTGCAAAATGATGAATCCTTACTTGACTTCTATTGCAAAATAAACAATAATACATCATTCGGAAAATTATTTGCAAATCAAATAGCACCAGAATCTCTAAATTCATAATTTCTTAACTTCTTTTACTTATTCAAACAAGGCAAACTAAATACTATAGCATTTGAGCAACTAAAAAATATTAACTAAAGGCTTAGATTACTAGTTAACCCATCATCCCAGACTGCAAATTATAGTTGATTTATATATGTATAATTTCAAAATTAATGAAATATTAGGAGATATTATGTTATCAAAGGACATTGTAACATATTACAATATTAGACATGAGTTACGCGCATATATGTGCTATCTTTTTACCCAAAATATCAGAAATTTCATGCCAAAAACGAGCATTGAAACAGTCATTAATGGATTAAAGAGAATCAAAGATGAAATCAATGATTTTGATTGTATGTATGTATTAGATAGCAATGGAATCCAAATTAGCGACACATTCCAAAATAAAGGATCAATACCAAATGAAAACAAGGATTTCTCCCAACGTGCTTATTTCTATGAAGCATTTGAAGAAAAGAGATGCATTATTACTAACCCTTATCCATCTAGAATTCATGGCGCACTCATAGTTACTGCAGCATATCCGCTATATAATCAAAATGGTGAATTGCTATTTGTAATTTGTGTTGACATACGTCTGCAAGATGCAATCAAAATTAGCTCTCCTAGCTGGTTTTTTGGTGCATTCAAAAACTTCAGTATAGCAATGTATTTTATATTTTCTCTTTCATTAAGCATAGTGGCAATCATGCTTATGATTGAAGGTGTAGTAAAGTTTTTCTCAGAAGATATATTAACTTTTAATAATTTCGACATCAAAGAAATATTTGAATCTACAATACTATTAACACTAGCACTAGCAATATTTGACTTAGTAAAGGCTATATTCGAGGAGGAAGTGTTGGGTAAAAATGTGAGACAAAAAAACCATACTGTGCATAAAACAATGATTCGATTCTTAGGCTCAATTATAATAGCCCTAGCTATTGAAGCATTAATGCTTGTATTCAAATTCACTATATCGTCTCCAGAAAAGCTTCTATATGCAGTATATTTGATTAGTGGAGTAGCAATTCTGCTTATAGCATTAGCTGTATATGTTAAGTTTGCTTATAGTATTCAAAATAGCAAAGAATGATTAAACCTAGTAGTTAGCTTTGATAGATTGATTCATGTTATAATGCAAAACAAAGGATATGAATGGATAATTTAGAATCAAATCTCTATCGCGAAAATATTCGCCTAGCTCCACTCAAACTAAGAGTAGGTGCATATCTAATTGATAGACTGATAATCATATTAGTAATTAGTAGTCTTTTTACAGATTATCAAAAAAAACAACTCGAAGAAGCATATTCAACCATTACACAAATATACTCTTCACAATACACAGATATTAGGCTAGACTCAAACACAGATAATAGCCAAATATTAGGCAAACTACGCTCTAGCGTGAATAAATCTCTTATCATATTGTTATATTATCAACTTCTTTGTATAGGCTTAGAGATTATATACGGCTTCTTAATGTTGTATTTTTATGGGGCGACATTAGGACAAATTGTTTTAAATATAAAAGTAGTCAATATATATGATTTTGACAAGCCGAGCCTACATCAGTGCATGGGCAGATCCATTGGCAAATGCCTACTAGGCACAACATTATATATTAGTTTTGCCATTGGCTTTATTGACAAATGGAAGCGCACATTACATGATAAACTTGCTAAAACAATCGTCATTGCTAAATAAGTTTACAATTAAGTTTAGCATAGTTCATATTGCAGTCATTAATATTGCTCTACAATATATGGCACTTGCAAATAATTTAGAATTAGATGATGAGACTTCTATATTTCCTTCTCAATCAAACAAGCCATATTCCGCTAAATTAGAGCCAACACTTAACCAAAACTTAACGCATAATAAAGACTTAAACACAAATCTCTCTATTGATGATAAACAAAAGGAACAACATCTTCAAACAGCAGTGGAAAAAATAGGACCAAATAATTCCAAATTATTCGAAATACTAGGAAATCGCATAGAGACCAGAGGTGAATATATTATCATTAGTGGGCATGCTGTATTAAAGAACAAAGAAGCATATATTATAGCAGATACCATTCACTACAATAATAATAGACGATATGCTAGAATCATAGGTAATGTTAGGATATACAGAGGCAATAAGCTATCTATATATACAGAGCAAGCAACCATATATCTTAACGCCAACTTTAGTATTATCCAGCCTTTCTATATTCAAGATGCAACATCGGGAATATGGACAAATGCCAAAAGTGCTAGTCATCATAAATCTACCTATCGTTTTTCTAAGTCAATGGTGTCTGGTTGTTCATTTGTTAGCCCTGCATGGAGAATTGACTCCTCAAGAGGCAATTATGATCAAGAAAAAAACATACTATCATTATGGAATCCTAGAATTTACATAGGAGATATTCCTGTGTTCTATTTTCCATATCTTAGATTCTCACTAGAAAACAAACGCACATCAGGGTTCTTATACCCTACTATTGGTAACTCTAGCACTGACGGAGCAATATACATTCAGCCTTACTATATTGCGCTGCAAGATTTTTGGGATGTAACTATAAGTCCACAGGTTAGAACAAGTAGGGGATATGGAGTAAATCTTCAACTTCGAGCTATTGATTCTAGCAATGATAAATATATATTTGTAACAAGATATTTTTATAATACCAACTCATACATACAAAAATTTAATCTTCTAAACCAACACATTTATGGATTTGATTTCAGGCATAGCAAGAGAAATATATTACAGAAATATTTTGGATTACAATCATTTATTGATAATGCAGTCTATATTGATTTGGCATATACGAACGATATTGATTATATGAGACTAGATTCTTTACATTATACGCTTAATTTACCTTTTCATACATCAAAATTAAATCTCTACGCTCAGACTAACGAGCAATACTTTGGTCTTAATTTACGATATTTCATATCATTAAATGCAACAAATGATGATAAAACATTTCAAAATCTACCTAATTTACAATATCACAAATATCTCAATTCTATATTTCGTAAAGAGTTTGTATACTCAATCGACTATCAAATGAAACATGCTTATCGCTTGCAAGGATATTCATATGCATCAAATGAAATAGCAATCCCACTAGGAGCGCAGCTATCACTACTTAATAAATACATATCTCTTGGATTTTGGATTAGGGCTTATGCAGGCAATATATATGCTTATAACAATAAAGATACTAAAATATTTAGTAGCGAAAATACTCTAAGCAAAATGGACGAATCTATAGGCAATTATGCTAATCTGAATTACAAAATTTCGCTCAATAGTGATATAGGACGTAGCTATAAGAACTTATTTCACTCTATGCAAACTTCAATAATATTCTATTCACCAATAGATGTTGCTACATTTAGTAATGGGAATATTAGCTCAAATATACTAAGGAACTTCACTAATCTAAGTCCAGAGATTCAAAATAGCATACAAAATGGTGAAAATATATGGGATCCAACATACTTTACCAATATATATGAGCTAAGAAGAAGAATAGAGATGAACATATCTAATTATTTTTATAATTCCAAAGGTAAAGAGCTTCTTTATTGGCGTATAACACAAATCTTTAACCTCAACGATAAGGAATCAGCAATCAAGCTACCTATGGAAAACAAGCTAGGAATCTCACCATTAAATGGACTATTTCTTAACTTTAGCTTTTTTTACTCTTGGTTTTATAGTGGTTTTACTGAACTAGCTCTTAGTGCAACCTATAGTAAGGGATATTATGCGGCTTCGATTTCTTACTATCTAAAAAGAGATGATGCACAATGGAGTCTAGATCCAAATACTCTAAACTATAGACCTACTGATTCTTCCAACTACATCAACGCATCAATTAAAGGAGATGTGGGGTATGTGGGAATAGTGGCAAATATGTCATATGACTTTCGCTCTAATATATTAGTAAATCTTGGCGTAGGAATCTATAAGGATATAAAATGTTTTGGAATAGGCATAAAGGTGGGGAGCGAGCGCACGCCAATACTAACTCAAAACAACAATATTAATGTTATTAATAATCTCTATGCTAAAGTAGAATTCAAATTTGTACCGCTTACTAACTTTGGCTATACATATAAACTACGTCCAATTGTTGAAGATGAACAAACAAATAAATAAATATTCTTTAATCACTTAAAGCAATGCGTATACTACCATTAAAATATCCTAACATCATATAACATTATGTAGCAATAAATACTAAAACCAAACTTTGACGTAAAACAGTTGAAAAATCTATTTAATTAATACTACATCATTTCTCTCTGGGCTTGTAGAAATCAAGCTAACCTTACAGCCTGTGTATTGCTCTATAAAATTTATATAGTTATTTGCATTTGAAGGAAGATCTTTAAATTCTCGCACGCAAGAGCTATTATCCCAACCTGAAAAGCTTTTATAGATTGGCTTTACATCTAAGTTATATGGCATGTAATCAATTTCTTTACCCATATAATCATATCCAACGCATACTTTCACTTCAGGTAAACCATCTAATACATCAAGCTTCATGATTGCTAACCTAGTGCAACCATTAAGCCTAATTGCATGTTTAATAGCGACTAAATCAAGCCAGCCACATCTTCTAGTGCGACCTGTGGTAGTGCCAAATTCTGCTCCATTACTTCGCAAGAATTCCCCCACTTCATCATCTAATTCAGTAGGAAAGCTACCATTGCCAACACGTGTGCAATAAGATTTCATAATACCTAGCACCATGTCTATATCACTAGCATTCAGCCCTGTGCCACTCAACGCTCCAGCAATACCAGTGCTAGAACTAGTTACAAATGGATATGTGCCATGATCAATGTCCAACATACTACCCTGAGCCCCCTCAAGCAATATTTTTTTGCCCTCTTTTGCAGCTTGCCAAAGAGTTTGTGTAGTATCAGTAACAAATTCAGCAAATCTATCGGCATAACCTAGCAGTGTAGTAAGCATAGAATCTAAATCAAAAGATAATCCAAATGATCTTATAGCCTGTAAATTCGCCTCTAGCTTAGTTTTTAGCAAAGCCTTATTAAATAAATCTCCAACTTGTATGCCACTCCTAAGCACCTTATCGCTATATGCAGGACCAATACCCTTGCCTGTTGTGCCAATGGCTTGTATTCCCTTAGTTTTAGCACGCCTAGACTCTGATAGTCTATCAAGCTCAACGTGATAAGGCATGATGATATGCGCTCTATTAGATATAAAAAGCCTACCAGCAATAGGATTCTTACCATATTGTGAATAGCTAGTATTAGCACTAGACATGGAAAAAAGATTTTCAAATTGCTTAATCTCATTATCTAGTGCACTTAAGTCTATCACAACTCCATTACCTATAATATTCTTGCATTCAGGATAAAATATACCGCTAGGAATCAAATGCAAGGCATATTTGTTAGAATTAACAACAATCGTATGCCCAGCATTATGCCCACCCTGAAAGCGCACGACAAAATCATAATCTCTAGCTAAGCCATCAACTACCTTTCCTTTGCCCTCATCACCCCATTGAATACCTAAAACCACATCTGCCATATCTATCCTTTATCCTTAAGTAGATGATAAACTACGTTATCTGTATAGATTCCAAAACCGCAACTCCTAGTCCCATCTATGCAATAATGCCCCCCAGATAAGAATATAGCATTGCGCAAAAACATCTTGAAAAATAAATCATCATAATAATCCACAGGAGCAGGCAAAAGCGGACTGCATAGTAAATTTGGATAGCTACATGAACAAGCATGCAATAAATATTCAAGTTCATATTTGAGAAATTGCGGCATACTTGGTATGATTGCATCTAAATCACTTGGGGTATTTACCAATAATAATTTCTTTATAAATACTATTTTTTGTAATCTTTCAATATGTAATTTATCAAAATATATAGTATCTAAACGCATTTCCTTGGCACAAAGCCTAGCAATTCTTGTATTAGTAATTTGCAATAGCGGCATGATTCCAAGTGATTTAAATATACTAATGCCTAGGGTAAGCATATTTTGTATATCACCCTCATCAATACATTCTGCACCTATTTGATTATGTTCTATGGTAGGATAACTAAAAACAGGCTGAACATAAAACCACTTTTTTTGGTTAGTGGTCCTGCCTAGTCGCTTTGTAATAATACGAATAACATCTATTGTACTATCACTGCGCATAGCTATTTGGTGATTTTGCTCACTACTTAGGTGAATGACATCTCGATTTAGAAAGCTCTTTTGATGCTCTTGATATACAAAAATCGGACTTACTATTTCCTCAAAACCATGCTGATAAAATAATTCCGCACTAAGATTCTCAACTTTTCGCTTTAATCTAGCAGATAATCCAAAATGAAGTTTGCTCCCATTTGGAATCTCATGCTCTAAAATCATTTGCTATCCTAAATTATTGATTGTAATGCAACTAAGGATTATATCCAAATTAGTAGTTATTGCAAAGATTTTGTTAGAATCTAGGGTTACTTCAATCTAGGATAGACCATGTCAAACCTGCATGAATATATTATCAAATCAGCCCAAAGCTATCTGACATACTTAGAAGATAATAATTTAGGCACAGAGGAAATCAAGATAGCAAAAGCTACGCTCCATTCAATAAATATGTTAGATAAGCATTCCAAAGACATACATAAAAAATATGTCTTAACGCTATCTCTTGAGCAACAAATCATTGCTACAGATTATTTGCAACTCTATATAGATTCCTTAATGATTGACTTAGATTTAATAGAGGAAAAAAACTATAATGAACGAACACACACATTAGATATTATATTTGATAATAGCAATCTTCAAGAAGAGACCAAAGAAAAGTTTTGCAAACTACTAGAAGATTCTAATAATATTTTGTTGCATAATAATATTGCAAATCATACTAAACTATTTGTAGATTTAAAATTTCTAGTTAAAAATATCCTTTCATTTTGTTGCCAAGAACTAAATCTATGCCTACCTAACACAAGACCATTGGAACTAAAAATAAAACTTGAATCCTATATAAACAATGAGCAAAAAAATGCTATTGAAGGGATTTTTAACAATCCAATTAGCTACATTTGGGGAATAAGCGGGAGCGGAAAAACACAAGTTGTGCTATTTTCATGCTTGCTAAATATCATAACACAAAATAAAAAAGCATTAATACTTGCGCCAACAAATACAGCATTAGAACAAATATTTACAGCACTTATTAATAAATGCGATACTAAAGGTATTGCTAGAACTAAATTCTTGCGTCTTGGCATGCCTAGTAGCGAATTTTTAAGTCATTATCCAGAAGTTTGCATACAAGGCGATGATGAAGATTCTAAAAAAGAATCCACAAGGCTATTTAATATTCCAAATCTAAAAGATAGACTAGCAGAATGCCTTATAATTGGGCTAACATTAGATAGCTTTATAAAACGTTATCAGATTCTAAGCACATTAGATTTTGCTCATATATTCCTTGATGAATGTGCCTTCTCTCCATTAATCAAGCTAATCGCCCCACTACAGCTAAACACACCAATTACATTACTAGGAGATCATAAGCAATTAATGCCAATATGTCTTATGGATAACAATACCATAACAACAAAAAATAATGAAGTGTGTCTTTGGAGTCTTAACGCACTATTCATAGAATCCATGCTAAACAATCACGATAAACTGCATCTTGCCAACAACCACGATGAAATATTGTTTAAAGACATAGCAAACTATAAACTCACTATAACTCATCGCTATGGTGACAATCTAGCCCAAATACTAGATAGATATGTATATCATAACAACTTAAGAGGTGTAGGAAAAGAAACGCAAATATACTTTATTGATTCTAAAGTATATGGACAAGGATATAGCTATATTGCAAGTAGCAATAATGAAAGCTTAGCTGAAGCAAATGCTATACTAAGCATAGCTAGGAATCTTGGTGAATATGCTGTAATTACTCCATTCAAAGACCAGCAAAAGCTATTAGTGAGAAAGGGGCTTCAAAGAAGCAGAGTATTTACTATTCATAAATCACAAGGTAAGGAGTTTGATTGTATAGTTTTTTCTCCTGTGAAATTTAGCAAATTTATGACGAACTCAATGTATAAGAGCGCGCTATTCTCTTTAAATGTAGCTATTAGTCGTTTAAGGCAAAGCCTAATAATCGTATGTGATTATGACTTTTGGGTTAAAAAACAAGGACAACTAATTTCTTCACTACTGCAAATTGCAAAGCCGTATCATAATGGACATTTGTAATTATCAATATTCTAAACAAGCATAAGGATTTTAAATTCCTATTGCATAATTCATACTAGCAACGATTTCCCTAAATAAAATATCCCTTTCACTAGAATCAATTTCTTTTTCCAAATGAAAATACATAAAAGCTATAGCAGCTTGATATACAAGCATATTCTTACCGTCCAAAAATCTAACTTTACATTCATTTGCCACCTTGCAAAATTCAGTCAATTCATTTTTGCTATACATAAGATCAAAAGCCAATTTGCAATTTGAGAGCAAATTTCTTAGAGCCTCACTTGACATGGGTAACTCGTTGTTAATGCTAGAACTCGTAGCATTAACAACAATATCATACTTTGGAGGGGTTACTAAAGATTCATTTGTAAGGGCTTCTAAGCTTATTGTTTTAGCAAATTTCTCAAAAAATGCGAGCTTCTCTATACTTCGATTAGCAACACAAAATGGAATCTTATGATAGTCAAGCATAATTGCAATACTTTTAGCACTCCCGCCAGCTCCAAGTATTAGAACATTTTTTGGCTGATATGATTCAATGCAAGCAAAAAAGCCTTCTGCATCTGTATTATATCCTATTAAGCTATTATCTCTTTTTACAATGGTATTTACCGCCTTTATATCACTAGCTATGCCAACTACTTCATTAACACACTCAAATGCTATCTCTTTGAATGGCACAGTAACATTCACACCCAATAAATCACTTTGTAATATAAAATCATATAAGGCATTAGAATTTAGTTCTAGTGGCAGGCAAAAACGAGTATAAAATGTCTGTGAATTTTGGATTCCTTGAATATATTTATACATTTTAGAATCCATTAAAGCATTAATAGCATAGTTATGAATAAGTGGTGATAGGGAATGAGATATTGGATTGCCTAACACGGCAAATAGCCTAGTATTATGATAGAAATTTTTAATACCAACATGTAGCATATTTGTCCTTTATAATGTTAGATTCTTAAGATAACTTTGTTATAAATCTCAAGTCTAAATTATACAAAATTTAGCTATGGTACGCTGTATATAGTTGCATATTAATAAGCCCTATAAATACATAGCGATGTTTAGAATCTCTTAGGTGGTTTAATGCCTATTAAACGTAGTCCTCGATAGAATCGATCTAGGCTATGTCTTTCTTTATATCCAATTTTATAATAGATATGCTTCAAGTATGAGAGAGCAAAGCCCTTACTAATACCAATATCACGTATAGAATTCATAATTATATAGTGAGGGATTTTTATCCCCTTAAAACATGCTTTGCCCCTGCCTAGCCTATTGGCAAAATCTAACATAAGTCGTCCATAAAAGTTAGTATATCCATTTACACACACACGTCCAAAGATAAAAGGCAAGCCTGTTTTATTGTGCCATACATTAGCCATATCTATGAAGCATTTTTTATGTCTATTTGCATGATAATATTGAAGAGCACGATTGCCTATTAGCACCCTACCCTCTAAGTCTAGCAGCTTACTTAAGGCATTTGATGTTGCGGATTGATAATCATCTCCTAATTCTAAAGGTAACACTAAAACACTCCATACTTCTTTGTTAGCAATGATTCCTACATTATATGCCTTAGAGATTCTATGTGAGTGTATTCCAGCAATGGAAGATATAAATCCAGCATCAATACGGCGAAATAAGAAATCTTTGTTTAGTTTTGATGGATAAGACTTTTTAAGAAAAAACATAGACTTTAGGTTAGAGCTCATTTTATAGTGCTTTATAAAAACATCAAAGACTAATAAATTTAGATATTCAATCTTTCCAAAACGCACAACAATCCTTTATAAAAATTTTCAATGTAGTCTATAAACACAAAATTATTGCAAGCTATACTCTCCAACAACATATTGATGTGCATCGCCGCAGATTCTAATAAATTCAGATATATTAGAAACCTCTAACAAGACAGCATAATCATTAAAGGAGCTACTATTATTTTCTTGCTTAGTAATAATAATGGTTGTTTGCGGGATTAGATTAGGACGAAGCAAGAATCTATTTTTATGTTTTTTATCTTTATTGTTATTTTGATTTTCTTGCATCATCAGCCCCTTTGCATATAGCCTACAATTTTGAGACCTACCTGTGTGAATATAGGCAAAGTCAATCTTAATGTCCTTATAATCATTTAAGGCACTAATGGAGAATTTCTCCCAGCTTTGCTCATTAATACCTCTTATATATTGCCTATCAAATAACCATTCTTGACTTTGCAAATCATCAAATGAACTAGATTCTATATTTTTAGAATCATTTTCACTGCAACCAATCATAAACAACGCAATAAAAATTAAAATATAGTATTGCTTCATTCATATCCATATTATCTAATGTGTATATAATGTTTATGAAATTATACTTAATTGCACTAAGATTTTGTATATTGTTAGTTATCAACATAGCTACTATACTAGAATCTATAACCAAAATAACAAACTAATTTAATAACAGTTAAAGCGACTAAAGCCAATGAAATAAGATTCGTCTTCATAGTTGTTGCAAATGAAGTTAGCAAAATCGCCAAAAACATAAAAAGCCATATAGAAATTGATACTAACATTAACAATATTGCACAATCTACATATGATGCACAAGCTTAATGATTATCATAACGCTAAAGATTTCATAATTTTGTCAAAAATTCACAAGATATTAAAAATCTATTTTTTGAAAAAATATTCACTTATTAATCGGCTATAACAATTAAGAATAGTTAAGAGATGTTCTACCTTTCTATATTCATGCTCAACATAATAAAGCTAGAACCAATTAGATAGACATGGTATCAGCCTATACATAACTTTTAGCTAGATACGCATATAAAATCTCAAAATAAGATAATCTAAATAGAACATGAAGCATTCATAACAATAAGCAAATAAATTTAGAATATAAAAGCATGCCCTAAACAAACTAGAGAAGATTTCTAGAGTCTAGAATTAATAAATCTATGCATATCAGACACAATCTCATTAATGCCTCTCTCTCCGTCAATAACATGTAAGATATTTGCTTTTGTGTAAAAATCTTGAATTTGCTTGAGTGGAGTTAGATATACATTCATGCGGTTCTTAAATACCTCTGCATTATCATCAGCACCCCTTGCACGTCCTAATACTCTATCCTTTGCTACTTGCTCGCTTACTTTAACCTCTATGACATTAATTAGTTTCACACTCGAATCTTGCTTTAAAACCTTATCTAGTTCAATCATTTGCTCAACACTCCTTGGATAACCATCAATAAGTATGATTTCCTTTGAGGAGTTATTAATTGCCTTAATAATAGTCTTAACTACAATATCTAATGGCACAAGATTCCCCGTACTAGTAAAACCCTCAATAAGCTTGCCCTGCTCACTACCACTTGCTATTTCAGCACGAAGCAAATCACCTGTAGAATAATGTGCTACATTGCTATCTGCTTTAGCAATCCTTTCTGCATCCGTTGTCTTGCCACTACCTGGCGCACCAATAATCAAAAATAACTTTTTCACGAAGTCTCCTTATAAGTTCTTTAATAGATTAATACTATTATAGCAAATATACAAGAGTGTTGGATTTTTGAATAATATGCCAAGATTCTATGTGATATGATTTGTTGACTCTATACGATGTATTACTAAGCATTGTTACTAAATAACACTAACTATTACTTGGTCTTCCAAATAGCACACTCTCACAAACTCCAAGTGTAAAATGATCACAATAAAACTCATAATGAGGCAAAATACTCTTTAAATATAAAGGAATATCGTAGTAGTCACTATCGCTATGGTAAAGGCAAATAGCAATCTTTGGATTATATGTTTTAAGAGTTTTTTCTGCTCCTTTTAGAGCAGCTAGCTCACTTCCCTCGATATCCATTTTAATAAAATCCACCCTATCAATCTTACCATTATCTACCAAGTCATCAATACTGACACTCATTGTATATTCTTGGTTATCTTGAGATTCTAAACTAAGCTTAGATCCACCACCGCTGCCTGTATGATATACTTTTGTTTTAGAATCAGAATATAAGGCGTTTGTGAAAAGTGTTATATTTTTTATATCTGAATTAAGAGACATATTCTTATGAAATATCTCAAGATTGTCTTCATTGAATTCAAATGAAAATACCTTCCCGCCTTGTCCTACTTTATGTGCAAAATACAATGCAGTATCTCCATAGCAAGCACCGCCATCAATGACATAATCACCATCTTTAGCATATACCAAATGCCGATAAGCATACTGCTCTAGGATAAAATTTACAAAGATTCCATAAACACTATAATAGAGCTTAAAGTTACCTAGATTTATATTTTTTGATAGAGATAAATCTATGTAATAGAGTTTACCATTGCTAGATTCTATACTTTTATTAGTATCAAGGCTAGCTTCAAGCAAGTAGTAATATTTCCAAATATGCTCATAAAAATGAATGATATAAAGACCTTGTAGATTTGAGTATCTATGTATAAGGGCACTAACTAGAATCATTTTGCTATATTCATCGCAAAACAATTCTAAAGTCTGCTCTATTTTTATCATATCGTAACGAGAGTAAAATTCTAAAAGGAGCGTCCCCCCCCCCCCCATATTTTCATTCACATTTTGAATATGAAATACATCTTCACCATAGTTTGGAAATCTATACTCACCTCTCTTATATTGATATGAATTAGATAGAGCAATAATAGCTAGCAATCTCTTATGTAAATTGCTTCCTCTAACAAATAACAATGGGAAAAAAGCCAAAAAATCTATAATATTACCCCTAACTTTGCGTCTAATGCTTCTAATTGGAATGAAAAATGTAAGAATCTTAGCAATGTGTAATAAAATCTTATGCGCAAGTCTCATGGTATTCCTTATTAATTTGTTTATTGGCTGATAGGCTAGAGTATGAAAAGATTCTAACATAATTACACAAGGCTATAAAGCCATAACAAGGAAAAGAATCGATAAAACAAGAAATATTAAGAAAAATTAAACTAAATATTACTTTAAACGAATAAATAAGCACAAATACTATATAATCGACATCTTTGTAAAGGCTGGTGATGATTCGCTTTGTAAACATATTTTTTCTAATATTTAGTCTTAGCTTGCTATTCTTATTTTTTAAGCAAGATAAGATAACAATATCGCAAGAAGTCTTAGACTTATTCCCAACAACACATGACAGAGAGATTGTAGATATTTATCAAAAATTTTCAAATTCTCGCTTTGTTTTGGTTGCGATCAAAGGGTTCACACAAGAATCAAGCAATAAATTAGATTCCTTTCTAGCAGAAATATCGAAGCTAGAAAATGTATCTAGCACAAAAAGATATATAAAGATAACAAATAAGCTACAAGACTTTGTTACAAAGTATTACTATCTAGTAGCTACTCCAAACATAGAATCTAAAACAAAATTAGCTCCTGTATTAACACAAGCTCAAGTGTTAGACTACTTACAAGTTGGGCTAAAGACTCTAGAAGAAAACCATATCAATACAGATTCTGTAAAAAATGATAATATAAATAACTCAACTAAAAATCCTAATAACATATTTAACCCAATAGATCCATTAGGTCTATTCAAATTAAATAACAGCATATCATCAGAGTTAATTATAAAAGATTATGGATACTTAGCGTTAGTGGAACTAAAAAGTTTAGAGAATAACACAATAAATGAAACATTAGACAACTTTAATAAAATAGCAAGTGGATACCAAGATATTAGATTCTTTTCTCCCTACTTCATGAATGTGCAAAATTTATCTTTAATACTTAAAGAAGTTACATATCTATCTAGTTTTGCCTCCATTATATTTATTATCTTTTATTTTGTGATTATTCGAATTTATACTCTTACAATTAATACAGTCTGCACTCTTATTTTTTCAAATACTATTGCTACGATTATTGTGGCTATTGCATATCCAAAGGTAACAATCATGGCTATTAGTTTTGGCATGGGAATAAGTGGTATTGCAATAGATTACATGATGCATCATAATTTCTTTAGCATCTATGCCAAAAAACAGCCAGTCTTTAATAAACCTGTATTCTATGGATATATAACTACTGTTATAGGATTTGGAACATGTCTATTTGTGCCTTTTCCATTGTTATCACAGCTTGCCTTACATGCCATTATCTCACTTAGTATTAGCTATGTATTTTTTGCATTCATATATCCTAGGATAGGATTTAGTGAGCCAAGATTATTCAAGAGTATAATTAGTCTGCGCAAGCCAATCATTTCTAGTTATTTGCTACTTGGAATATCAATTATATTTCTTGTTATTTGTATCCCAAATATTAAGATTGATTTTGATATATCTAAGCTCGATTATCAAAATAAGAAAATGTTAGAGGAAAGGGATTTTTTTGATACAAAACAAAGAGAAGAAAACCCAAACATACTAATAAGTAGCTCTAGCGTTGATGGACTAATATCTCTTAGCAAGATATTACAAAAAGAATTTGAATCTAAATATATAAAGATAAGCGATGAAGATTCGCTAAAACCAATGATTCCTCTATCTATAATCCCAACTAAGTTACAAATTGATGAGAATCTTCGCTTCTTAGATTCTAAACAAATGCAACAAAATAAGCTCATATTAAAAGCAGTACTACCAAAAATAAAAAAACAAATGGCAAAACCACAAAACATTGCAACAAATGATATAAATAGCGTATTTGATATTATGGAATCAAGCTATGAGAATCCAAATATACCAAACATAGATGTTAATGTGCTAACAGACTTAGGATTTAATGTAATAGCTGAAAATATTGGCGATTCTAGCATGTATTATTACTTGGTATCTATACCTAAGGCATATATGCCAATTGCACAAGAAGTAATGAGCTATATTAAAAACCCTAATATAAAACAAATAGATTCAATAACTCCTAAAGAAAAAGAGCTAATCACCACACAATCAATGAATATAGAAATGCGATCATTGCAAAACATAATAAAATCCATTACAGAAGAAATATATGAACCTATGTTAACCGTGTTCGGAATTGCATTTTGTCTTATGACTTTAACTCTAATTTGGACAGCTAAGAGATCATTTATAGATTCTTATGTTTTTATTTTATTCCCATTATCAAGCTCACTTCTTATTATGTCCACACATTCAGAGCTTAATTTAATGCATCTATTTGCATTATTGATATTAGTTGTTGTTAGTGTAGATTATGGAATATATTCGATAAAGGAAGTTAACAATATTCGCACAACACATGCTATCTTCTTCTCTAGTATAACTACTGGAATCTCATTTGGCATTTTGGTTATTTCAAAAACCAAAGCCTTAAATTCATTTGGCGAAATTATATTCATAGGTATGGCTTGCATTATAATTATGCTTGTTTTCCATAAGCCACTAAATAATCAAACAAGTTTTTAATATAGGAGGATTATATGGACTTTTATAATGTCAGGGTTCATATCATAGGTATTGGGGGTATTGGCGTTAGTGGATTGGCAAGATTCCTAAAAGCACAAGGTGCTATTGTTAGTGGCTCTGATATTGTGCAAACAACCATTACACAAGGATTACAAAAAGAAGGTATAGATATAAATATTCCACATGCAAAAGATGCAATAGCCAATAAAGACATAATAATTCATTCAGCTATTATAAAAGATTCCAATATAGAGATTAAGGAATCAAAAAAACTAAACAAAACAATATTATCAAGAAAAGAAGCATTAAAGATTCTCCTAAAAAATAAACAAGTTTTGAGTATTTGTGCTGCACATGGCAAATCAAGCACAAGTGCCATACTTAGTGCGATACTAAAAGATAGTGGAGCAATAATTGGCGCAATTAGCAAGGAATTGCAATCCAATGTCCGCGTAAGCGCAGATAAGATACTTGTGTTTGAAGCTGATGAAAGTGATAAGAGCTTCTTAAACTCAAACCCATACAAAAGCATTATAATAAATGCAGAAGCTGAACATTTAGAGAGCTATGAAAATAGCTTTGCAAAATTAAAACAAGCATATAAAGAATTCATCTATTTATCTAAAGAAGCCATTGTAAATATGGAATGTGAAAGTGTAAGAGAAATAATAGATGATATAGAATCAAGCACTAATCAAAACATAGTAAATACAGCTACAACAAACCATAGTAATATAGATTCTAATATGCCTAAAATCACTAGACTATATCCAAGTAGGGATATACATAATATATCATATATCTTGCAAGATGGTTTGCCTTATACCAATTTTAATTTACGCGATTTAGGACAATTCCAAGTATATGGAATAGGTTGGCATAATGCTCTAAATGCTAGTATGGCAATACTTAGCTCGCTAGATCTCATTCCACTTGATTTAATAAAGAAAAATTTGCTAAATTTTATCGGGATTAAAAAGCGATTTGATATATTGCAGCACCTAATACAAGATGCACAATCAAAACAAGTTTTAAAAAGCATTAATCAAGACATACACCTATCGCAAGAGAAATTACAACAAAAGCTAGCTAATATCACTAAGATTCCTTGTATTATTGATGATTATGCACACCACCCAACAGAGATTAAAGCAACTCTTAACGCAGCTAGAGTATATGCTAGCTTGCTAGAAGAGGTAAATAATACAAACAAGGATTCTTTTCGGTCACTTCATATTACAGCAATATTCCAACCACATAAATATTCAAGACTTAGAGATAATATAGATGCATTTAGGGCTTGCTTTGATGATTGTGATAGTCTTGTGATTTTACCTGTGTGGGCAGCAGGTGAGCAAAAAATAGACTTTGATTTTGCAAGACTATTTGGCCATTATAAGCCAATATTTGCTAATCATATAAAACGATTTGGTAATCATGTAGCTCTTATAGATAAAGATGATAATACAATCTGCATAATTGATAGCGATATTATCATCGGACTTGGAGCAGGTGACATTACCTATCAGTTACGTGGCGAAAAATAATAATTTGGATTAACAAGGATATATATGCTTAATGGAAAAAATATTCTAATTACAGGCGGCACAGGCAGTTTTGGAAAAAAATTTGTAGAAATAACGCTCAAAAAATATAAACCAAAGAGACTAATAGTATATAGCCGAGATGAGCTAAAACAATATGAAATGGCTCAAATCTTTAATGATAAATGTATGCGCTATTTTTTAGGTGATGTAAGAGACTATGCACGTTTAGAATCAGCATTGCGAGATGTGGATATTTGCATACATGCCGCTGCACTAAAGCATGTGCCAATAGCAGAATATAATCCTATGGAATGTATTAAAACCAATATTAATGGTGCTAGCAATGTGATTGAGGCTTGTCTAAAAACTGGAGTAAAAAAAGTCATAGCATTATCAACAGATAAGGCAGCCAATCCTATAAATCTCTATGGTGCTACTAAACTTTGTAGTGATAAATTATTTGTTAGTGCTAATAATATTAAAGGAAATAATCCTGCTAAATTTAGTGTTGTTCGTTATGGAAATGTTATTGGTAGTCGAGGCAGTGTTGTGCCCTTATTCCGCAAACTAGCTAAACAAAGTGCAAAAGAATTACCAATCACAGATTTAAATATGACTAGATTTTTTATATCTCTTGACACTGGAGTTAACTTTGTCATTAAGAATCTCGAAAGAATGCATGGTGGAGAGATATTCATTCCAAAGATTAAAAGCATAAAGATTACTGATTTGGCACTCGCTATAGCACCTAAAGCCGACTTTAAAGTTATTGGAAAAAGGGCTGGTGAAAAGCTACATGAAGTAATGATAAGCGAAGATGATTCTCATTTATGCTATGAATTTGATGATTTTTTCATTATATCGCCTAGTATTATGTTCCAAACCCAAATTGATTATTCCATAACCTTGTTAAATGAAAATGGTAAAAAAGTTGCTCCTAACTTTATATACGCTAGCAATACAAATACACAATGGTTAGATAGAGATTCTATATTAAGCGAATTAGAATCATTATAGGTAAAATGATTTGTATCAATGAGAAGAAAGTTGTATTTGTCAAATTCCTTATCATATTGAGCCGTAGGTGAAATATCTCTTTATTATCCTTTAGAGATTCTTCAGTCATTTCGCTATTATAGATATGACAAGATATGGATACTTTCGTGGCAAATGTGGGAATATTCTAGAATCTGCTCTACTAAGTCGGTGATTTTATAGATTGTCCTATAATAAAGCAATTAAAAGAGTAAATTGCACCACTTAAAAGTTGTGAGGATAACAAATAAAGCTGTGCATTCTTAGCTATCTTTAGTATTCTTGGCTAACCAATAAAGCTTTGTTTAGAATCTTAAGTAGGCTAATCTAACACAAACGAGCAAAAGGAAGTTCTGTGCTCTGATAATGGAGGCTAGAAAATTACCTATTAGATTTTAGTATATTTTAACAAAAGGCAATTTATCTCCTGCTTCAAGAGGTGAGAGTTTTGCTTAGTATTTCTATGATAAATTACCATTTAAACAAAAACAACAAACTAAAAATCAAGTCTATATTCCTACAATCTAAGTTCTGCGCGAAATTTATTTTTAAGAGCATCTAGTATTTTATCTAGCACATCTTGCATTTGAGATTCATTTAGTGTTTCTAACATAGATTGGAATATAAAGCGAATACTTAGTGCGTGCAAATGACTATCAAAGCCTAAGTGCTCAAATACATCTAGAGGATACAAGGCTTTTATAATGGTAATGTTATGTTGTGATATTACGTTATCTATCTCCTTGCGAATGGCATTAAAGCTTATAGACTTATCAATCACAATTGTTATATCTCTCTTATTTACTTGAAATCTGGAGAATTCACGCGCTTTATTATGATGATTAATCTTAGCAAACAAAGCTTTTACATCAATCTCACAAAAGAACACGCAATCAAGCTTATATTGTTTAGCGATATTTGGATTTAACTTAGAGATTATACCTAGCGATATGTCATCTTTTACAATATTGCCGCTTTGATAGGGGTGAATAAGCTTATTGGTAATAAATAATGGCGATACATTGGTGCATGAAAAATTTCCAATAATACTACTAATTTGCCTAGCAAAAGAATAAAAGCTAAGATTTATACCCTTAGGATTTGGATAACTTGGTGAAATTTCATAATCACTTATCATAAATGCTAGTCGCAATAATGGCTCTCGATTAGAATCATAAACATATCCTATCTCAAAAAGCTTCACAACCTCATAGCCTAGTTGTTTATTCTTGATAACTGATTCTAATAAATGCGGCAATAATGACGGACGTAATGTATTTAACTCGATTGTGATTGGATTTAATAGATCCTTACTTGGATTTAAAGTCTCAAATCCTAATTCCTTAAGCTTTGTAAGGTTATCAAATATATAATGAATGCACTCCATATAACCATGCGATAAAGCCTTCTTGCGTAAATCTCTAATATGTAGATACTCTACATAGGCACTATTATCCTGTTTAATAGGAGAGATAATTAAATTCTTTGGCACAACCTTATCAATACCATAAAGCCTTAACACTTCCTCTACAACATCTTGCGAATTCTTTATATCATTTCTAAAACTTGGTGGCTGAACGATAAAAAAATTATCATCGCAAGTGGCTTGTATCTTAAAATTAAGTCGTTTTAATATAAAAGCTATCTCCTCTTTAGAGATTTCATTACCAATACAATCACATATATAGCTAAAAGTTACTTGAATATTAATAGGCTCTGCGCCACGACTTATCTCATGTGTGCCTGAATACAATGCAACATCTAGCAAATTTAAGGTTGAACAAAGCACATTCATACCTAACTCCAAATCTGGATTGCTACCATGAGTAGAGCGATGCAATACATTATCATCAAACCCACTTTTATCTTTATCATAAACTTTGCTAGCTATTTCCTCCGCATCAATAAAGCTAGCTTCAAGTATAAATGTGCGTGGATAATCATGTGTTTCTTGGCTATATGAAGTTGCACCTATAATGTTTAATAAATGCAAATCACACAAATTAGTATCTTTCTTTATCTCAGAATACACACTCTCTAAATCATCTTCATTTTTCTTTATTATAAGCTTTGCTTCTGTAGCATTGTGAGATATATGTTTAGAATCCATAGGATACGCATTAAATATAACACCACTCATATAGCTAGCATACTCAAGCATATCAGCTACAAAATCATCTTTATATCTACCAACAATAGCTAATGTCAAAGAAATAAATAGCGGCGTATAAGATTCCTTAATCTGAACTATTCGATACATAAGAGATGATCGCAAATCCCCATTTGGCACTACTTGCAAAAATCTACCAACCCCAAGTGCTGTGCTAGGCTCTCTTGGAATAATATTTTTTACTATTAAATTAAAAACACTTGCTATATCTCTTGCTACTCCTAAAACGCTTAAGCAATCTCCCCTATTTGGAGTAATAGATAATTCCATTACAAATTGATTAAAAAAAGGATATTCGCATAATTCCTTTCCTAGTATCAACTCACCAATGCTTGAATCTAACTCCATGATGCCATCATTAATCTTTGGTAATCCTATTTCTGTGCTAGAGCAAATCATACCGCAACTTTTTACGCCTCGAATCTCACTATTGCTAATAACTACATCATCTTTAGAATCAGATTTAACAGAAGGCAAAATAGCCCCATCTAAAGCTAAAGCTACAAATTGATTAGCATTTACATTTCTTGCTCCGCATACAATTTGTAACACCTCCTTGCCTATATCTACCTCGCATATACTTAGTTTATCAGCATTGGGATGTTGAGATTTTTTTAATACTTTTGCTACTACTACTTTTTTTGGAATCTTAATATGATATTGCCCTTCTACTTCTAGTCCAATGTTATTTAATGTCTTAGCTAAGATTTCCTTATCAATCTCATCTATTTGAATAAACTGCGAAAGAACTTCATTTGTAATTATCATTAAAACTGCTCCAAGATTCTTAAATCTGTTTCATAAAAACTACGTAAATCATTGATACCCCATTTAAGCATAGCCAATCTTTCAATACCCATTCCAAAAGCATATCCACTAACGCCATCAAGCTTGACAGCCTTAAAAACATTGCTATCTACAACACCGCAACCTAGAACCTCCAAATATCCCGTATGCGAGCATACCTTACAGCCCTTTCCATCACAAAACATACATGACACATCTACTTCTGCGCTAGGCTCTGTGAAAGGAAAGAAAGAGGAGCGAAAACGTACATTTACTTCTTCTCCAAATATATGCTTGACGAAATCCTCCAAGATATATTTAAGGTGAGCAAAGCTTATATGATCGCCTGATTCTACCACTAAGCCCTCGCATTGATGAAACATAGGAGAATGTGTTACATCATAATCGCGTCTAAAGGTAGGACCAGCACAAATCATTCTAATTGGAAGTTTGCTAGTCTGCATAGTGCGAATTTGTGTAGGAGAGGTATGTGTCCTAAGCAACATGGAATCTTTAAAGTAAAATGTATCTTGCATATTCCTAGCGGGGTGAAACTTAGGAATATTTAACGCCTCAAAATTATGAAAATCATCTTCGATAAATGGACCATCTTGCAAAGAGAAATTAAGCCCTATAAAATAGTCAATAATCATGTCTCTCATTTGCGCTATGGGATGTCCATGGCTTTGGAATCCTCTAGCATAAAAAAGACTAGAATCAATTTTTTCTTGTTTTAGTTGAATTTCTAATTCGTATTGGAATATTTCTTGTTTTTTAGCTAAAAATTGCTCATCAAATCTCTTTTTAGCTTGATTGATTTTAGTTGCTAATTCTTTCTTTCTAGCTGACTCAACGCTAGATAATTCACTAAAAGCCTGTGTAATTAGCCCATTCTTACCCATAATTGAAACCCGAAAAGCCTCTAATGATTCTGAATCTTGTATTGATTGCAGACTATAAAGCTTGTCATCTATTAACGCTATTAGTTGTTGCAATGTTTGTTGTTGCATGGATGTCCTTTTTGTAAAAGAGCTAATTTTATCTAAAAACTCACATTTTTGGATAAAATGACAAACCTTGATAATAGATTTATAATTGCGAGGAATTGATTATGGAGGAGTTGATTATGAGGGAAAAGACAATTTTTGAAAAAATAGTAGATAAAGAAATTCCATCTAAGGTTGTTTTAGAAGATTCTGATTTCTTAGCTTTTCATGATATAGCACCAAAAGCACCAGTACATGTGCTAATCATTCCTAAGAAGTGGATAAAGGATTTTAATGGCATTGATTCGGAGCTTATGGGAAAAATGAGTGAATTTATCCTAAAAGTTGCGGATGTTACTGGCGTTAAAGAAAGCGGATATAGATTAGTTACAAATATAGGTCCAGATAGTGGACAAGAAGTCCCACATTTACATTTTCATCTACTAGGCAAGAAGAAATTAGACGCTAATTTTGGATAATTAAGTGTCGCTATATTTTAAATCATTACTAAATATTAATTTAGCCTTATTTAGCCAATCATTTGGTTTTGCTAAATTAATTAAATACTGCTTCACTAAGCAAACTTATACCTACCTTTCAAATAGATTTTCTTTTGCTATGTTGCGCTAATTTTCATATTAAAAATCTTATATACTTTATCATGCTAAGTATAAATATAAGAATATAAATCTTCACATAAAACTTAAAAGCTATGAAATGAAGATAAGGCTAAATATAACCATAAATACAAACACAGAGCATGATGAAAGAAAATATGAATAGTAAATCGCCACTATTTAAAAGCTGTGGGGATAACAAACTAAAGTTAAATATTTTTAGCCGTTCTTATATATCCTTAGTTATTCTTTGGCTAACTCTAAAGGCTTTTGTTTGGAATCTAATGTTTAGAATCCAAAATTTAGAATCTAAGTATCCTAATACTAATCAAAGAGACCGAAAGTAGCTTCTACGCTAAGCTGGAAAATTCAGCAAACAAAATAACCAAAAAGTAAAGACTCTATGCTCCGCTAAAAACAAGTAAAAGAGTTTTATTGCCCCCTAACAAGGTAGACAGATAGCCCATATTAAGGAAAAGACAAAAAGCATTCTAACAAATATTAGACTTCAATTTTGCCCAAGAGAATACGCAGATAATTATAAAGAACATAAACCGTATAAATAACGCCAAAGCAATTTATCTCTCACCTTTAAAACTTTAAGAGCTTCAATTGCTTAGAGGTTTTTATAAATACTCCTTAAATACTCTAAACCCCAACAAGCAGAACCTAGTTATCTTTAGCTGTTGGGATTGAATGATTTGCAATAGAGTATTTTATATAGTTGTAAATTATTTTTGATTGTATGTATAAACTTTTATAGTTTTAATGCTATTGTCCATACTACAAGAAAAGAATCTAAAGAGATGTTTCGAAGTTTATTCCTCAACATGACAAAAGCAGATCGTCATGTCTAAGCTTTGCCCACACTTGTCATTCTAAATGAGCAAAGTGACTGAAGAATCTCCTGTTCTCATTAGCCAAAGAATCTAAAATATAGAATCTCAAAATCCAAACAAAAGAGATATTTCGCTTGTTTCACAAGCTCAATATGACAAGGGTGATTATCATTGTGATTCCAACTCTTCTTGTCATGTCTAATGTTTCGGGGTTTATCCCCAAATATAACAAAGAGGTAATGACTTAAAAATTTATAAGATTTAATATCATTTAGTTTAAACACCTTAATATTTTATCATCATAGATAATACTTAAATTGTGCAAAGTATTTGTTGCGATATTTGGAAATGGTTATTTGATTGAGTTTGTAGCTTAGTAATAACTCTCTGTGATAATGCATTTTTAATGTATTCGCATTATCATAAATCTAGCATTTGATAGCCTTGATTACCAATTAGAACTTTGCTTTGATGCTACTTTACTCGATTGCATATTTATAGAATCTTTTTTAAATCTTTGTTTCTTTTACTATTGATTTTGTTGGGGATTAAGGCAAATATAAGCTTGATTACAGATGAAGCGTTGATGATAGATTACATATAAAGCCCTTAGTTATTTGTATTTGCTGCTTTATATCATACTGCTTTCATAGCGAAATTACAGAAAGTATAACTAAATGTGTAATTAAATATATTGAATTTAGTTTAGCTATGTTTATAGTGCCTAAATAGCGGAGCAAGCAATTTATCTACCACCTTTTGAAGTTAAGAGCTTCATTGCTTGGGAGTTGATAAAAACATATTACAAAATGCTAAAGCAAAGTTTATAGTTTAAAATGCTTAGTATGTTGTTTTAAAGTTCTAGAAATTGAACTAAGAGATTCTATAGTTTGAGTTGTGCTATTTAAAGCCTGCGATGTATGCTCCGACAAATCTGAAATATTTTGCAAACTTGTTGTAATCTCTTGCATCGCATCTTCTTGATGTTTGGAGGAAGTGTTTACCTCTTGAGCCTTTGTT
This sequence comes from Helicobacter muridarum, assembly GCF_000765805.2. Taxonomy (GTDB): domain Bacteria; phylum Campylobacterota; class Campylobacteria; order Campylobacterales; family Helicobacteraceae; genus Helicobacter_A; species Helicobacter_A muridarum. The sequence continues at coordinate 85,328 of NZ_JRPD02000003.1, read as the reverse complement.
AGAGAATCTCGGGCTTGGGATTGTATTTCATTTAAAATACTTACAGAATCTGCAATAAATTTCTGCCCTTTTTCTATCTGTGGAATGATAATTTCAATAGAATCCACAGATTCCGTAATGCCTGATTGTATAAGCCTAATAATCTGGAATATCTCATTTGTGCTATGAGCCGTCCTTTCAGCAAGCTTTCTAACTTCATCTGCAACAACTGCAAAGCCCCTACCATGCTCACCCGCTCTTGCTGCTTCTATTGCGGCATTTAGTGCTAGTAGATTGGTTTGATCTGTAATCTCTGCAATAAGATTGGCACTATTACTTATAGCAATGGATTGCTGTTGTAATGCTTTTATATTATGTGATGAAGTATTAATTAAATCTGTAACCTTAATAATTTCCCTTTCTGTGGCCTGTATAGCTTCAGTGCCCTGCATAGATAAATCAACACTTTTTGTGGCATTTTCCTCACTTAACTGTGCTGATAATGATATTTGCTTAATAGACTCATTAATAGCATAAACTCTATTTGCGATAGATTGAGTTAGTTTATTTTGCTCATTACTAGCACTTTGAGCTTGATTTGAATTTGATAAAACCTTATCAGTAGATTCTGTAATGTCATTTGATAAATTCATAATAGATCTAATCATATCATGCAGCTTATTTTGCATATCAGCAACAGAGGCTAACATGCTTGTTTTATGTTTATAGTTAATTTTATGACTTAGATTGCCACTAGCTATCTCCGATACAATTTGAGAAGTTATATGCGGTTCACCACCAAGTAATTTTGAAAATTTACTAATTACTATAAAAATGACTGAAATACCAATTACTAAGCTAGCAAATAATAAAAACAATAATAAAAAGCTAAACGATTCAACAGACTCTCTCAAGTTATCTGTTAGTGTGTCGCTTAAAGATTCTTCTAAATCTATAAGCACGTTTATCTTAGATAACCATGCTGTAAACAATGGAGCTAGCTTTCTTACTAAATTATTGACATCATCTTCACTAGCACCAGCTTTCTTATTTCTAATTAGCTCCTCTATGAGTGGGTTTGCTTGTTCCTTAATCTGCTGTATTTCTTTTATGATTGCGGATTCTTGGCTTGTTAGGAGATTTGCACTTTTAAAATTAGAGTTCATTTTACCTTCGGCTTCCATGTATATATCCTTGAGCCTTTTAATATCACCCTCAAGTTGATTAACCTGTGATAATTCTTTAGCCAATGCTACATCTCTAACATCAATAGATCTATCATGCACGCTTCCTCTCCAGTTAATTGCATATCGTTGTTTAACTAAATTTACATCATTAATTTGATATAGGATATTTGCAACATTGCTTGCACGATATAAACTTAGAGCAACAACAATACACAAAAAAAACAATAAGATTCCAAAACTCAAAATCAAGATTAAATTAACGCTTAATTTTTGCCCACCCATTATCTACTCCTTAATTTAAGATTTACATAACAATATACGTAAAATATTTTATTCTATAGTGAGAATGTTTCTTATTTAAAAGCGAAATATTTTTCTATTACCTTGCCTATGGATTTCAGCATAAACATTAGACAAATAAAATATACTCATCATATCATCATCTGGATCACTAAATCTTGTATTTCCTTTGCTAATGAATATCTTTTTGACTGCTATATCATTATTAAATACTGCATCTGCCATTATTCTTATCCAACTAAAGTCATTTGCACAAACGCAAATGCAAATTCGTGGATTATCTTGCAATTGAGAGAACATCAGCTTATCATTGCCTACGCAATACCAAATTTTATTATCTACAATAATTACGCTACCAACTGGTCTTGATATTGGGTTATTATTAAAAGAAGTGCTTAATATCTGAATATTGTTTTGTTCTAAGAAACTAGCAACCTCGTGAAATTCTGAATCTTTATACATAAATGATCCTTAAATAGTTTTTTGTTAATATAATAATTATTTTAAAAGCTTAATATTATAAGGTAAAGATGTTAAGAATAATAATACTTTGTTTATGCATTGCAAATTCAGTATTTACTGTAGCCAAGAATTATGGCGGCAATTACGATTGGCGTATGTTAGGTGGTGGTCCGCTACAAGTTGTATCACTTCATATAGGAAGCCATAGTAATTTATCTAATAATGGTCATACAGGATATAGTATTGGTGCTAGCATTGGATGGAATTACTTATCTAGCTTCTATGGTTTATTTAAAAGGATTGATCATGTCTTTGATATGGGCTTTAGAATCAAATATGATTTCATACAAGATTCATTGCAAAAGCATAATGTAGGAGCAGAGCTACAATTTCATTTTCCATACAGCACTAGCAATGCTTTTAGGAATATCCCACAACCAATATCTGGAATAATTGGAGCTGGATTGGTATTTGCATATAAAGATTCTATGTCTAGTAGCATAAGAGGAAATTATATGGAAATTGGAATAGGATTTATAAAATTCCTACCATTTAATATGAATATCACATATCGCTGGAGTTTTTTCCCAAATAATCAAAATAATCTTTTACGAATTGAAAAAAGCTTGCATGTCATATTTACAATATTTTAATTTAAATTGCTTACTTACCAAACAAGAACATATATTCATGTTGGATATTTGCGAATAAAATATCTTAATTTACATAATTTTAGACTCTATAATTACTATTCTACAATAATAAAATTGACTTTAAATTACGAAATACACAACACTATGCTTAAATCTAAAACAATAAAATACTATATCTTAAACCAAACAATCAATAGCTTTCTTTTTCGCTAGGAAATCTACCTAATCTTATATCATCTGCATATTCCCTAATAGCATATTGCAACATCTCCTTACCATTACAATATCTCTTTACAAACTTAGGCTTAAATCTATCAAAAAACCCAAAAGCATCACTCCATACTAGAATCTGCCCATCGCAATACTTTCCAGCACCTATACCAATAGTAGGAATATCAATAGATTCTGTGATGCGCTTTGCTATGTCTGTTTTGATTCCCTCGCATAAGATTCCAAATGCACCAGCTACTTGTAATTGCTTTGCAGTTTCTATTAAAATCTCCGCTTGAGTAGCATCTTTACCCTTTATCTTGAATCCACCCTCAAAGCGCGCATACTGTGGCATAAGACCAATATGCGCCATTACTGCTATCCCCTCATTACATAATGCTTTGACAATTTCAATCTTGTCTAAACCCACTTCAACTTTAATCGCATCTGCCCTAGTCTCTTTATAAAATCGCAAAGCGTTTTTCAAAGCTATTTCCTTAGTTGCATAACTGCCAAAAGGCATATCAGCAATAACAAAAGATATATTCACACCATTGCAAACAGCCTTTGTATGGTATAGCATTTCTTCCATTGTAGCACCAAGCGTTTCATTATCACCGCCAAAACTCATTTTTAGGCTATCGCCGACTAAAATAATATCAACCTCTCCATCAAATATAGATGACATAAGAGCATCATAGGCTGTAATTGAGACAATTTTTTCTGATTTTGCTTTTTTTTCTTTGATGTCATTGATTGTAATTTTTTTTGCCTGTTGCATAAAATCCCCCCTTTATGTTAAAATTTGAAAGAAAGACGATAATTTTAAATTCTACCACAAAACGCCATAAACACAAATAAAGCTATATCGTAATTAAAATACATATTAAGTAAAATCATAAGATAAAAACGATATAATTAACTATTGTTACTTTATTAGGGGACCTAGGTGGAATTTCTCATTGATTTCTTTACTAACGAAGACATAGAAAATACTAATTTATTTCCTCTCCTAAATTGCTCCAAACATGAGGCAGTATTGCTTAGAGAGATGGTTTATTGTTTTTTCAAAGGAGAAAATTACATAGAGGTCTCAGCATTTTTAGAAAATCTCTACTCTGCTAGGGAATTTGAGATTTTGCCATATCTTAAAGAAATTAAACATTTGGGTGAATTGGGCTGGATTAGTGGTGCTGATGTTGATAGCACATTAGAGCTTCGTAATGCCAATATTTCACTTAGTTCGACATTTTTATGCTTACTTGAAAATGGGCAGATTTTACGAAGTCATATTAAGGCAAAAAACTATAGAAATGCCCTTGAATATCTTCAAGATGAATGGAATAAACTTGAGTGTATATTGCAATGCAATAATATGCCAGCCTTAAGCACCAATGATTCTTTACTAAGGGCATGCAATAGCTATATTATAAAGCTTGAAAGCATAATTAATAATAATCTAACAAAAAATACCAAAAAGCTAAAAATATTGAGATGTTTTGAAAAATATCATTTCAATAAATATGAAAAGCTTATATTCTTATTATTAGCCCAAGCACAATATAATGGTCTATATGGACTAGCAATAAAAGAAATTATCCTACTAGGAAATTCAGAAGAAGAAAAAATCACTATTCAACAACTCCTATCACATAGATCTAAGCTAGTAAAGCAAGGTTTTGTTGCCTTCTCGGAATCATTTGGAGAATTTAGCTTTATGGAGCAAGAAGCATTTATACCACACAGTATCCTTAATGCACTAATATTTGAGAAAAATAACCACAAAATCAATCTACAAGATGAAGTAGACAAAAGCGAAATATTTGACTATATAGAGCCCAAGAAAGGATTAGACTTCATAATACTAGATGAGAATCTAAAGCAAAGATTTAAGATTTTATTACAACATCTAAACCAAAACGTGCATAAAAAACTAAAACTATGGGGCATAAAAGAACATGACATAATAGATTCTAAAATATTATTATATGGTGACAGTGGCACAGGTAAAACTAGTAGCGCATATGCACTAGCAAAAGATCTAAACCAAAAAATTTTAAGCCTTGATTGCTCTAAGATTTTATCTATGTATGTAGGAGAAAGCGAAAAAAACGTCCGCAAGATATTTGATGAATATAGGCAAATTACAGACAGGATCAAAGACAAACCAATATTGCTACTTGATGAGGCAGATCAGCTACTTTCATCAAGAGGGGAAATTGGCAATGGGGCTGGTAGAATGTATCATCAAATGCAAAATATATTCTTGGAACAGATAGAAAAATTTAGAGGCATTCTAATTGCTACTACAAATTTTGTTGATAGCCTAGATTCTGCATTTTCTAGGAGATTTCATTACAAGATTCGCTTTCAAAGACCAAATAAAACACAAAGAACAATGATATGGGAGCTTCATTTGCCTAAGAATGCGCAATTCTCTCAAGAACGTAAAGAAATATGCCAAAAACTTTCTGAATTTGATTTAAGCGGAGGACAAATAAAAATTATAGTAGAAAATACATGCTATAAGGTAGCTGTGAGGAAAGATTCTATTTTTTCATATAATGACTTCTATGAAGAAATAAAAAAGGAGCAAAATGGAGATTTTGGTGTAGGTAAAAAAATGGGCTTTATATCCATAGCCACATAAAAACTTAAATGATAAAATTAAATTGCATTACACTTATGAATTATTAGATGTATTAAAGGTTAGGCGTTGAAAAACAAAATATTACATATAACATCATTGATTATAGTGGCTATGGTAAGCGGAGGCTGCTTTTTCTTCGCAACAAAGAACATATTTGATAAAAGTAGCTACGATATTGTTAAGCTAGAGATTGATAACCGAGTATTGCTTAGCCCGCAAGAATTAGCAAACCAAGCTAAAAGCAAGATTAATATAGGAGATAATAAAAATAAACAAAATATAACTTTGGATAATAATTTTTTTCTTAATCCATACGAGAGGGCTAAGCAAAACAGGAACGCTGCTAACAATGATGTTAATCTAGCTTTTGAGCAACTAAAACTAAGGAATCAAGACGATAATAGCGAAGAATTCGAGCAAACATCAATTGATGAGTTAGCCAAGATTAACTTTAAATCTACATTTAGCCTTGACAAAACACAAGATGTATTGTATGGCAAAATAGGATGCAATAATTACACAGCAAAGTTTTTTTGGCAAGACTCCATGCGCATAGTGATCTCTGGAGGGGCTAGCACTAGGAAACTCTGTTATCCAAAAGAAGTAACTGAATTTCAAAATAATTTTATGCGCAACCTAGATGGAATTTACACAATCACGAAGTTAAGAAATCGCAAGGGATATGTATTAAACAATGGTAGAATGAGGATCTACTTAAAGTAGAACATTCATAAATATCACTTCTTTAAAACAATGAACAAACTAAAACTAAAAGTCAATATTAAATATATGTTTTATATAACTTTCAAACAAAATAAAAGCAACAAGAGAATTAAAGGCTTTACATAAATTAATTATAGCAATATAGTGTAGTATCTTAGATTCTATAAAACGATATGAAACAGCAATGTGCTGGCGTAGCGATGCTGGATCCTGAGCGACTAAATTCTCGCAGGTATAAACATCTTTAATAATTTTGTTATTTTGAGCGTAACGAAAAATCTATTTTGTCATATATGAAGTCAAGGAAAAGTGCTTACGCTATATGCGAGCATAGAGATTTTTACATAACTTTAGCTAAGAATGACAAAATATTTCGTTTAGAACGACAAATTAACATTATCATTTATGATAGTTTTGTTTTTAAGTATATTGAAGTAATATTATAAGCTTAGATTAATGAGCTTTTTAAAAGATTCCATGCCATCGCTCCTAAAGCAAGGCATAAAATAACAAAAATATAATATAAATGTTAAGCTATAGATAATATCATAAGTTTAGATTTCAGAACTCTTGTAATATGGTGCTAGCAAATAAACTTAGATATTAGAATATATATGAATATCCCACATATATTGTATGAGGATTTGTAGCTAACTTTGTGTTTCCTCTTGTAAATTTCGCTGCTAATGTCTGAATCTTACCTCCTATTTCTACCTTGTGAGATCCAAATGTAGTAGCTACACCTAAGTTAATTGGAATATTAAATCCATTATATTTCTCATTTTTAAATTTATTTCCAGAGTCTACCGTAATACCATATGCTAAACCAAATCCAATAAACGCGCCAAGTGTCCATGAATCGCTATTGATAAAATTTACTAATGCATCAGCATTTAAAGCGAAATTATGGAATCCAAACCTATTATTAACTTTGCTAAACTTTGCATTAACACTAAGATCGTAGCTTAAATAACCCCTTACTCCTAGCATTGGCGAAAAGAACTTCTGATAACCAGCCTGAAGACCTGCATTAAATGTGGCAACATGTTGAGATAGATCTTTATTCTTTGTGCCATTATTATAAATTGACCATCCAAGTGCAACTATACCAACATGCCCGCCTGCAAATACTCCACTTTTTTCTTCAGCAAGCGCAACATTACTTAGAGTAACACTTATTAATCCACTAACTACCAAATATTTTATTATTTTCATATAATATTCCTTTATTTTAATGTATATGTATTTAATTTTTATCCATTTGAATCATAAAATATAAATATAGCAACTCTATAATCAAATAGAAAATTATCCCACCCACCCCTCACTAAAGAAATTGTTATTTCATGAATTTAAATACATAAAAATAACATTAATACAAAATATAATACATGTATATTATATATTTAATGTAAATATATCAACACTATTTTGCATATGACATTGTTATAAAAGCTCTAAATATTTTTTCCGCTGTTCATTTATAATAAGTGGAGGGATAAGATCGTTTTGAATAGCTTGGTATGCCATAATAAGTCTACCTGTTCTTCCATTCTATAAGAGAATGGAAGAATCTTTTCAAAACTCATACAAAAATAGGATATAAAAAAGTAAATTCTCTAATTCTTGAGCAATAAGGTGTGATAATGTTAATTTACTTACAAACCTATAATATTTGCCCGATTTGTCCTCTTAAATGGACAATATAAAATAAAGCTACAAACATTCCTACAATAATGGCAATAGATTCTAGGAATCTAATAGAAGTAATCAAAGCAATAAAAGATATACTTGGACATCATACACCAATTACGATATTTGCAGATAATGATAAAAGCGAGGAAATAAGAAGGATTAATATTGGATTAGAGAAAGCATCAGCAATACAACAATAATTTAACAATTTTAAACTCCACTTTTTAACATAAATATATGGATTCCCTTATTATTGTTCGTCATTGTAAGCATGCATAAAATTCGTGGCAATTCTTGGCTTAAAGATAATCCCTATAGAATGCCACAAGCTTGTTTAGCTCAACAAAGCAAAAGTTAAAACTTCTTCAACAGCTCTTTAAAATCAAAGTCTTTGAAATATGGAGCAAGAACATTAGAATCAAGGTCAGTAATGATTCTTTGAGATGTTCAAAATTATCATCTAAATAAGCAATATAAGCATTCCCCATTGTATATGTTGTTACCCCCGCTACACCAGCATTTAAAGCTCAGCCTAAAAAAGTGCCGAAAACTGGAACAAATTTTAAGAATGTGCCAAATGATATTCTTACTCCAAATCCAAGCACTGCAACACCAGCTAGTGCAAGAGTAATCTTTTTGATATTTTCCTCATTCATTTCTAGCCCATAAATATAGCTAATATGAGCAATCATTGCCATTTGTGCAGGCAATAAAAGAGCAATATCAGCAAAAGGAATGGGGGGGGTAGAGCACTCCTGCAGCACCTGTGGCATATTTTGTTATAACTGATGGGGCTGATTGCTTCATAGCCTCTCTTCGGAGTTTTTCATCATAAACTTGCTTTTGAGCTTCTGGGAGTAATGTATAAGTCTTTTTACCAAATTTTTAATGACTATTACAGGGATTTTAATGCCATCAAATTTTAATTCTACAGATAATGCATGCACTCTTTGAAAATAGCTTTCTTAATTTTATGTTTAATAGCTTCTTCACAACATCAGAAAACTTTTCTCCTTTTTGGATTTTTATCTTGTGTTGCTTTAGTGATGACTACAATGGTATGCCCCTGTGTATATTTGTTTAAAATATTATAAAGCTCCTTTTTATCATCTTGCACGCGTCTTAAAGGCTCTGCAATGCAAAGCCAAGCGATATGAATCTGCTCATCAATCTCTTTTACTTGCTGCTCTTTTAAAAAATTTTCAATCTTTTGTAGATTTTGCTTATAGTCTTTAGCTCCAAGCCTTTGGTGTCAAAAATGCGAAGATTATCAGATTTGTATTCTTAAATTTTTTGGGTAATAGACGCACCATGCCCCGTTTGTGCAACTTCTTTGCCAAAAATGGCATTAATCAGCGTGCTTTTGCCCACCCCTGTCTTACCAGCTATTAAGACATTGAGTTTTGCTTCTTGCTCTTTAAAGCATCAAAAATACCTATAGCATCCTTAAATATTTTACTCCAATCTGTTGGCTTTCCTTCACTAGAATGATTATTTTGAGAATGATTATTTTGTTCAGCCATAAATCCTTCTTATTAAGATATTTGGAGTTCTATATATAAGCTTAAAAGCTAGAGTTTTTAGAGTAGAATACACAAGAGTCTTACTGTGTTCTCTGTGGCAAAGAGTTGGGCAAAGCGAAGAATCCCTTGCATAATAAAGATATTTTGCAATAAATAATGTATTGCCAACAACCAATTAAACTTTAATGGTGAACATTTATAATTGAAGCTATTAAATCTACAAGTTAAAATACATCACAACCTTGCATGTTTTATAAACAGATACAAAATCATTTCTTAATTCCCAATAGATATAATCATTTCCCTAGCCTTATCTAATAGCATATCTCTCATTGATGAATATTCTGTTTTGCTATATATCTTACATTTAGCTTGCTTGCTCACCATATTTTGCTTCATAGCATAATATAAAAGTTCATTCAAGAGTTTACCTATCATTTTCTTATCATTAATGCCTTGTTTATCTAATAAATACATTATATCATTGCCATCAATTGGCAAATGTAAAAGCAAAAAACACTCGCTACTTTTAATGATATCATAGCTCTGAATTTCTATATATTCTATATCAGCTATGCTATAGGCTTTACTAAATTTAGGTTTATCTTTAAAACTAGATTCTTTGCTTTTAGAGTCTTGCTCTAAAATATTGATAGCATATTTGCTTATATCCATGCCTTTGTATTTATGCAATTCAAAATCTTCTATTTCAATATCAAGGCTAGTATTTTGCAACTCTTCTAAAGCCAAAGCCTGCGCCTTAAGCATTTGCAAATAATGCTTAAATATTATCTCACCAGCAAAACCTAAACTTTCTTTAATCTCAAATCTACTACTAGGAAATGACCTATTTTGTAAAGCTAAAATCTTAGATATATCTCGCAAAGTCTTGGAATCATAACGCATCCTTTTTAGTGCAGCTAGTATATGCTTAGAATCTATGGAGTAAAAAAATATTGCCAAACGAACATTCAATATATTAGGCGCATGACTTAGGGCTAGCATATTTATATAATATTGCTGTTTGCTCATCAAAGATAATTCAGGATAGATTATCTCTAAAACCTGCCTATAATCTATGGCAATCGATGTTACATGACTTCCAAGTAGCATAATGTTATATTCGTGTAAGATTCTTTCCTTAGAAATATGGGCTAGATTCCGTTTACATGCGATAATAGCAAGTTTTGTATCTTTGGAAATATCAAACCTTGGTTGCAATACTGCTCCAAATCTCAATGCACGCATAATCCTAAGAGCATCTTCGCTAAAACGCATGTTGGCATCTCCAACACATATAATTTCTTTTTGCTTTATAGATTCTACCCCACTGAAATAATCACAAATACGCATATTTATATCACAATGATCTTGTGTAAAATATTCTTGCGGCTCTTTAGAATCATCATCTTGAAGTATAAAGGCAATGGCGTTCATACTAAAGTCCCTACGTGCCAAATCCTTTTGCAAGCTAGTAGTAAATATTACATTATCTGGTCTGCGACTATCGCTATATTTGCCCTCTATGCGATAGGTAGTTATCTCTATCAAACCAACATCATTAGTAAAGAGAGGACGTATTCCAAGTGTGCCATATTTTATTCCTAGTTTAATAATTTTAAAATAAGCGTTATAGAATCCAAATATTTCTAATACTTCACTAGGTTTAGCGTTTGTAGCAATGTCCCAATCCTTAGGAGTGAATTTTAGCTTAGTATCTTGTAAGGTGTTTAAGATAGTTCTCTTACTGGTTTCGTGTAGCAAATTATGATTTATAAAATTTTTGCTTGAAAAGTCTTGATTTGGCATATTTTTATGATGTAAGATTCTACAAATGCTATCACGCACATATCCACCCACAATACAACCCTCAAATCCATGAAGTCGCAAAACTTGCAAAATTCCAATGAGCGCATTAGGAATACTAAGTTTAATTGAATCCAAAACCATAAAAATCCTATATCATAGCAAAAGCATTGTAAAAAAGAGAAAAACCAAAAAATACAAATAATATCCCACAAATCCTATCAATGATAGAAAATATGTTTGAATCAATTCTCTTCCTAAACACACCTATAACAAAAATCACACTTAAGAATCCACAAACCAAGCTAGCATATAGCACAACTAGGCTAAGTTCTAGATTCTTACCTATGAATGGAATGATTATAGTTGAGAAAAATAGTATTGCTTTTGGATTAGATAGGTTTATTATCAATCCTTTTAGATATGTATCTGGGCTTTGAGAATCTTTATCATTCTGTCCTATTTCTTGAATAATAATGGGGCTATTTTGAGCTTTGTCAACATCATTACTATTAGCATTACCTAGCTCATCATGATTTGATGGTTTTAGCAGCAAATAAGATAAATATAACAAATACATGCCGCCGCAAAAGCTTAATAAAATCTGTATTAAGCTAGCACTAATTAAATGAATAAAGCCAAAATAAATAATACTAAGGAATAATAGCCAACCAGTAGCAATACCAAGCAACACCCTTATGGCACTATATATACCAAACTTTAAGGTATTATGCATTACAAGCAATATATCTGGACCTGGAGTAATTGCTCCTATAAATCCAACTATAAATATACCAACAAACTCCATAAAATATTACCTTGTATTCTAATACTCACCATATCCTTCTATATTAAGTCGCTCATTTGGCTTTGGACACTCAAGAAGGATACTAGCTATACCATCATTTGGAATCTCATTCAAATCAACTAGAATTTCTGGATTGAAATTCCTTTGTGCTTCAAATGAACGCGATATGACAAGAGAACATAAAGATAGATTTTTAGGCATTGGATCTATTTTGTAAAATGCGCCTCCAATATGTGTTACTTTATACACATTAGGAGCTATTCTATCATATAAATTGGAGTTATTGCGAGAATAACGATATGAGGTAATCGTGTGATTATTGGAGCGAAAAATAGTATAATTTTCACCATTATACATACCCCTTGACATAATTGCACTTGATCTATCTGGATTTAGGGCTGATTGTGGAATCTCAATAACAAGACCATAAGGTGTATTTTTCACAAAGGAGCTATCAAGTGGAATGACATTTGATGTCATGAAAATTAGAGATCCTCTATTCTTACTCTTTTGATATGAATGATTCTTTTCATTTAAAAAGCTATCAGCATTCAAGCTTACAAAACTTATGCAGAACAAAATAAACAAACGTATCATAAACACACCCATACAATGCAATTTGACTTAAGACAAAGCAATTAAGATTCCAATTAGTGATATAAATCAAATTATAAACTTTAAAGGCTTATCATAAATACTTAAATGACTGTACATATAGCTTTATTTTTAGATTTCACATTAATTATTCAAATGATAAATTTATATAATCACATCTAAATATACAAGTTTGAATAAATACAATCTATAGAAAGGCTAATTTTAAATAGCAACTAAACAAAACTATTTCTGATATAATATTAATTGATTTTATAGATAATTAAAAATAAGGACATAAACATGAAAATTACATATACGCTAACAGATGAGTCTCCTGCCCTAGCTACTTATTCATTTTTGCCAATTGCTAGAGCTTTTTTACAAAATGCCAATATAGAAATTGTTACTTCAGATATTTCATTATCTGCAAGGATATTAGCACAATTTTCAGAATCCTTAAACCCAGATCAAAGAGTTGAAGATTCTCTTAGCATATTAGGAGAATTAGTTAAAACGCCAGAAGCAAACCTAATAAAAACTCCAAACATTTCCGCCTCCATACCGCAGCTTAAAGCAGCTATCAAAGAGCTTCAAAATAAGGGCTATAATATTCCAAATTTCTTTGATGACCCGCAAAATGACTCACAAAAAGAAAGTAATGCAAAATATCAAAAGGTGCTAGGCTCTGCAGTTAATCCCGTTCTAAGACAAGGAAACTCTGATAGACGATCAACCAAAGCTGTAAAATCTTATGCGCAAAAAAATCCCTACAAGGTAGCTAGGTTTAGTAAGAATTCTAAAAGTTGTGTTAGCTATATGCAAAGCGGGGATTTTTTTGATAACGAAAAAGCCATATTGGTAGAATCTCCCACTACTGCCAAGATTGTTTTTCAATCCAGCGATGGAGAGAGAAAGATTCTTAAAGAAGGCATAAAGATAGATAAAAATGAAATCCTAGATGCTACATTTATGGATACAAAAAAGCTTAGTAAATTTTATGAAGAGCAGATTGAAAAATGCAAGCGTGATGGTATTTTATTTTCTTTACATCTCAAGGCTACTATGATGAAAGTAAGCGATCCTATATTGTTTGGATACGCAGTTAAAGCTTATTTCAAAGATATATTTGAGCTGTTTGGAGATGAGTTGTCTAGACTTGGGGTTAATGTTAATAATGGAGTAAATGAGATTCTAAATAAGATAGAATCCTCTCCTAAAAAAACAGAGATATTAGCTAAATATGATGAGATATTAAAGAAAAGCGCAAAGATTTCTATGGTGAATTCAAGTAAAGGCATTACAAATTTGCATGTTCCAAGTGATGTCATTGTAGACGCGTCCATGCCTGCTATGCTTAAAAATGGTGCTAAGCTTTGGGATAGCGATGGAAACGAATACGATGCTAATGCTGTAATACCCGATAAGACCTATGCAACAATATATGAGGCTGTATTAGAAGATTTGCATAAAAATGGAGAACTTCAACCAGCTTCACTAGGCAGCGTATCAAATGTTGGACTTATGGCAAAAAAGGCACAAGAATACGGCTCTCATGATAAAACATTTGTAGCACCAAAAGATGGAAAATTTATTATAGAGGATTCAAATGGAAATGCTCTACTATCGCATGATGTAAAACAAGGCGATATTTATCGCGCAAATCAAGCAAAATTTGATGCTGTTCAAAATTGGATTGACTTAGGCATTGAGCGAATGAATGTTACTGGGGATAAAGCTATATTTTGGCTTGATTCTAAACGGGCTAGTAATGCAATAATGATTGATTTAGTCAAAGCTAGATTGCAAGAAATATGTAAACACAAAGACGTTGAGATATTAGCACCAAAAGAAGCTTGTTTAGAGTCATTACGAATTATTCGTAGCGGAAAAAATGTTATATCTATTACAGGTAATGTATTACGTGATTATCTAACAGACTTATTCCCAATTTTAGAGCTTGGAACAAGTGCTAAAATGCTTTCAGTAGTTCCTATGCTTAATGGTGGAGCTATGTTTGAAACAGGTGCTGGAGGTAGCGCGCCAAAGCAGGTAGAACAACTAGTAAATGAAAATCATTTACGTTGGGATAGTTTAGGTGAGTTTTTGGCATTACAAGCAAGCTTAGAGTTTTATGCTTTAAAAAATAAAAGCACAAAAGCAAAGGTTCTTGCAAATGCTCTTGACATTGCCGTTGGAGAATGGTTAGATAATAATAAAGCACCATCTCGTAATGTTGGAGAAGATGACAATAGAACAAGTCATTTCTATTTAAGCCTATATTTTGCAAAAGCTCTATCTAAGCAAAGTGAGGATTATAGTATTGCAGCATTCTTTAAACCAATATATGAGTCTATGGAATCAAATCAAGAAACAATACGCAATGAATTTAACAGTGCACAAGGCGTAAAAGTGGACTTAGGTGGATATTATAAACTTGATGATGATAAGGCTATATCTATCATGAGACCAAGCAAAACATTTAATGACATAATCAACAGAATATCAAAGCCTTAAAGCTTTGATATTAGCTTTTATTAACTTGAATTGGTTACATTGCTTTTCTAAACTTAGGTTAAAACTTGTTCTTAAGGGGTTTTATATGAATTACTTTAAGCAATGCTTGCTTTGTGCAACTGTAGCTTTTGTTGCGCAAGGAATTAGCTATGCGGCAGTTTTTCCAGATTTCATAGACTATTTTAACGAAGAGATGGAGAAAAATACTAAGTATGGTGCTTGGGGATATAGGCTTAGTGCTGGAACGCAATACTATAGTTATAAGGAAGTAGATGGAGACAATAATAGACTCATGAAAATATCTGGGGCTATGGCTGGATTTGATACAAAAGTAACTAATAGTTTCTCTAATCTAACGCAATCTATATCAGGGGGGTATTATAAAAGCATAAATACCAAATATGAAGGACAAGCATGCACAATAACACCAAATACACAGCAAAAAAATTGCTTCCCATACAATGCAAGCTCGAATGATTACTATTACTTTACAGAATATATTATAAATCCACATATAGTTATCAGTAGGGTTCATGTTGGATTAGATATAGGAGTTGGTTATCGATTTGCATATAATAAATATAACGATCCAAATGCGTATAAACGTGAACAACACTACGTGTATTATTTAGCAGGGCTAAACATTGGAGCTTTCATTGGTTCTAAGGTTTCTATTACGTTGAATGCCCAATACAGGCGACTCATTAGGGGCTGGAATAAGACTTATATGACTGATATTGGATATGATTCCGATCTTAACTTTGAACAAAAAAATGGCAGCGGATATGCAGCTTCTCTCATGCTATCTTATAATCCAAATAACAAATATTCGATATTCCTAAAAGCATATTATCAATACTGGAATATTTTGGAATCAGATGTAAAAGATGGCTACAAAAAAGGACAATTCATAGGGAATTATGTAGAGCCAAATAACTATACACATGTTATCGGCTTAAATATAGGAATTGGATTGTAATTACAGCCAGATAATATAGACTTATATACTATTAGTAAACCCAGCTTGGGCAAATTGCGGAATATAAAAAGCAAACAACATCAAATCAGAAAGTAAAAATACATAATATTAAGCTATGGAACTTGTAATTCTAATTAGTGCAACCGATAGAAAAGGACTCATCTATAATATATCTTCAGTTCTCTATGAGCTAGGACTAAATATAGAACGTAATGATGAATATGTAGATAGGGAAAATTTACGTTTTTTTATGCGCACACATGCTTGCGGCGAAGTAGATAATAATGTTTTATATAAACGGCTAATTGATATTTTGCCTACAGATAGCATGCTTAAAATACAACCACTTAGCAAGAAAAACATCATTATCCTTTGCACAAAGGAAAATCACTGTATAGGAGACCTACTCCTAAGACATGATAGCGGTGAGTTAAATGCCAATATAAAGGCCATTATAAGCAATCACAACATATTGAGTCCATTGGCAGATAAATTTGGTATACCATTTTTTCATATCCCATCTAATAATCTTAGTAGAGAATCTCATGAGGCAAAAATTTTAGAAGTTATCAAATTTAATATAGATTATCTTGTTCTTGCAAAATATATGAGAATCCTAACAAGTAATTTTACAAATCATTTCTATAATAAAATTATTAATATACACCATAGTTTTCTCCCTGCATTTATAGGTGCAAACCCTTATAAACAAGCATATGAGCGAGGAGTAAAGATTATTGGAGCAACTGCACATTTTGTAAATGAAAATCTAGATGAAGGTCCTATTATAACGCAAGATATCATTCATATTAACCATAGTTATTCTTGGAGAGATATGCAAAGGGCTGGACGAGATATTGAAAAGGTAGTTTTATCTCGAGCCCTTAATTTCGCTTTAGAGGATAGGATATTTGTATACAAAAACAAGACAATTGTATTCTAACAAATAGATAACTATAGCTTTTGCAATAAACTTTTAGTTTATATTTAATTTATACTAATTTAGTGATTCTTCAAACAAGAATTCAGTAATGAAGAAATGAAAAAGACTTGAAACTACAAAAGGCTTTACAAAATACCGCTTTTTGTCATATTGGATATGAATACAAAAATTATACAATTTGGGCAATATTTACAAAAAAAAAAAAAAAAATAAAATATACATTCAACACAGTAGTTTAACCATTTGCCATTACAAAATATGAGTATAAGCCACTAAAACAAAATGAAAGGTAACTCAAAGAGATAAGCAAGCTTATTCATAAAATGGGAATAAAATCTAACAAGGGTTTATACTTGCGCTTATAGTTCTAAAGGTAGAGATAGTATGTTAATAGCAGGAAAGTGATAACGCCAATACTTTAAAGCCTTATTGTAGATAGATATTTGAAAAACGAGAATCTTAAGAGGATAATTATTATAGCTTGAGTGGTGAGTTTAAAACAAATTCAACGCTCATTGAAGCAAATCTAAAATATAGTAAAAGATTTTAGAAAAGAGTAAAATTGATAAAATAAAAGCAAACATAGAATCTAAACAATTTAATCTAAGATTACTAAAGCACTAAAGAGAAAATCCTTTTTCATAATCTTTTGATTTTGCAAACTGAAACCGCAAAGTCCTATGGTTACTTCCCAATTTCGCATTATTTGTATTGTAATACCAAGAGGCAAAATTCTTTTAAGATTCTAATCTATCTATCCTCCCTAGGAGTTAGGCTAAGGTTTTGCGTGGCTATACGGTTGAATTTTTCATTTTTACTATCATAGACCCAATTCATACCAACACTTGTCCCAAGAAAGCTATCATCCTTACTTGCAATTTCAGCTTGAGTGTATCTTGGTATAATCCAAACTTTCATTAAAAAAACATAGACAATTAGGCTTACAAAAAAGCCCACTAAAAAAGCATAGCTCGTAAAATAAATGGCTAAAACCCCTCCAATTAACCAGCTCAAAAGACCGGCAAAATTAAAGCCTTTATAAAAGACAAACTGCCCATCATAGCGGTATAGATGTGGGACATTTACTTTTCTTTTGCGGATAATGTAATAATCTGCGATGATAATTCCTGCTATGCCCGATAACACTGCACCATAATAGCCAAGGAAAATAAAGAGATTATCTAAGATGAGCCAAGGCATAATAATAGTTCCAACAATACCTGCAAGCACAACAGCGGTGAAATAATGAATCTTAGGTGCTCCAGCATTAACAAAAGCTAAAGCTGCGGGGATAAGGTTTGCAGGGGCATTAGTAGACCATTGAGAGAAAATCACCATAACAAGTAAAACAATCATTGTAAGCCCTGTGCCATTAGCCTGTATAACTTCTATAGGATTCCAAAGTCCTGCTGCTAAAAAAGAAATACCTCCAATAGCCCCTATCCAAGCCTGTGTAGCTGGAAGTGCTATAAGCTGGGCTATAAAGACATTTTTGTTCCTTTTAAAAAAACTTTTTGCTCCACTTTGGGTTTTTAAAAAACGCGTAAGATTAGGAATATCTATGGCTAAAGCAGACCAAAAGGACATATTAGCAAAGAAAAAGACAAAGAGATTAATATTTTCACTACCTGCAAAAGTCCAGATATTAACGCCCTTAATTTGTGCAAGTTCTTCTAATGTGAAATACATCCAAATTGTTACAGCGATGATACAAGGTGCTGCTACTGAAGTAATAACTTCCACCGATCTAATCCCCATACCCGTGCTAACTATTTGAATAATGGCAAAAAGCACATACCATATAAACCAATTATCAAAACCTAATAGATATTCGGAGATTCCATTGAGGGCTAAGGCTCCCAAATAGGTTTGAATCCCAAACCATATCGATGCTCCAATACCCCTTGCAATGGAGGGGAAATGTGTTCCCTTTATCCCAAAGGGAGCTCGCAAATACACCGCAAACGAAAGCCCATGTTCTACACCAATATCTGCTACAAGGGTCATAATAATAGCAATAGCCACATTGGCAATGAAAATTATGCCCAAAACTTCCCAAAGCGACATAGATTTAATGCCTGTCTCTCCTAGTGAAAAAGTAGCGATAATAACTGCCATACTTATCCACATCCAAATAAAACCTATGAATCCTATCGTTCTTTGGTTATTCCAAACTGGTAATATAGCCTCTTCTAAGAGATGATTTTTTTCTTGCATAGCTTACCCTTTAAATTAGATATAAATGCCTTATGATTTATTGCTTAAAGCCCTCTATACCTGTAATCTATATAATTTTAAGCACTTTGAGTTTAACATATTGCGTTTTAGGTTGTAATAATTTTGTTATTTTTTCTTTGGTTTTTTCTATAAAGTAACATAAATTAAGATTTGTGTGTAAAATCTCCTTTATTTGGATTTAAGAGTGCAACATAAATTAAGATTACAAGGTGATATTTCGTATGCATTATAAATTAAGAAACTATCATTTTGCCATTGAGATATTCTTAAAGTAAGCCTTTTTAAAAAAATAATAGTAGAATTTTATCAAGTTAAATTTATTTAAGAAAGGAAGATTATGAAGTTTAGCACCAAAGCCATATCTGTGGCTGAAGAACCTAATTTAAGCGGTGAAACCTCAAGTGATGTTATAAGCTCTATCCATCTAGCAAGCACCTTTGCAAAACCAGATTTTGAAAATACTATTAGAGGATTTGGGTATTCGAGATTAACTATTTGATGAAGGAATCTCGCTAGATTGTAAATCATAGTATTTTGCAAGTGATAGATAATCTGTAATATTATATTCCTTTGCAAGAGGATTAACTTCTTGATACTTTGCTACTAAGTCTCTATATCGCATTGAGTTACTGCCATAGCCTAAATGATTATAAAATTTAAATCAGAGATTACATTTCCTAGTCTCTTATGTGGTATAAGCTTGTTTCTTAAATGGAGTAGAGTTTGAATTTTTAGAATCTTTTAAGTTTGCAAATTGGCTAGTTTGAGGCTTAAAATTTGGATCGCTACTTAAGACTATATTACTATTGTAAGTGCTTGTGGGATTTGGTTTAGCTATGGTGCTATCTTGTGTGGCTTGTAATGAATTGTCATTTATATTAATCACATTGCGTCCCAAGTTTTGCAATGTGCTATTATCTTTAGCTTGTGGTCTTACATTCGAAGCTAAAGGATTGTTTTGCGTGCCTTGAGGCTTGAGTAGGTTTGTAAAATTTTGCTTTGACTGCGAAACTTCGTTTTCATTAGCTTTATTGCTTATTAGTATTTCTTGTTGCAAATCCTTATCTATATCACCTTGCAGTTTGCCATAGCCTGCTTCACTTATAATTCTAGCTGTTAAATAATCCATAAAAAGCCTTTAGTTTGCATAGCTTATTTCACAAAAGCCATTAGTTCTGTCAATCCTACAAGGGAAGTTGTAGAGAGTAAGTTAGCAGCTTTAGAGAATGCAAAATATGCGATTTGTTATGCAAGCGGTCAAGCGGCTGAATGTGTGAGTTTATTGAGTTTTTTAAAATCTGATGATGAGATTCTTTGTTTTGATGATATTTATGGAGGGACAAGACGACTTTTAAGTAAAGTATTTAATCATTTTAATATCAAAGTCAAATACCTTGATATGACAAATTTAGAAAATATCCAATCTGCTATTACGAGTAAGACTAAAATGATTTGGCTAGAATCCCCAACTAATCCACTTTTGCAGCTTTGTGATATAAAAGCTATTTGTGCAATAGCAAAAAAACATAATATCTTAACCATAGTCGATAATACCTTTGCTACACCTTATCTACAAAAACCCTTAGATTTAGGTGCTGATGTCGTGGTGCATAGTATGACAAAATATATTAATAGGCATAGTGATAGTGTGGGGGGAGCGGTTGTTTTAAACGATGATTCTTTATATGAGAAATTGCGTTTTGTTTCTAATTCTACAGGCATGATTCTTGCCCCACCCCTTTTTTTTGAATTGATATTTTAATATTGCGCTCTCTATTAAAGATTGCATTTCTAGCTCATCTATACTAGGCAAGCCTTTAATGTTTTTAATCGATTGGTTTACCACTATCAATAGAAATAAGCTCTTTTTTTCAAATGCCATTTCTCTTAATTCTTATGCCAACATTAATGTAAAATGTAAGATGATTGCCACTTCTGCTGTGATTACGGCTTTTGCTTGTTTGTTTCAACGTCTTATTTCCTAAAATTTTACTAATAAACTAAGCGTCCTCTTACTCTCTTAGTGCATAAATTTGACACGCATATTTTGTAATCAGAGTTTTTGCACCCTATTTACCATAACAATCAAACAAAGTCATTTCTAATTGAGAGAGTGATTGGTGGATAATAAGTAGCCTAAGGTTTTATCTAACAATGAAACTAATACTTTTTTGTAACTTCGCTAATTAAACCTATCTTTTAAGAATCTATAAGCCTTATCAAAATCTTTTACCTCATTATCATATACTTTAAAATAAAAGCTTTTGCTTAATTGTAAATCCCATAGAAGTAAACCTGCCCTTAAGTTATATAACTTAAATGCACTACCATATTCACTTAATGCTAAATCTATATAGAGATAACAAAACCCAATAGCATCTTTTCTATAACTTGGATAGATGATATTTTCTAAATCAATAAGCTACAAATCACAATGCTTGTATTTAGCATGTCAATAATGTAAAGGGATTATATATGAGTTCGACTAGAGAATGGATTAAACAAATATACTTCATTATCTAGCTTCTTTGCACGATTAAGCACTTGTGTAATCAAAGCATTCTTGTTTAATATCTTGCACAAACACAGATTCTGCCCATTCTAAAAGACTGATGATAACAATCATCACATTTTACACTTTGTGTAGAAGCGACAAATGCTACAAACTGCATACCACCAAACTTTAAGAATTTATTGACATATTTGCCAACAATAATACCAAGTTTAACAAAATTATTCTTAATCTCCAAAAAGCCTAACTTACAAATTTCAATGATATTGGCAAATCTTACTTCCCAATGCAAACTTTCTTTTTGTTGCATAAAACAATATCCGCTGTTAATAATAGGTTTGAATGCGTATGTAAAGTTTTATATTAAATGCTGTTAAAAGCATTATGCGATTCTTTAGAGATTGAATCTCAATAAACGCTAGGAAGAATCAAAGTATATATTTTATTTGTATGATTTTATGAATGGTAGTATTGTGTTATATTTTATTGAATTAGCAATATAGTCCACTTTCATTAATATGGAATCCAAAGTTCTCTCTTGCATTTGAATTACAAATGATTATAACTAAAGCTTTCTATAAATTGATTATTGCAATACAAAATAAAGTTTTTCAAAAAATCAAGTAAAATTTAGAGTTGTATTTTGTGATAAAGGAGATATTTGCAAAGGTTTTTATTGGATACATCGGTTATCCTTGATAATACAGAAAATTTAGTATATTTGCACCACAAACATCACGAGCTTTATATTAGCGATATAATATTAGAAGAGCTCGATAGAAAGAAAGATTCTCAAAGTGAGAGCGGATTCTTTGCTAGAGAGTTTTTTCGCTGTGTTGTTCTTGACTCAAATGTAAGAAAGCTTACAAATAATGATGAGATAAACATATACACTAACTCTAATATAGAATCTTTACCCAGTGATTATATCTCTCGTATTGAGTTTAAAAGCGGGGAAGTTTATGTGCCAATTTGGGTTATAACAAGGACAAAATATAAAACAGCATTTCTAGATTACGGCTACAATGACGCAAAGATTAGGGAGATAGCAAAGGATTATAAGTTAGTTTTACTCACCAATGATATAGCCTTGAGAGTTAGATCGCTTGCAGATAATATACAATCTCAATCAATAAAACGCGGACAAGTGCTAAATCCTAAAGATATTGAATTTATTTACAAAACCAAATTGCTTAGAGACTTAAGTGATAAGATTACGTTTGAAAAAAGTAAGGCATTTCAAGCCTTAAGTCAATGGCACATCATAGAAATTGAAGAAATAGACTATACAGATAGTGAATGTTATCTAACAGGTAAGAAATTATTTGGCGTAAAGCATAATGATAAGCTAGATATATTAGAACTTGATTCTATAATCAAAGAGCATAAACCATATATCTTGCCATTAAATATCGAGCAAAAGCTAGCATATGTCATGCTTACATATCCACATAATCAACTAAGCATAATCACAGGCAGCACAGGAAGTGGAAAGACGTTAATAGCACTGCAAGCTGGCATTTCCTTGCAAAAAATGGGGCTTGTTGATGGAATCATTTATATGAGAAATACAATCACTGCAAACGACAAAGAAGCTGAACTTGGATTTAGAAAGGGAGATGAGATTCAAAAGTTGCATTATTTTATGTATCCGTTATTTAGTAGCGTTAATTTTATAATCGAAAGTCTAAAGGAAAATTCCTTAGCCAAACGTATTGAATATAAAGGTGAAAGCAAGGGTATAGATAAGGAAGAAGCAACACAATATTTCCTAAAAAAACATAGAATCGAAATCATGGATATAGCACATGCAAGAGGCATTAGCCTACATAACAAGTTCGTTATATTTGATGAGGTGCAAAATGCCTCTGATGCTACTATCAAGCTAATTGGCACAAGGCTTGGAGAGGGTAGTAGAATTGTATTTTTAGGCGACTATAATCAAATAGACCACCCATATTTAAGTAAATTTCGCAATGGGGCTTTAAGCTTATTATCTAAAGCAAAAGAAGATGATTTTTTATTTGGATTGCAGCTAAAGTATACAATTCGAAGCCAGATTGCAAATTGGTTCGACTCTAAATTTTAGATAAATTTTATTTTTGCAAACAAAGCTTACATCATATAATGCTAAATGGTATAGCATAAGATAATTGCATATTTATAATATAACAAATCAACCATTATCCTATGCTTAAGTGTCTTTTAAGTTGTCATTTGTATAATTAGTAACTTAAATCCTTGACTTTTATAGCTATAATTCATAGATAAATATTATTTTTAGATAAATTTGAGAGAAAGGAATACATTGCAAAGTATGCAAAATGTTATTGGTTATCTGCAAGATAACACAATTATTGATACTCAAACAGCCACAGAGCAAAATCTTGATACTTCCACATTAGAACCAATATTATTCGCAGACACTCCATTAGCACATGAGATTATACGTCATACTTGCGCTCATCTATTGGCTGAAGCAATTAAATCCATTTATCCTGAAGCAAAATTTTTCGTAGGTCCAGTGGTAGATGAGGGATTTTATTATGACTTTAAGGTAAACTCTAAGATAGGAAAAGAAGACTTATCAAAGATTGAAGATAAGATGAAAGAGATTGCCAAAAAGGGTGAGAAGCTAAGCAAGATTCATCTAACACGAAAAGAGGCAGAAGCTAGATTTTATAATGATGAACTAAAACAAGCAGTAATGAACAGAATAGAAGGAGATAGCTTTAGCATTTATCAACAAGGAGACTTTGAAGATTTATGCAGAGGTCCTCATTTGCCTAATTTAAAATTCTTACAGGCATTTAAATTAACAAAGATTTCAGGGGCATATCTAGGCGGCGATGAGAGTGCTAGCATGCTTACTAGAATCTATGGCATAGCCTTTGCACAAAAGCAGAATCTAAAACAATATTTATACATACTAGAAGAAGCTAAAAAACGCGACCATAGGAGATTGGGCATAGATATGGGACTATTTCACTTTGACGAGGAAATAGGTGCTGGTTTGCCAATTTGGCTTCCTAGAGGTGCTAGGCTTCGTAATAGATTAGAAGAACTACTTACTAAAGCATTGATATTAAATGAATATGAACCAGTGCGCGGTCCAGAAATTCTAAAAAGTGATGTATGGAAAATTAGTGGACATTACACAAATTATAAAGAGAATATGTATTTCACAACAATCGATGAAGTGGAATATGGCATAAAACCAATGAATTGCGTTGGACATATAAAGGTATATCAAAGTAGCATTAGAAGCTACAGGGAATTACCTTTAAGATTCTATGAATATGGCATTGTGCATAGACATGAAAAAAGCGGTGTTTTGCATGGACTACTAAGAGTAAGAGAATTTACGCAAGATGATGCACATTTATTTTGTCGCCAAGATCAAATAGAATCTGAAGTAAATGCGATATTGAGATTCACAAATAAAGTAATGAAAGCATTTAGCTTTGAATATGAAATGGAATTATCTACTAGACCAGAAAAGTCAATAGGTGATGATGCAGTATGGGAGAGTGCCACTACTGCCTTAAAAAACGCGCTAAAGTCAAATAATGTGAAATATCGTATAGATGAAGGAGGAGGTGCATTTTATGGACCAAAGATCGATATAAAGATTACAGATGCATTGGGCAGGAAGTGGCAGTGTGGCACGGTTCAAATTGATATGAATTTACCTGAACGTTTTGCTCTTAGCTATATTGATGAGAACAACCAACAAGCACGTCCAGTAATGATTCATAGAGCGATACTAGGAAGCTTTGAAAGGTTCATAGCCATATTAGTCGAGCATTTTGGAGGAGAGTTACCATTTTTTATTACACCAACTCAAATAGCTATTATTCCAATATCAAATGAACATATAGATTTTGCTAAGAATTTGCAATCATCATTGCGACATATTGGTATTTATTCAGAAATTAATTCAAAATCTGATTCTTTGAATAAAAGAATTCGTAATGCTGAGAAGCAAAAGATTCCATTTATTGTAATAATAGGTGATAAAGAGATGGAAAATGATATATTGTCTATACGCGATAGGTCAAATAAAATACCTAATAAATCAGACAGGAATAGCAACAAGCAGCAAGATAGCTTGCAATATGAAATGAAAAGATCGGACTTTATAGCCAAGGTAAATAAACTAAATAGAGAGGTAAACTTTTGAGCAAAGAAGAGATATTGATAAATGAGCAAATCCATTTTGAAGAAGTGAGATGCGTATCTGAATTGGGTGAGCAATTAGGAATTTTTAGCATTGAAGAAGCACAGAAGATAGCCAGAGATCAGGGCTTAGACTTGATATGTATCTCTCCTTCCGCTAAGCCTCCTGTATGTAAAATTGTAGAATATGGTAAATTTCGCTATCAAGCAGAAAAGAGATTAAAAGAATCAAAGAAAAAGCAAAAACAAATAGAAGTAAAAGAAATCAAACTTTCTACACAGATTGCGCAAAATGATATTAATTATAAAGTAAAGCATGCAAGAGAATTCTTCGAGGAAGGCAAGCATGTAAAATTTCGAGTTTTTTTGCGAGGCAGGGAATTACAAAATCCTATTGCAGGATTTGAAATGCTAAAAAGGGTTTGTGCTATGGTAGAAGATATTGCACATGCAGATAAAGAGCCAAAAATTGAAGGTAAATATGCCACCGCGTTAATGATTCCAAATAATAAAATTAAAGCATAATTTTTATGTTATAATTTCTATTTTATTTTATGAAAGGAGATATTGATGCCAAAAATGAAAACTAATCGCGGTGCTGCAAAGCGATTTAAACTTAAGAAAAACGCCATCAAAAGAGCTGCTGCTTTTAAGAATCACATCTTAACCAAGAAATCGCCAAGACGCAAGGCAAGATTAAATGCACCGCACTATGTCCATAGTGCCAATGAAGAATCTATCAAGAGTATGTTATGCTTAAGATAGCTATCATTGCCTAAGGCTTTTTGCATTAGTAAATCACAATTGTCCCCTAGCAATAGGGAAAGTTTAAACGAAAGTTTGCGCCTTATCATATTTGTAAGTATTAAGGCAAAGTTACAGGAGAATAATAATCATGAGAGTTAAAACAGGTATAGTTAGAAGAAGAAGGCACAAAAAGATTCTAAAGCTCGCAAAAGGCTTTTATAGTGGTAGAAGAAAACATTTTAGGAAAGCTAAGGAGCAATTAGAGAGAAGCCTATGCTATGCATACAGAGATAGAAAACAAAAAAAGAGAAACTTCAGAGCATTGTGGATAGTTCGAATCAATGCTGCCTGTAGAAAAAGCGATATAAGCTACTCTAAGTTCATTAGCGGACTAAAGAAAGCTAATATAGACTTAGATAGAAAAGTTTTAGCAGATATAGCTTATAGCAATCCAGTAGCTTTTGCTAATATAGTATCGCAAGTAAAACAAAGTCTCTAGCTACTTTATAAAGCTAGTAAGTAAATCGTAGAATCTTTTCTTTTCTAGTTAGTTAGATTCTACTGATTAACATTTGATTTTGTTGCTTATCGCTAATCTTCTAGTAATAAAATAAATTAAATTTCTCTCAAACATTTTGAATTCTACATCTTAATATATCTCTTAATAGGGAGACAACCCATTACAAAATTTAGCAGTTACAGATTCGCAAGCAAAATATCAAACAAGCAAAATCAAATGAATTTATAGCTTATAATATTTGAGAATAGGAGAAACTTATGCCCAACGATAATGAAAAAACCGACATAAAAACAAAAAAACCACATAAATCAAACAAAAAAAATGATAAAACAGCATACGATAATGAAGATAAAGGAACAAAAATAAAGGATTCATCTAAACGAACACATACCCCTGTAAATGGATTTAAAGTTGAGGAGTTGCGCATTACTCCAATGCAAAAGCTTATCGATATAGCCAAAAATCTTGGAATTCAAAATCCACAAGAATTTCTAAGACAAGAATTAATCTTTGAAATTTTAAAGAATCAAGTAAGCCAAGGCGGATTTATCCTAATATCTGGAATTTTAGAAATTACCAATGAAGGCTATGGATTCTTACGTTCCATTGATGAGAAGTTTTCAGATACACAACATGATACCTATGTTTCGCAAAGCCAAATTCAGAGATTTGCGCTTCGCAATGGAGACATTATCACAGGACAGGTAAGACCTCCCAAGGAACAAGAAAGATACTATGCATTACTAAAAATTGAGGCAGTAAATTATCTAAGTTTAGATGAAATTAAAAATCGTCCATTATTTGAAAATCTAACACCATTATTTCCTGCAGAACAACTAAAACTTGAATACAATAGCCAAAAGGTTACAGGTAGAATATTAGATTTATTTAGTCCTATTGGCAAAGGACAAAGAGCCCTTATAGTTGCTCCACCTAGGGTTGGCAAAACTGAACTTATGAAAGAACTAGCACATGGAATAAGTAATAATCATCCAGAAGTAGAGCTTATGGTACTACTCATTGATGAGCGTCCAGAAGAAGTAACAGACATGGAGAGAAGCGTAAAAGGACAAGTATTCTCTAGCACATTCGACTTGCCATCAACAAATCATATTCGAGTAGCCGAATTAGTCTTGGAGCGTGCAAAAAGACGTATAGAGGTAGGTAAAGACGTGGTTATATTATTAGATTCTATCACTCGTCTGGCTCGAGCTTATAATGCCATTACACCATCTAGCGGCAAGGTCTTAAGTGGAGGCGTAGATGCTAATGCCCTACATAAACCAAAGAGATTCTTTGGAGCAGCTAGAAATATTGAAAACGGTGGCAGTTTAACTATTATAGCTACTGCTCTAATTGAGACAGGCTCACGTATGGATGAAGTCATATTTGAGGAATTCAAAGGTACAGGAAATAGCGAAATTGTGCTAGCTAGAAATATTGCAGATAGGAGGATCTATCCTGCATTTGACATTCTAAAATCAGGCACAAGAAAAGATGACTTATTGCTAGGTGAACAAAAACTTACAAAGGTGTGGATATTGCGTAATGTTATTAGCCAAATGGACGATATAGAAGCACTAAACTTCTTATACTCTAAGATTAGGAATACAAAAAATAACGATGAATTCTTACTTGGCATGAATGAAGTTTAAAATCTAGGCTTAATTGTTATACTTAGAGTATTTAGCAACATAAATAAATATAAAATTCCTAAAAATAGGTATAGCCTTAAATTTACTAGTTTTATTTCCTGCCAGAATAATTGATTTAAGTAAATTTCATAAACAAAAAAAGAAGTCAAGCATGTCTACCACAAGAGCAAAGATAGCAAATATACTAAATATTGCCATTCCTAGCGCATTACAATCTGGATTAGATATGTTAAATTTATTCATAGCCCTATTTTTTCTATCTAACATTTCCCCACTCTATTTCACAGCATTAAGTCTAGGTGCAAACTACATCATAATCTTCTACCCAGTTAGCGCAATATTTGGTATTGGTGCAAATGTACTAATGTCTAGAAGATATGGAGCAAAGAATTATACAGAAATGAATGAAGTATGTTCTACCATGCTATATAGCGCATTAATATTTTGCATTCCCCTACTCTTAGTTTCATATATTGGCATTCCGCTGTATTTGCAAGCCTTAGATTTAAGCTATGAGCTATATAGTCTTAGCTATTCTTATGTTCTAATTACTATTTTTGCTATTCCAGCCATTATGGTAAAAAATATTATCATCTCTGCGTTTGCAGCAACAGGAGACACCAAACCCCCATTCTATATCAAAATAGTCATGACATGTCTTAGTATTATTGGCAATTCAATACTAATTAATGGAGCATTTGGTATTGATTCGATGGGACTTTTTGGTGCTGCAGCAATTAGTGTTTTTATATCTTATTTAGAGCTTTTAGCATTGTTTTTACTTATTAAATTCTCAAAAACACGCCTTGAGCTACTGTTAGTATTTCGTTGGATATTTCTTAAGAATGGATTAAAGGTTGCAATCCCTACTGGATTAGAGCGTATTTTTACTATTATATCGCTGAATGTGATTTTAATATTTGTCGGAAAATATGCTGAAATCTATGGTGATAGTGCTATTAACGGATTCCAAGCTGGCGCAAAGATTGAAAGTTTTGCCTTTGTGCCGGGATTTAGTTTTATGCTAGCCATTATGAGCTTAATGGGGCAATGTATTGGTGTAAAGGACTACAAATTAGCATTTGAATACACAAAGCTTTGCGCAATTCTATCTAGTATAATACTTGGGCTTTGTGGAATCTTATTGGCTGTTTTTGCTAGGCCATTATCACTTATTTTTATGTCTAAAGACTTGATAGCAGTAGATATTTCGGCAATGTATTTAATTATCATAGGATTATCACAAATTCCACTTATATTATCATTTGTCTATGATGGAGCATTACGCGGAGCTGGTTGGACACAGATTCCATTATTTGTAAATATTATAAGCATTTCGTTGTTTAGATTGTTACCTATGCTTATTGCAACTAGTCAAGATTGGCATTTATATAGTCTGTTTGTGATTATATTTATTGAAACATATATCAGGGCAGCAATCTTTTATATTATATTTAGATCTGGAGTATGGCAAAAAAAGAGAAATCTATAATCTACGCGAGTATTTAGCAATATTAATCAACATAATCAATTTGAAGTCTAGCGATTAATTGTTTATTCAAGCTTAGTATGAGATAGGATTTTTTATAATCCAATGATTAAAGTCTTTATTATCATTAATATAATCAAAAATTATATCTTCATCGAGATTTGGAAAGCTTAAATTATACAAGGCTAAAACCTAATATCATGTATTCAAGACTTTAGCGATTTACCCCAAATCTTGCTTAATCCCATATCAGTCTCTAACACCTTCACCTTGGAATCTAAATTAGAACACTCGTTTTGTGCTTCTTGTGATATGCATTGATGGCTATGAGTAGATTTTTCATTAGAATTTGTTTTATTAAGATCTTGTGTCGTATTTTGATATTGAGAGTTAAGCAAAAAATCAATACTTTGCGATTGCCCAGAATCTTCATCAGCAGAATAGTCTAAACTTAGAAGATTATCATCAAACCGATCAAGCTCAATATTATCTGAGTTATTTGTATCTTTTACTTGCAATTCATCACATAAGGATAAGGATTCTAATGTTTCAGTGCTATCCAAATTGATTTTATCTAATGTCAAAAAATCAAACATATCGTGCTTGGAATTGCTTGCTTGAGAATCAAAATTATATTCTAAAGCTATCGACTGTGTATCTTTAGGAGTTACCAATATATGCAATTCATCTTGTATTTTATTTTGATCAATTTGTACTTCTGCATTTTCTTGTGAATTTAATGTAGAGTTTAAGATATGTGTATCTTGAATAGATTCTTCATTTACGAGCTCATCGTTTATATCCTCTCTGCTCTGTATCTCTTTTTGATTTGATTTGGCTTTTTCTCCTTCGGTAATATCTTCCATAACAATAGCGTTTTGTGTATGTTCTTGCAAATTTTGCACATCTTGGGTTAAGTCTGGATTAGATAATTCGGATTCTTCTAATTTGGAATCATTATTTAAGTCCGAATGGCAAACATCAAGAAAACTAAAATCTTCATCGCTTAACTCATTTAAATCTAGGACATCTTGTTTTATATTAGGCTGATTAATATGCATGGCAGGCAGTATAGGTTCTGCCTTATCTAAAACAATATCATCATTAGAAGCGTTAAAATCAGCACTATTTAAAACAAGTTTATCAACATCATTATCTACTTGCATAGATTTCTTTGGATTTATAGAATCTCTTGTTTGTTTCTTTAAGTTTTCATTTACAGATGATAGCTCAAGCTCTAAAAAATCTTTCCATTTCTGCGCACAAAGGTGTTTTGCAGTAATAAATATATCTTTATCTCCTCTGCCACTTACATTTACTACAATAGTTTTATTACTTACATTTTTTGCAATTTTTAATGCACCAGCTAAGGCATGACTAGATTCTAATGCAGCTAAAATTCCTTCATGCTTGGCAAAAAATTGCAATGCTTCTAAAGCTTCATTATCGCTCGCAGCAAGACATTTTATTCTATTTATGCTTGCCAAATGGGCAATTTGTGGTCCAACTCCTGGATAATCTAGCCCAGCACTAATAGAGTGTGTATCAACGATTTGTCCATTTTTATCTTGTAAAAAATAGGACTTGTAGCCTTGGACTACACCAACCCTAGCATCACTATCACTATGAAGCCGCATAGCATGCTTCTTTGGCAAGAAGTTATCACCACCTGCCTCAACCATCACCAAATTCACATCTATATTCTCTAAAAAAGCAGTAAATGCACCCATAGCATTGCTGCCGCCACCAACGCAAGCTATAAGATAATCAGGTAAAATTCCAAGTGTTCTATGAAGTTGCTTTTTTATTTCTTTACCAATGACACTTTGAGCATCTCTTACCATATCTGGATATGGAGCTGGTCCAACAGCACTCCCCAAGACATAAAACGTGCCATGAGGATCATTACTCCACTCTCGCAATGTCTCATTTACGGCATCTTTTAGTGTTTTGCTTCCACTTGACACAGGCACTACATTGGCTCCAAACTGTTCCATGATAAATACATTTGGACGTTGTCTTTGCATATCAACTTCACCCATAAAAATCTTACATGGCATACCTATCGATGCACAGGCACTAGCTACCGCTACTCCATGCTGTCCTGCGCCTGTCTCTGCAATGACTAAACTTTTTTTCATTCTTTTAGCTAACAAAACTTGGGCTATAGCGTTATTTATCTTATGAGCACCCGTGTTTGCTAACCCCTCAAACTTTAGAAAAATATCATTATTTAGAATATTAGAAGCATTTTTAGCATATAACAATGGTGTTGGTCTGCCTACAAAATTCCTTAGCAATGATTTATATTCTTTTTTGAAAGATTTACTTTTAAAAATATTTGAATAAGCTTCCTGTAAATCCATAATAACAGGATAGAGGATTTCTGGGACAAAGCAACCTCCAAAACTCAAATCACCAACCCCGAAATATCCGCCCCTACTTCTAGAAAATAGTTCGTCTTGCATGGCTTGCTCCTTGTAAATATATATTAAATAATACTTAGTATATAGGTTTCACAACAACAAGCCTAAATTATAACTTAAATCCATAGAATATACGTATTTTTATAGATAATAAACTTATATGGGAATTTGAACACAATAAATGAAACGTTAGAATAGCTTTAGATGATTATATTGCAAGGCACAAGAACAAAACTTAAAACAATTTCAATCTATCATTATTATTTGGCTACGCATAAATAATACAAGCTTATATAAATTTAGGCTACAAAAATAGTAGCCATAGAGGTATCCCATTAAAACATAAAACTAAATGTAGTAAGTAAAATGAGATATTTAGTAATATCTTACTTCACAAATGGTGAATGCTTTTGAAATTTAGCCTTATCTTCTGCGCTCATATGTGGATTGAGCATATTTTTAGGCTGTAAGATTTCATTAAGCTGCTCTTCGCTCAAAAGCCCTCTCTCAAGAGCAATATCTTTTACACTTTTGCCTGTTTTCAAAGATTCTTTAGAGATTGATGCAGAGTTTTCATAACCAATATAAGGATTAAGTGCAGTAACAATACCAATGCTATTATAAACAAAATCGCTACATACTTTTTCATTTGCAGTAATGCCATCTACACACTTACTAGCAAGTGTAAGCATTGCATTTCTCATCATAGAGATTGAGTTGAAAAGTCCATAAGCAATGACAGGCTCAAATACATTTAGTTGTAATTGCCCGCCCTCACTTGCAAAGCTAACAGTTACATCATTACCAATGACTGCATAGCACACTTGATTCACAACTTCAGGTATTACTGGATTTACTTTTCCGGGCATAATAGAGCTTCCGGGCTGCATTTTTGGTAAATTGATTTCATTAAGCCCAGCACGAGGTCCAGAGCTTAAAAGTCGCAAGTCGTTGCACACTTTA
The DNA here is from genome assembly GCF_000765805.2 of Helicobacter muridarum. Lineage (GTDB taxonomy): Bacteria > Campylobacterota > Campylobacteria > Campylobacterales > Helicobacteraceae > Helicobacter_A > Helicobacter_A muridarum. The sequence goes on along the minus strand of NZ_JRPD02000003.1, from coordinate 51,570 downwards.
GAGAGTTTAACCGCTACTCTTTTAAGCACACCGCTTACTTGCACATATGCACCTGTATCTTGCGTGGCTTCAATAAGGTCATCAGCAGTTTTAAATGGGTGTCCTGTAACTTCACAAAGTCTCTTTTGCACGATTTTTGGATAATCTGGGTGTGAGTTAATACCTGTTCCAATTGCTGTTCCACCCATATTGATTTCTGTTACAAGATTACGAGCCTCAAGCACACGAGCAATATCTTCGCCCATCATTACAGCAAAAGTATGAAATTCTTGCCCTAGGGTCATAGGCACAGCATCTTGAAGTTGTGTTCGTCCCATTTTTAACACATCTTTAAATTCATCTGATTTTTTACTAAATGATGTTTTTAATACTTCCATATCTTTTGCAAGAGAAGAAAGTTCATCATACAACGCCACATGAATAGCAGTAGGGTAAGAATCGTTTGTTGATTGTGATAAATTCACATGGTCATTTGGGTGACAGTATTGATACTCACCTTTTTTATGTCCCATAATTTCTAGAGCAAGGTTTGCCACAACTTCATTTGTATTCATATTTGTACTTGTTCCAGCACCTCCTTGAATCATATCTACCACAAATTGTTCTCTTAACTCACCCGCAATAAGCTTATCACAAGCTTTACAAATAGCATCTTTTTTTTCATCATCTAGTAGATTTAATTCATTATTTGCTAAAGCTGCTGCTTTTTTTACTTGTGCAAATGCCTTGATAAAGCTAGGATAGCTACTAAGCTTGTCGCCTGTGATATTAAAATTTTGTAATGCCCTAAAAGTTTGCACTCCATAGTATACATCATCAGCAATTTCCAATTCCCCAATAAAGTCATGTTCTACTCTTGTTGCCATTGTATCCTCATCATATTTTAAAATAAATTTGCAGATATCTGCAAGCCAGAATTATAACCTAAATATTTCATTGACAAACATAGCTTTATTAAAAAGCTTATCAATTTTTTGAGAATAACAGTATTAAAAACAAAAAAATCATTTTATAGTATAATGAAAAGGTATTTCAGAGTATTTAAGGATTATTTATGAATATTTGTGTTCCAAAGGAGATAATGAATCATGAGCATAGGGTAGGCTTAGTGCCTAGCGATGTAGCTTTGTTAAAAGATTCTAATCCTAGTCATAAAATCTATATAGAAGATGGGCTAGGCTCTAGCATAGGTTATAATAATAATGACTATGAGATAGCTGGAGCAACTGTGCTAAAGAATGCAAAAGAAATTTGGGAATGTGCAGATCTACTAGTCAAATGCAAGGAGCCAACAGAGGAGGAATTTCGCTTTCTACGTAAAGACATGGTACTATATAGTTTCCTTGATTTGGCTTATTCATCAGAGCTAGCTAGGGCATTAATAGATTCTAAAGTTACTTCTATTTGTGGTGAGACCATTGCTGGACCAATGGGTAACTACCCAATATTAAGTGCAATGAGCGAAGTAACTGGTAAATTTGCAGCTCAACATGCAGCTACGCTACTTGCTGCTAATTACGGTGGTAGGGGCATGCTTATTGGCGGATGTGCTGGTGTTAGCCCGGCTAAGGCTGTAGTTGTTGGCGGTGGTGTGGTAGGTATGAACGCGGCCAAAGTGCTTGTTGGTATGGGAGCAGATGTATGGGTACTTGACATTGATGTTTGTAAAGTCTCAAATCACCCATTAGTAATAAATAATCAAGTAAAGTTACTATATAGTAACGAAAATTCAATCGCTGAAGCTCTAAAGGGGGCAGACATTCTAATTGGAGCTGTGCTTATAACGGCTACCTCAACACCAAAAATCATCACTAGAGAACATTTAAGAATGATGAATAAAGGTGGTGTAGTTCTTGATGTATCTGTAGATCTTGGTGGTTGTATGGAAACCTCTAAACAAACTACACATGACAATCCTACATATATAGAGGAAGATTTAGTGCATTATGGTGTGCCAAATATACCAGGTGTAATTGCTAGGACATCTAGCATTACCTACTCATATGAATCATTGCCATATATAAAAGTCATAGCTAATCAAGGTTGGAAAGAGATGCTAAGAATGCCAGGGGCTATTGGTGGACTAAACGCATATAATGGTAGCATAGCTTTAAAATCCATAGCTAAGGCATTTAATATGCCATATATTGATACTACTAGCTTGCTTTGAGAAACACCATGCCACTTATAAGCATTGTCCTACCAACATATAATGGTGAAGAATATATCGAACAATCCATAGAATCAATACTCAATCAAACATATAAAAACATAGAATTAATCATTGTTAATGATTGTTCTACCGATAATACAAGAGAAATCATAGAATCTTATGCAAATAAAGATAACCGAATAAAACTTATCCACAATGAAATCAATCAAAAGCTGCCAAAATCTTTAAATATCGGTTTTACAGAAGCAAAAGGAGAATATTTAACTTGGACTTCAGATGATAATTACTATGTACCACAAGCTTTAGAGATTATGCTTGATTTTTTGCAAACACAAAATAATTATGTAATGGTATGCGCTGATTACATCATACTGCGAGAAAATAATAGACAAGCAAAAAGAGAAGTATCAGTTATGCCAGAAAAACTTATTGCATATTGCGGCATTGGTGCTTGTTTTTTATATAGGGCTAAAGTGGCAAAAGAAGTTGGATTATACAATGAGAAAAGATTCTTGGTAGAAGATTATGAATATTGGCTAAGGATTGGTCTAAAAGGTAAAATTGGCGAAATCCATACTCCGTTATATTACTATCGACATCACAAGAATAGCCTAACCTCTAAAAGAGGGTTAGAGATTATGAAAAATAGATTGGAATTACAAATAGAATTCATGGATTCCTACTTTTCAACATATCCATATATACTAAAACTACCAGTATATAACGAGTTGCGAGCTCTGCGTATATTACATATACAAGGACATAAGAGTGCAGAAGAGATTTTAGATTCTATTAGTTCGCTTAATGTGAGCTCTAAAGCTCTATATACAATACTTAAAGACTACTACAAAGCTACACATAATAAGATTTTCCTTAATGCAATAAAGAAACTAGGCTTACAATATAAGATTAGAGCATATTTATTAAAGAGAAGAGTAAAGATTATTCGATAATCTAGTCTAGGAGATAGGCTATTATAGTTAAAAACAGAATAATTATAGATAAAACATCTTATAACAAGAAGAATCACAAAGAGCTAAACAAAATAATAAAATTTACATATTTACACATAAAAATAATAATTTAATAAGAAATTAATTACAAAAGACCTAACACAATATTATAAAGGCTTCAAGAAAAATTTAGCGACAAAACTAAGTAATTCCTAGCATTTAACTATAAAATCAAAGCCACTTAATACATAAATAAATTTAAAAGTTAGATAGGAAATTATTGCTAGGTATTCATTTGTAAAAAATCTTTGCTTTCTATAAGTTTTATAGAATCTAAAAAATTTAGTCATTTGTGCTTGCTTCAGCATCAATGTAGTGTGAAAATCTTAGCTTTGTATCTTAAGAAGCTATTGCTTAGCATTATCATAAAATGTGATTTTATAAAAGGAAACTTAGATTATTATCATAAGCAAGCTTCACACTATAAAGATTATAAATAATAATGGCTAAACAAAAAACTATAAATTTAATAAATATATAAATATCAAATTAGAACCTATAGTATAAACATCAAACAAAAAATTCTTCAAGCGTAATAGTATTAATTTATTAATTTTAATAGAAAACACATGAGAGCTACTTTAAGTTATACAAGGTGATTAATGCAAATTCATAAGTGTAATTAATATTACAAAATGCCAACTATTAAATTAATATGATAAGAATTGTAACGTCTAAGCTGACTTGCAAATGTTGCTACAACTCACAAACTAATGCTTAAATAAAATAAAGACATGTAAATACTTCAGAATTATAAAGGATTATTTAACATAAATACGTAGTACGTTTTTTTTTTTTGTATAATCGGCATTAAAGCAATAAATTCTTATTTGCTTTAATTTCTAACGGAGGTAAAATATATGAAAAAAAATTATATAAATACTCTTCAGAGTTGGCTTAATAATTTTGAACAAGCTTTATCTACATCCCATACCCTAACCGATGTATTAGACTTGTTTCAAGATTCATGTTATTGGCGCGATTTAATAAGTTTGACATGGAATATTATTACATTAGAAGGCAAACCTTCAATTAAACAAATGCTTCAATCTCAACTTACAAGCAGCAAACCTACAAATTTCAAAGTAGAAGGAGATATAAATAGCTATGACGATATTATTGAAGGATTCTTTACTTTTGAAACAAAAGTATTTAGAGGTAAAGGCTATATTAGACTAAAAAATGGACTGTGTTGGACATTGCTCACAGTTGCAAACGAACTAAAAGGTTTTGAAGAAAAGAAAAACAAAAACAGAATAAAAGGCGCAGAACATGGAATCAACAAAAACCGTCTAACATGGCTAGAAAAAAAGCAAAAAGAAGAAACAGAGCTAGGATATAGCAAACAGCCTTATGTATTAATTATTGGTGGAGGACAAGGTGGAATTGCACTAGGAGCAAGACTTAAAAGATTAGAAGTCCCAACACTAATTGTTGATGCGCATCCTAAACCAGGCGATCAATGGAGAAATCGTTATAAATCCTTATGTTTACATGACCCTATATGGTATGACCACTTACCCTATCTTCCATTCCCAGATGATTGGCCTGTATTCTCACCTAAAGACAAGATAGCAGATTGGCTTGAGTGCTATGTTAAGATTATGGAACTCAATTATTGGTCATCTACAAAGTGTGTCAAAGCTTCTTATGATGATACCAATAAGGAGTGGATAGCCACAGTTGAAAAAGAAGGTAAAGAAATCATATTACGTCCTAAGCACGTCGTATTTGCATTAGGGATGTCAGGAGTACCTAATATACCTAAGCCTAAGGGTTATGATATATTCAAAGGTGAGCAACAGCATTCAAGCGAACATAAATCATCAGACTTATACAAAGGAAAAAAAGTAGTAGTGTTAGGCTCAAATAATTCTGCACATGATATTTGCGCTGCATTATGGGAAAATGACGCTGATGTAACTATGATACAGCGGAGTTCAACTCATATCGTCCGGTCTGATTCTCTTATGGAACTTGCCCTAAAAGGACTCTATTCAGAAGAAGCACTAGAGAATGGAATCACAACTGATAAGGCAGACTTACTGTTTGCTTCAGTTCCTTTTAGAATCATGGCAGATTTCCATAAGCCAGTTTATGATGAAATAAAAAAGCGTGATAAAGATTTATATGATAGATTAGAGAAAAGAGGCTTTTTGCTCGATTTTGGTGATGACGGCTCTGGTCTTTTTATGAAATATTTGCGTAGAGGTTCAGGCTATTATATTGATGTTGGAGCTAGCGAGCTTGTTGCCAATGGAGATATTAAGCTTGAAAATGGAAATATTAAAGAATTAAAAGAGAATTCCGTAGTTCTTACTAATGGCAAGGAACTAGAGGCTGATTTGGTAATTTATGCTACTGGTTTTAGCTCAATGAATTTTTGGGTGGCAAAAATTGTATCACAAGAAGTAGCAGATAAAGTAGGTAAAGTTTGGGGATTAGGTTCAAATACCAAAAAAGACCCTGGTCCTTGGGAAGGCGAACTGCGAAATATGTGGAAACCCACTCAACAAGAAAATCTATGGTTTCATGGTGGAAACTTACATCAATCAAGACACTATTCCTTATACTTATCCTTACAACTTAAAGCTAGATATGAAGGTTTAGAAACACCAGTTTATGGGCTTGCAAAAGTCCACCATTTATATTAAGGAGGCTATTATGTCAAAAGTTGCAATGATTACAGGCGGAGCACAAGGTATTGGAAAGGCAATTGCATTACGTCTTGCAAAAGATGGTTTTAACGTTGCTATTGCAGATATAAATGAATCTCTTGCTAAAGAAAGTGCAAAAGAAATAAGTAAAATATCTAGAGCAATAGCTATAAAACTTGATGTATCAAATCGTGATGATGTATTTAATGCAGTTGAAAAAGCAAAAAATGAATTAGGTGATTTTAACGTAATGATTAATAATGCGGCAATAGGTCCAATAACGCCAATTGAAGAGATTACTTTTGAAATCTATCGTAAGACATTTGATATCAATGTAGGTGGCGTTTTATGGGGCATACAAGCAGCTACTAAAGCTTTTAAAGAATTAGGTCACGGTGGTAAGATTATCTCTGCAAGTTCTCAAGCTGGGCAAGTTGGTAATCCAGAATTGGCTGTATATGGAGGCACAAAATTCGCTGTTCGTGGTATTACACAAACTGCAGCAAAGGACTTAGCTCATTTAGGCATTACAGTTAATGCGTATTGTCCGGGCATAGTCAAAACCCCAATGATGTTTAAAATTGCTCAAGATGTAGCAAACGCGGCAGGAAAACCTTTTGAGTGGGGAATGGAGCAATATGCAAAACATATTACATTAAAGCGACTAAGTGAACCTGAAGATGTAGCAAACGTAGTAGCATTTCTAGCTAGTCCAGATTCAGATTATATTACAGGTCAAGCGATAGTAGTTGATGGAGGTATGTATTTCAATTAAGAAATTGATAAATTTATACTCTTAGTAGTAGATGATTAGGATAACGGATTTTTCTTTAAAATCTTGATATAGAAATTACATAAAACTGTTATAAGGTTGTTGCTAGCTTTTTACTAGCAATGGATTTATTAAGCTTCAAATAAAAACTCTTAATTTATTAAGAAATAAACTTAGCATCTTAGTTATGAAGAAGCTAAAAATGAATTAGTTACATTAACCTGATGATTATAATAAAGTTTTAAGATAATTAATTTAGATTAAATATATTAAAGTTAGCTGTTTTAGCCACTTATTAAATCATTCTATGCTAAAATTCTCCTCCCTCTACTACAATGCCCAATGAGGTTTTAGCCACTTATTAAATCATTCTATGCTAAAATAAAACCAAATAATGTTACAAATCCCTACGAGTTTTAGCCACTTATTAAATCATTCTATGCTAAAATTTAATCCTGCGATAGAGTTCAAAAAAGGGGGTTTTAGCCACTTATTAAATCATTCTATGCTAAAATTAACAATTTGATTTTATCAGCTAATAAAGATGTTTTAGCCACTTATTAAATCATTCTATGCTAAAATGATTGAACGCTATAGTTATCACTAAACCAAGTTTTAGCCACTTATTAAATCATTCTATGCTAAAATTTTCCATCTAATTTTAATGCTGCGCTTAGTGTTTTAGCCACTTATTAAATCATTCTATGCTAAAATAGACTAGAAACCTTAGGAGCTGTAGAGATAGTTTTAGCCACTTATTAAATCATTCTATGCTAAAATTTAGGGATTAATGAAGCCGAAAAGGCACTAGTTTTAGCCACTTATTAAATCATTCTATGCTAAAATAGACTAGAAACCTTAGGAGCTGTAGAGATAGTTTTAGCCACTTATTAAATCATTCTATGCTAAAATTTAGGGATTAATGAAGCCGAAAAGGCACTAGTTTTAGCCACTTATTAAATCATTCTATGCTAAAATTGATGAATTCGACAAACTATCGGATGCATTGTTTTAGCCACTTATTAAATCATTCTATGCTAAAATCATCAAATAGTGCTGCTAAAGATGAATATGGTTTTAGCCACTTATTAAATCATTCTATGCTAAAATTCTACAGCATCGCCTACTAAATGACGAGATGTTTTAGCCACTTATTAAATCATTCTATGCTAAAATTCTTGATTGACGCGTAGCATTTGTTTTAATGTTTTAGCCACTTATTAAATCATTCTATGCTAAAATATCTAGTTTTCTTTTTTACGCAGAATGCAGGTTTTAGCCACTTATTAAATCATTCTATGCTAAAATTTTACCTGCCATAAGATTTATGGATTCTGGTTTTAGCCACTTATTAAATCATTCTATGCTAAAATTTAGGGATTAATGAAGCCGAAAAGGCACTAGTTTTAGCCACTTATTAAATCATTCTATGCTAAAATTATACTCACCGACAGTATAAGAAAGAGTCGTTTTAGCCACTTATTAAATCATTCTATGCTAAAATTATTATTTCGATGACTTCATTGACTACGAGTGTTTTAGCCACTTATTAAATCATTCTATGCTAAAATAAATTTAAACGCAGATTTTGTTTTGAATTTGTTTTAGCCACTTATTAAATCATTCTATGCTAAAATACCAACAGGAAGTAATAAGTTCCCTATGCGTTTTAGCCACTTATTAAATCATTCTATGCTAAAATAATTCCGCGCTTTTTAGCTTCTGCTTCCAAGTTTTAGCCACTTATTAAATCATTCTATGCTAAAATTGCGAATTAATGAAGTCTTACAAACTGCTGGTTTTAGCCACTTATTAAATCATTCTATGCTAAAATAATTCCGCGCTTTTTAGCTTCTGCTTCCAAGTTTTAGCCACTTATTAAATCATTCTATGCTAAAATTGCGAATTAATGAAGTCTTACAAACTGCTGGTTTTAGCCACTTATTAAATCATTCTATGCTAAAATGATCCGAAATAACTAAACCCGTGACTCCAGTTTTAGCCACTTATTAAATCATTCTATGCTAAAATTATGAAAGAATATAGTAATGTTGGTATGCAGTTTTAGCCACTTATTAAATCATTCTATGCTAAAATTGTTCAAAGGTTTCAGGTATGTGGGAGTCTGTTTTAGCCACTTATTAAATCATTCTATGCTAAAATTACGCAAAGAACAGTATTATTATGTGGAGGTTTTAGCCACTTATTAAATCATTCTATGCTAAAATTATCGTTTGCAGCTCCCCGAATATCTCGGTGTTTTAGCCACTTATTAAATCATTCTATGCTAAAATAAATTATTCCATATCATGTTGTAAGCACGGGTTTTAGCCACTTATTAAATCATTCTATGCTAAAATAATCCAATCGCAAACCAAGGAATATGAAGTGTTTTAGCCACTTATTAAATCATTCTATGCTAAAATTACGCAAAGAACAGTATTATTATGTGGAGGTTTTAGCCACTTATTAAATCATTCTATGCTAAAATTAAGAAGCGTAAGATGGAGACGAGACGCGAGTTTTAGCCACTTATTAAATCATTCTATGCTAAAATTGGCTCTTTACGGGGGAGACCACATTATCAGTTTTAGCCACTTATTAAATCATTCTATGCTAAAATCACCGCCGCCGATAAGTGCGCTTGTGATGGTTTTAGCCACTTATTAAATCATTCTATGCTAAAATTTCTCTTTATACCCTGCGTATACATAGTTGTTTTAGCCACTTATTAAATCATTCTATGCTAAAATTACTATATCTGCGGCGAATATGGTTCACTGTTTTAGCCACTTATTAAATCATTCTATGCTAAAATACACTACCTTGAAACTGCGTATTTTAGGATATTTGATAAGTTTTAATAACACTAAATACTATAAAATATTTAGTGTTATTGATAAAATTTGGGATATAATTCAAAAATGGTTTAATAAGTGGCTAAAATAAGGGAGTTCAGGATCTCCCGCAGGGTTACAATCCCTAACAAAATCCTATTTTTACTTTAAGCTTAAATATTGGTTTATATCATGCTAAGAGTAAATTCTACATAAAAATCATAATATCAATATTTTTTACTTTATTTAAGTCACGTTGATATATCTGCCTTTAATATATTTCTTAATCTATACAAAGATTCAAAAATATACGTAATTAATCACAAGTCATATTAAAAAAGCGTAAGCTCCTTTGGCTTATTTGCCTGTTCATTATTGCTTATCTTACCAAGCAAAAGTCTCATGTTATCAAATTGCTTCTCTGTGAGTATTAATGCCCTTACATGCCCTCTTGGCGGCAAGAATAAACTAACTCTATCAATATGATTATTTGCACTTGTTGCTCCCCTACAAATTCTCATATATACGCTAAATTGCAACATCATAAAGCCATCTTTAATAAGTTGTTGTCGAAATCTTGCGCTATTTTTTCTATCTTCTTTTGTGCGAGTTGGCACATCAAACATAACTAATACTCTCATAAACTTCTCTTCCATTAGATTTATTCTCCTCAAAAAGCGGTAACTTTAATTTATAATCTTTTTCAAATGATTTAACCAAACTCTGAACGCTTATTACGACTGCGCGATTTAGTGGATAGATTTTACTATCAATCAAAATACTTGCATTTAAAAGCTTTGTTAATTTTAAGCGATCTGCAAGCCCTAAATTATCCCCCAAATCACCGCATTCTTTCATATGAAAAACAAGAGAATCTACAAAGATTCTATAAGGCTCTATCAAATCATCAGCAAGGTTAAAGGAGTTAAATTGATTACAGTGAAATAAACCTAAAACAGGATTAAGACCACTTGCACAAAGAACCCTAGTAATAACCCCACGCACAATAGCATAGCCATAATTAAGTGCAGCATTAATCGTGCCTATTGCATTATCCAAATCAATTTTACGGCTAAAATCTCTACCAAAAAGTGATTTAAAATAAATCGCCGCAGCCTTTGCTTCATTATTGCTTGAATCGCTTAGATTTACACTCTTTGATAATGATTCTAATTGCGTATATTTATCTTTATCTAACATTTTTAATAATGAGGCTTGATTATTGATTTTGGATTTTATGATTTGCTGCCAAAGGATTGCCTTTCTTTGCTTGCTTAAAGCTATTTGGGATTGCAAAATACTTAGAGATTTATAATGACCCAAAAATGGGATAAAAATTCCACTTGGTAGATGATGTTCATCACAAGTAAAAACTACAATTTTATGATAAGCAAAGGCGTTAAGTAAAGAATTTGTAAATGTGATTTGATGAGATTCTAAAATTATACAAAGAATATCAGAGAGTGGAATCTTCACATTTTCCTTTTGCTCTTGTGTGATGCAAAGATGATTATTTTCTAATCTTAATTTTGCAGGAGTGCTTAAGAAAAGCGTGCGAAATGCTGAATCAAACATACCTGATCCCTCTAACTTTTTACTTCATTGACTTTATTTAGCTTATTTTTATTGGGTGTAGATTTAAGAGATATACTCTGACGTGGTATAAATTCTGCCTTTTGCACTTCGCCTAGTGGAGAAACTTGGTATTTTTCAAAGATTTTGAGATTTTGGATTGCAATTAAACTTTCATCTAGTATTTTTTTGCCATTATCAAATTTCAATTTAAAAATCTTTTCTTGATTTTCGGTTATATTATCTACCCTATTATCATGCTTAACAACTTCTATCGAAGCTCCAGAGGTTTTAAATCTTTTATAGTAGCACAACTCTGCCTCTTCCATTTCATTTTTCTGCACTAAAATCAAGTCGTCCTTAAAGATACTAAAACAAAACTCATAATTAGAATCCATCTCTTTCCAGTCCTTAATCACACCCTCTTTGTCTTTGCCACCTACCACAGCCTTATTGGGCAAGATTCCAAGGGCAAAGTCCATTGTGTAAATAGGCACACCATAGAATTTGCCTTTTTTGTCTTTAAAAATATCTACCCTAACCATAGTTCCATTGCTCACAATCTTTGTGCCAATTTGGCGAATCTTGCCAAGCTCTATCGCCTTTTGTATTCCCTTTTCACCACCATAACTTTTTAAAAGATTTTTATCATCAAAAGAATAAAATGTTTCCTCATGCAATGCTCCTCTAGCCCTTTTTCTAGGAGGCTTTGACACAAATATAGAATTTAATTTTTCTAAAACTTTTTTTCTAAAGTTTTTGCAGGGATTAAAAAATGCTCTTTTTTCTACATATTCCAATTCTGAAATTTGTTCAGCATAAAATTCTGCTGTGTTCTTATCTTGATTTGCTCTAAAGTCTGCAAATGCCTTGATAGTTTTGGCACTTGCATAAGCAATAATTATTGCATCAACTGCATGATGGAGATGATTGGATCTATCTTTATTGCCCAAACCCCAATAATGCCTAAGCATTGAAGTAAGTTTTCCGCTTATTATTTCTACATGCACCTTAGAACCCTTTTCTCCAGCTATAGTTACTTCATTTTCACTTAAAGGCAAAAACTTCAAGCAATGCTTTGTCCATTGACTTGCTAGACGCGCTATATAACCTGTATCAACAATATTTCTTAAGATAAATCCAGCTTCTTTGTCTTTAAAATCTTTATTATAAATTCTCTTTCTTTTAGCTTTAGGCAGTCTATCTGCTAGACTTAATATTTTCTCCCATTTATCTTTATCACTTCCAAAAGCTTCAAAAGGAGTTCTATTTCCCTTGTTTTGATTTTCTTTGTTAAAAACAAGTACCTTATTCATATAGCTGTCATCAAAACTACGAGAATACGGATAAATATGGTCAATTTGAAGCATATTAGGATCTTTTAGATGATCAGAGGTTATTTTATAACAACTATACGCACAAAACTCTCCTTGTTCTATAAACAACTTTGCTTTAAGAATGCTATCCTTACTTATATGTAGCCCTATTTCTTTACAAAGTTTTTCTGCTTCTTGATTTTTAGTAAAATTTGCTTGTTGCTCTTTTTCTACCTTTTTTCTTTCTTCATGGCTTAAATTTACCTCACGCGTAAATTCTAAGTGAATCTTATGCACTTGCCCATACTTTCTAAGCAAAGCGTTTAGCACCTTACGATATTCACTTAATGCTCTTGCTACTACAGGATTTGCCAAATATGGCTCATATTCCTTTAATGCTAATAAGAAATTCCCTTGCTCTTTATTTTTTGCAATTTCTTTTAACCCCGCTCTCTCTACTGCCTCATCATAGCGCAAACATTCATTAGAACTCTCCCCTCGCATAAAGGGCAAAATTTCATTCAAAGCCTTTAGACTTAAATCAATATGTTTTGCAAAGCTTAAATCACTTAGGGCTTCTTTTTGCTCTTGTCTAAGGATTTGAGCGAAATTTTTTTCTAATTCCTTTTTTAGATTTTCTCTACTTTTATTTAAAGCTATAGCTTCTGCAATTTTATCAAGGCTATCTCGTGAAAACTCATCAAAGCTTCTTCCCAAAGCCTTTTTAAAAGCTTTTAGATTTTTAAGTTCTATAAACTTTGCTTTTTCAACCTCTTTTAATTCTTTAGTATAATCAAGTTTAGAATCACTAAAGCGCACATAATCTGGCAAAGAGAGAATCTCACGTAGTTTTTTATAACTTATCTCACCTTTATCTAGTACGATTTGCAAAATCTCTTGGACCTTTTCCTTAGAATAAGTTTTATTACTAATTCGTTTTTCAAGGTTTCTTAATGTATTAATAATACGTGTTAAAGCCACAAATTCCATGGCACTTAAAGAATCTTTAGGGGCACGTTTTTGTCCTTCACAAAACACACATTCACCCACTTTATCGCTAAAATCTTTTAATGGGAGTTGAAAAAAGGCAATATCTATAACTTTATCTTCAAACTCTTTGCTTAAACTTACACCGAACTCTCTTTGCCTTTTAAAAATAAGTTCTAACTCTGCCTTTAATTGCTCTTGTGCCACGCAATGCTCATAACTTTTGCCCTTATTTCGCACATTTTTAAATTCACTTGCATGATTACTAACTTTTTTCTCGCTTTCTAATCTTTGCTTTTGATAAAACTCATTATAAAGGTATTCGCCCACACTTTTGTATTCTTTATCCTCCATAGCCTGTTTATTCGCCTTAATAGCACTTAACACCTTGCCAGAATCTTTATCGCTACCTATTTTTGCGTGTTTGTTCCCATAGCCACGATGTTTGGCAATATGCAAAACCACTCTTGCAAAATCTTTAGAATCTAATTTTTGTGAGAGTGCTAAAGTGCGCAGTTCATATGGACTTTTAGTATCTTTATTCGTCTCATAAGCTTTTGGCAAAACTCCATCATTACTTAAATAATCATTTAAATTAAAACCTAACTCTTTACAGAGCAACCTTTTAAGCGAATTAAGTCTTGTTTTTCTACGTGCTAATCTCCGTCTAACTGCTCGTGCCTCTCTACGCGGCAATGCCAAAGATTTTCCATTTTTTGGATTCTCTGCTTTGGTAAAGATTCTTACTCCACAATCTCTTAGTTCATCATCTTCCACAAAAGCCCAACCAATACTTGCAATACCTATGTCAAAAGCTAACTTTTTCATTTAACAACTCCATACATCTAAAATATAATAACTATAGCATTAATACTAGTATATGGAAATTTTTATAAAATCAAAATATGGTATTTGTAATAACTTTAGAATCTAAGCCATATCAATAAATTCTTAATATAGTAAGAACTGCGATTGCTTAAAATACAAAATAACTTTATAACAATCAAAATCACCTTTGAGATTGCTGCTCTAAAGTTAAATTATGTAGCCATGATTCTATCTTATAGCCTGTTTGGGTTTGTAGAAATATATTTGGCTCTATTTGTATATATTGTGTATAAACATAACGTTCTAATTCAAGATTCTTATTAAGTATTGGTAGAGAATACTCCGCAATTATACCCCTAGTTTTAAGCTCTCTATAGGTATTTGTATTTTTGGATAAAAATATATCCTCATCTTGAAGAATTCTAAGCAACGATTCATCTTCTAAAGTATTAAGGAAATCTTGTTCTTCCTCTATGACTAATGTAAATATAGAGATATATTTCTCTAGGAAAGATTTAGATAACTTATCTATATCTAGCGATTTAGCACTCTCATTTTTGCTCAAATATGTAGGACTAAAACTTATCTTAGTTGGAATCTGCAACAAATGCGCAACCAACATAATAACGCATATATGAAAAAAATCATCTTCATTATATACACGTAAAACCATTTTATAATTTTTCTTAACCTCATAGAGATTATCTACACTTGCCGTGCGCTCAAGATTCTTTAGGTATTGACTATAATTATGATTTAGGTTATATAAGAACTCAATCTCATCAACACTAAGAATCCCGCCAAAGCAACCAATCACATCAGAATAAAGACTATTCTTCTTTATTACATTGCTAGGATTTGCGCTCACTAAGTTATGTAAAAGATAACGACTTAAGAAAGGTTGCAAATATCCAGCACGAAAAATTCTAGCACTACCTGATACAACAGCTAGCTTATAGCTACCATTAATACAAATGGAAGTATTGATATGCGATATAGCATAATTCATTTCAGTTTTGTTATATGTAAATATACTTACATGAGAAGTCTTTTTAGGAAGATTAGCTATCAAATCGCCAAGACTAGAGCAAGAGACATTTAACGGGACAAAGATCTTTTGCGCATCATCGTATATATAAGAATCTGTATAGATTAACATGGGTATTGGATTTGCAATACTAGATTTCATAATCTCACAAAAAGCCTCATAAATATCATAAAATGAACTAATAAATACAACTGCTACGCCTCTATCACTAATCAAGGAATTAGTAGATTCAGTATATTTATCGCCATGACATAAAATTTGAGCTTGCATTTGTATTTGAGAGTTGCGATAAAGCGACATAAATGGACAAAAATCTAATATTGGCATAAGTAGATAATAGAGGATTCTAGCTTGCAAGCAATCCTCTACAAAAGAAACATTGCCTATCATGATATTTGCAGCTACGCATGAAGCTATTTCATTTATATCTAAAGAATTCGTATATATTAGAACATTTCCAACTGGAGCAAGTAGCACGGAATCTGTCTCATTAGTCAAATTGCGATATTCATAGCCATAATATTTAAATGTATCAATCAAAAGATAAACTTTCTCTTCTATTATATCTTTGGGCATGTCTGGATATATTTGGCATAATGTGGCAAATAGCGCGCTAGCTTTATCCTTGAGAAGTGAAATAATATTAGTCATAATGCTAATTTTATTGCTTTCTATCTCTTCTTTCTTAGATATGGCTTTTGCTAGGGCATCCTTTTCCTTTTGGGTATTGAGAGAAAATACTATTGGCGTGCTAATACTTTGTAATGTCAAACGATTCATATCATCGGCATTTAAATAAATTATATCATCTAGCTTATTGCGATTAGGCGTATCGCATGGCAAAGACTCTAACTTATTCGCAAAAGAAAGATCATTATTCAAATCAAGTTTCAATGGCTTTTGCAATTCATAGTTAAATGTTTCAAAATTATATTGCCTCATGCTAACTATTTTGGAATCTACAGCTAAGGATAAGTTAGACATAGTATCTTTAGGGTATTCTAATATGCTTTGATAATTTGAGCTTAATGTGCTTCTTTTTGAAATACTTTTTTGAGCTATGTTAAAACTATGAGAAAAATCATTGCATTTTTTTTGCCATTCTTGCTTATTTATGTGCATATCAATATAACTACATATACCTTGTAAAAATTCTGAATGGGCATATTTTAAACGATATGCTAGCATTTGTGTAAAATGCTTAGTGTAGCATTGTATTGAAATTAGATTTATATTCTTTTGTCTAGCTAGCCTATAAAACGCAAAATTAAGCTCTGGTTCAATTTCAAGAGATATTTTAGAATCCATCCCCCACATACACAATAAGCTAATAATGAATATATCAAAGCTTCTAAGGCTTGCATCTAAAACCCTCTTATATTCTCTATATCTATCCAAACATGCCATGAGATTAGCACGACTATTTGCATGATTGGCGAATACCTTATTTGCCTTATACTTTTGTAGATTTGTAAAATATTCCTTTTGATATTCAAAATCTATGTCTTTAAATCTAACAAGCAACTTCTCCTTGTCATTGGCTAATAATTGACTACTAAGCACAGCTAGCTTATCCAATCCTTGAATGGAATCCAAATAATATATTTGCAAACTCACCCCAACCTTAATGGTACGCGGAATATCCATTAAACAATTCTTTAATGATTCCAAAAGCAAATCCAAGAACTCATATCCATTCTCAAGAAATATTGTCTTGCCATTTGAGTTTTCAAACAAAACTCTAAGATTGCTTATAAGCGTTTTTTGCAACATATTATGAGAACATAGATGTGCCTTTGGAACTAAATTTAAGGGGTTTATAACTATAGTATCTACTCTTGAATGTGAAAGTATATTTAAGCATTCTTTTAGATAATCCTCTGATTGCTCTTCGTTAAGTGGCAATGGTGCAAAAAAATTAACTGCATTTTCAATCTTATAAAATGTTAACTTTGACAAATTATCACAAATAATTTTGCGAGAATATCGTTTAACCTCCCGCATAAATAATCTCTTTGGCAATAAATGGAATCTATAACAAAGAATACGAAATAACTCAAAACTTGAAAAGAAATGCCTCTGCAAAAGAGAACTAAATACAAAATTATCTAACATTTGATAAAAATTTTGCTGTATTTTATCACCTTGCTGAATATTCTTGATATGTATTAGACATATTTCTTCCAAAAAGTCTATATCTCTTTTTTTCATATTTCTTATGCGCAAGAACAAATCAACATCGCGTTTGCGAATATATTTCTTTATATTCTTAAAATCTTGCATAGCAGATTTTATAATCTTGTCTAACTCATTCATGCGCTTCCCTAAATAGAAAGATAAACTAGTATTATAATGCTAAAATAGACAATTAACATAATTTATATGGAAAGATATAATGCCAATAAATGAAAGAAGAACAATAAATACAAGAAAAATAGGTAATCATTATGAAGATCTAGCACTGAAATATCTATGTGAAAGGGGATTTGTCTTTATAGACAGAAATTTTTATAGCCAATATGGTGAAATAGACTTAATTATGCAAAAAGAAGAAACACTTCACTTTATAGAAATCAAGGGAACATCATCAATTAAATCGCCAAATCCACTTTTAAAAATTACTACAGCTAAGCTAGAAAAGATGACAAAGACTATTCACATATTCTTAGAAAAACGCAAATATTATTACAACTTTTGTATTGACGCCTTAGCTATACAAGATAACAACATTACATTCATTGAGAATATAACTATATAGTGCGTATAAACTTAATAAAATATGTTTTGAAATATTTATTTCAAAGTTAATTACACAAAAAATCAAAATAGCATATATTTTAGCAATAAGCATTATTAAGATAGGTTACCATACTCTAAAGATTCTAAAATGCATACTTCGCATATTAAGCTCATTTAGCTCACGAGATGAATCACATGCGGCTAGCATTCCTAGATTGCAAGCCCTCTTTTGATACATTTTATAATCCTGTTTCTGTAGAGACAAAGAATCAAGATAGCCGCATGCAATGGCTAAATCTTGATTGCAAGCCATTAATCTATATTCTTTTATATATTCTCTATAATCACCAAAGCTAGGATCGCCCTCATATAGATTTGATAATAAAAAACATTCAAATACTCCTCCTTTAACGCATATATTGGTTATGGAATCTAGAAGTCTTTGTGCCTCTTTTTCATAACCATAACTAACATAAAATTTACGCAAAAACATGCAAGATAAAGAATCTTTTAACTTGCAACCTTCAATAAAATATCTTAACGCAATAACTCTATCTCTAGTATTTAAATTGCTCTTATTATCTACAATAGATATTCCAACTAACGCGCAAGCAAACCCTTGTAAATCATCTTCACATTCTTCCTTAAAGCCTTGCAAAATTTTATCGCAGATCCCCCTATCCTCATAGTAATAACATTTACTAAAAAGATTAATCTTTTGTGAGAGAGAAACAATATCTAAATCTAATCTTTGATATTTAGAAACATTATCAGAATCTATAGAACTAACAGAATCCAAAGCAAATAAATCTTTATCTTGGCTACTTTGGTTAAGCAAAGATTCAAAACTAGATTCCTTGCTTACACTATAATCTTGACGCACGCAGCCAACCAAAGCAAGAAAAGCAAACAAAAGTACATAACTCTTATAGTAGAAAAGCATTCAAACCTACCAAAAACAAGATTTTGCAATTATACAAACTTTAAATCTTCTTTGATTTATTTAGATATAATCGCAAGCTAAAAATCATTAGGAAAAGCATGTGAAAGGCATAATTTTAGCTGGTGGTAGTGGAACTAGACTATATCCTACAACTCAAATCATCTCAAAACAACTTCTACCAATTTATGATAAGCCAATGATTTACTATCCACTATCTGTACTTATGCTAGCAAATATTAGGGAAGTGTTAATCATCTCTACACCTAGAGATATTATTAGGTTTAAAGAGATATTTAAAGATGGTAAATGGCTTGGTATGAGATTTGATTATTGTATACAAGAGCTTCCAAATGGGCTAGCAGAAGCATTTATAATTGGCAAGGACTTCATAAACGATAATAATGTATGCTTAATACTTGGAGACAATATTTTTTATGGTCAAGGATTTAGCGGTATGTTAAGTAGCGCGAAGAGTCATATCACTAAACACGGAGGCGGAGTTATTTTTGGATATATGGTAAATGATCCTAGTCAATTTGGGGTAGTGGAATTTGATAAAAACAAAGAGGTAATAAGTCTAGAAGAAAAGCCTAAAAATCCAAGAAGCAATTATGCTATAACTGGATTGTATTTCTATGACAACAATGTTATTTCTTATGCCAAGCAAATAATCCCATCAAAAAGAGGTGAATTAGAGATTACCGATATTAATAAATTATATCTTCAGAATGGAAAACTAAAAGTAGAGATATTTGGTAGAGGGTTTGCTTGGCTTGATACTGGGACAAATGATAGCCTATTAGATGCTGGTAGCTTTGTGCAAACTATTGAGCGTAGACAAGGATTTAAGATTGCATGTCTAGAAGAAATTGCTTACAAAAACAAATGGATAGATGAGGAAACACTCTTAAAAAGAGCAAAAGAGTTAGATAAGAGCGGATATGGGAAATACCTAGAAAAACTTTTAAATTTAACATAGTCTAACCCTAATAATAAATTTCAATCTATAGCCTGTAATCTAGCAAGTTTTGATTCCATACTTAAAACATAAAGACGGAGATAACAATGAAAATTAACAATTTCAACTCAAGCGAAAAGATTTTGCGTTACCATAATAAAATTGACTATTTTTTTAATGCTCATAAGACATTAATCGTAACTGAACTTGACTTAACAAATAAATGCAATCATAGATGTCCGGGCTGCTGTGGAAACAATGAAAACAATGCCGAGCTTACTAAAGAACAAGTAGAAAATGTTGTTGAAAATCTAAAAAACATGGATAATAAAGGAGTGATTCTAAGTGGCGGGGGAGAGCCTACCTGCTCGCCATATTTTGAATATGCTATAAAACTCCTAAAAAAGGCTGGGCAAAATATTGGGCTTAATTCGCATGGAATGAATCTTAAAGAGCATCTTAATGAAGTAATAGCAGAAAATTTAGAATATTTTAGAATAAGCCTTGATGCAGGAAGTCCAGAAATGTATAAAAAGATACATGGCATGAAACCCTATCATTTTGAAAAGACTTTGCAAAATATTGAAAATTTCTCTAAAACTAAACAGAGATTAGGTAGCAAAATAAGCTTCGGGGTAGGATTCCTAACAAGCAGCATTACAGAGGGTGATATGGAATCTTTTGTAAAGCTAGTCAAAGATAGAGGTGTTGATTTTGCGCAGTTTAGACCATTTACTGGAGATACGCTAGACATTATCCCTAAATTAGAATCCTTGCGTGAGAAATATGAAGATTCTAACTTTAAGATTGTCGCAAGTTATCAAAAATACAATGAAATGGCAGGATTAAAGGAAAGCAAAGATAGAGGATATAATAAATGTCATGGTATGTTTTTTAGCACAGTAATAAGTGCGGATTTCAAAGTATGGGCATGTCTTCACTTCAGACAAAGTCAAAAGCATTTTTTAGGAGATTTAAGAGAGCAAAGTTTGGAAGAGATTTGGCGTGGTGCTAGGATAAAAGAAGTATATAACGCAATTGATTGTAGCAAATGCCCTATTCTATGCAGGAATGATAGCTTTAATCGCACTCTTGATAAATTAAGCCTAGATATAACCAATAGCGAATTTTTATAAGATTAGAAAATATAAAATTTTATTTTGACTGCCAAAAGGTAAGAATCAAAAGGCAAAAATCAATTTGATTCATAAATACTTTTAATAAAAGGAGTAGCAAAATGAATACTTTTGATTTTCAAGCTTTAGAAGATGAAAATTTCAAAGAGGATTCCGTGCGAGAGTTACTTATCGCGCCACTTTTAAAAGAGCTAGGCTTTGTGTTAAAAGATTCTAAAGAATCTGGCAATAAATCTAAGGAAATAAATAAGGATTCTAAGCTAGAAATGGCTTTATCCTTGAAGCTTACAAGTCCTACGATTTTAGGAAGTAATGAGAAAATTACTTTTACGCGCTTCCCTGATTATGTGCTTTATTTTGATTCTAAACCTCATTGCGTTTTGGACGCAAAAGCTCCAAAAGTAGAAATTAGCGCACAAAGCAAGGCAGAGCGACAGGCATTTTATTATGCAATTAATCCCGAGCTAAAAGCCCCATTTTATGCGCTTTGTAATGGTAAAAGCTTTATGCTTTTTGAAACAAATGGGCAGAATCTTTTAAAAGAATTTTCTTGCAAGGAGTTGTTTAATTCTTTGAATTGTCATTCTGAGCGAAGCGAAGAATCTAAAAAAGATATTTCGCTAACGCTCAATAGGACAAAAGGGGTAGCACAAGATAACAACGATTTTTTACTTTTGAAACAATACCTTACTACACCCATAGAATCATTAAAGCAAACTCTAACCCAAGATTCTAAAACGCTCAAAAAGCCAGATAGTTGGTATTTAAATAGAAAATTACCTAAAGCAATACTCAAGCCTCAAAAACGCAAAAAAGCACGATATTATGGTTGCACAGCTTACTTTACAAGGCAGAGTTGGGATATTGTAACGCACAATATCAAAAACTTCACTGATGATGGTGATGTAGTCCTTGATAGCTTTGGTGGAAGTGGAGTTACAGCCATTGAAGCAATGATGAATGGAAGAGTAGGGATTCATATAGATTTAAATCCTCTAAGCATCTTTATGACAAAGGCATTAAGCGTAAAAGTAGATTTAAGTGAGTTTTATGTCTTAAGTGAAGAGATTTTAAAAGAGTTTGAAAGCTTAAGACCTAAAGGTAATCAAAAAGAGGCAGACAAAGAAGCAGAGGAGATTCTAAAAGGTGCAAAGTATTATCCCAATGCACTAGATAGCGAGTTTGGTGAGATTGCAACACAAGAGCAGCAGGATTCTACACTTTGGATTCCAAAAGATGAGACTTTACCTAAAGGTAGTGATGTAGATTCTGTATTAAAGCTTTTTAGTAAAAAACAATTAGCAGAACTAGCCTTACTTAGAAAACTTATCTTTAAACATACAGCACCAAGCAGAAGTAAAGAGCAAAGAATTATAAAAAGAAATATGAGATATGCGTTGATGTTGGGGTTTTATAATACTATTACAAGATGTAACTTAACTTTTCATTATGCAGATTCTGTAAAGTCTGCAGGTGATAGTGGTATATACAAATATTACCGCTATCGCATTGCTCCAAGACCAGCTTTTTTAGACATAGAGCAGCATTATAGAGATAAAATTAAACGAGTAAGGCTTGGCAAACAAGAGCTAGAATCCGCGCCTAACGATTTATTTTATCAAAGCTATTTTTATCCTCTTGCAAATGTGATTAAGGATTTTAATGGTGCTTTACTAGAGCAAAGAAATAATTTAGACAAAACTGATTCGCTGTTAAATAAAACAAATGGTGAGAAAATCTTTCAAGCAGATGCGACAGATTTAAAAGAGATAGAATCTCAAAGTGTGGATTTCATATACACTGATCCCCCTTATGGAGCAAAGATTCCCTATCTTGATTTAAGCACGATGTGGAATGTATGGTTAGATTTACCTGTGGATTTAGCCTTAAAAGAAAAAGAATGTATAGAAAAAGGAAGTTTAGAGAAAAGCAAATATGAATATTATGATTTAATGAAAAAATCCTTAAAGGAAATGTATAGAGTGCTTAAATATAACCGCTGGTTAGCCTTTGTATTTCAGCACCAAGACCCAAAACTTTTTCAAATCTTAATCGAATCTGCGGAGAATGTAGGCTTTGAATATGTAGGTTGTGTGAGCCAAGAAAATACAGGGATTTCAAGCTTCAAAAAAGTGCAAAATCCCACGCGTGTGCTAAAGGGACAGCTTATCATTTATTTTAAAAAGATAGATAATCCAAAGACAAGAACAAAGCTAGAAGCAGGAGAGCAAAGCCTAGAGCAAATGTATAGGGATATTGAAAACATTATTGTCGCAAATAATGGTGCAACTTTAGAATCTATACATGCTTATCTTGTTAAAAAGGCGATTGAGGGAGGGTATTATGAGCTTATGGCAAAGTTTGAAAATGTGATTTTGCTTATTAACGAACGCTTTGATTACGAGCCAAGCTCTAAACTCTATCATATAAGAGATGAGGCAAGTATTTTAAACTATGGGATTCCAATAGAGGAGAGAGCGAGGTATTATATTTTAGGAGAGCTTACCAAAGCGCAAAAAGAAAATAAATGTGTAAAATTTGATGAGCTTTGTTTGCGTATCTTGCCATTACTTAAGAATGGAATCCAAGCTAATAATAAGCTTATAAAAGAGATTCTAAACGAGCTTGCCTATGAGAATAAAGATACAGGGCAATGGAAATTGAAATCAAAGGATAGAGGATTATTTGATGATTGATAAAGATTCTAGTAGATTATAGAAGTAAAGCCTATATGTTTTAAGGAGGATTTATTATGGTAGAGCGATACGCAAGAGAGAAAATGAAAAAGCTTTGGGATTTAAATGCTAAATATTCTGCTTGGCTAGAGGTGGAGAAGGCTTTGGTGCGTGGGTGGAATAAGCTAGGGCTAATCCCGGATAGTGATTGTGAGAAAATCTGCAAGAATGCAACATTTAACATTGAGCGTATTGATGAGATTGAAGCGGTTACAAAGCATGATTTAATTGCCTTTACTACAAGCGTGGCTGAATCTTTGGGGGAGGAAAGCCGCTGGTTTCATTATGGAATCACAAGTAGTGATTGCATTGATACCGCTGTGGCGTTGCAAATGAGGGATTCTTTAAAGATTATTTTATCTGATATAGGGGAGCTAAGAGAGGCGGTAAAAAAGCATGCCTATGAGTATAAGGATACGCTTATGGTAGGACGCTCTCATGGAATCCACGGAGAGCCTATTACCTTTGGGCTTGTTTTGGCAATATGGTATGATGAAATGGGTCGGCATTTGAAGGCTTTAGAATCTACTTTAGAAGTGATTTCTGTGGGGCAATTAAGCGGAGCAATGGGGAATCTCGCCCATACGCCTATGGAGTTAGAAGAGATTGTATGCAAAGATTTAGGCTTAAAACCTGCTCCTGTGAGTAATCAAGTCATTCAGCGGGATAGATACGCAAGGCTTATGAGTGATTTGGCACTTCTTGCGAGTAGTTGTGAAAAAATTGCGGTGGAGATTCGGCATTTGCAACGCACAGAAGTGTATGAAGCAGAGGAATATTTTGAAAAGGGACAAAAGGGCAGTAGCGCGATGCCGCACAAGCGCAATCCCGTACTAAGTGAGAATATCACAGGGCTTTGCAGAATGATTCGCTCTTTTGCAATTCCAGCAATGGAAAATGTTGCCCTTTGGCACGAGCGGGATATTAGCCACTCAAGCGTTGAGCGATTCATTTTGCCAGATTCTTTTATCACGACTGATTTTATGCTTCATCGCCTTAAGGGTTTGATAGAAAAGCTTGTTGTTTATCCTAAAAATATGATGAAAAATCTTAATTTAACCGGTGGGCTTGTGTTTTCACAAAGGATTCTATTAGAATTGCCTAAAAAGGGCGTGAGCCGCGAAAATGCTTATAAAATCGTGCAACGCAATGCGATGAAAGTGTGGCAAGACTTACAAAATGGTAAAGCAGTGGTGAATGAAAAAGGAGAAAGCTTATACTTGCAATATCTTTTGGCAGATAGTGAGCTTGTGGGACTTATTGGCGAGGAGGCAATTAAAGAATGCTTTGATTTTAGCTACTATACAAAAAATGTAGATTCTATCTTTAAGCGGGTGTTTGGGGAGGGGAGATGAATAAAAAAACATTTAGTTTTGGAATCTTTGCTAGAGCTATAAAGGGTTGGGAATGAAAAAACAAGATTTTATAGAAAAATTTAGATTGTTTCTTGGAGGCATACAAAATAAAATCTGAGATGATTCTAAATGGAAAATTAAAGGTTTCATTGATAGTGATAAAACAATTTTTACCCTTTCAAATGACGCAAAAGTGATTTCTAAGATTTTAGAAATTCATCTTTTTCCCTATATTTTAGCTTTTGCTAAAGCTAATAGTTTTGAGGTTATTTTGCCTAGTCATCAAAATTATTATCCTGATTTATCTTTTGTCTCAAAACAAGATTCTAATATTAAGTTTGCGGTAGATTTAAAGACAACCTACCGTAATGAATCTAACCCAAATCTTTGCAATGGTTTTACACTAGGCTCACATGGAGAATATTTTAAAAATAGAGAATCTAATAAGAATATTCAATTTCCTTATAAGCAGTATCAGGGACATTTTTGCTTAGGTGTAATTTATGATAGGGTGCTAATTAATGAATTTGTGCGTTATGGAATCAATGATTTAAAAAAGATTCCATCCGTTATACAAAATCTCACTTTATTTTTTGTGGAAAAATATAAAATAGCAAGTGATTCTAGTGGCAGTGGCAACACCGCAAATATAGGCAGTATCAAAAATATTGACGATATTATCAACGAAAAAGGCATATTTGCAAATCTTGGCGAGGAAATTTTTGATGATTATTGGATAAATTATGGACAAATAAATATCACAGATTCTAAAGGAAACATAAAGAAAATTACAAAACTCAAAGAATATCTAGCATATAGAGGCAAAAATAGAGGCAAAAATGAAAATTAAAATTCCACCGCTTAAGATTCAAGGCATCAAAAGTAAGCTTGTTTTTTCTATCAAAAGTGCAATGGAATGGGATAATCAAGGAATCTATTTTGAGCCTTTTATGGGAAGTGGTGTTGTAGGCTTTAATATCGCACCTAAAAGAGCGATTTTTAGTGATAATAATCCACATATCATCAATTTTTATAGAGCAATTCAAAAAGGTTTGATTAATAAAGAAACTGCAAGAGAATATTTAAAACAAGAAGGTTCTATGTTAGAGGAAAGTGGGCAAGAGCATTATTTGAAAGTTAGAGAGAGATTTAATAAAACTGCTTGTTATTTTGATTTTTTGTTTTTAAATCGCAGTTGTTTTAATGGGCTTATGAGATTTAATTCAAAAGGCGGATTTAATGTGCCCTATTGCAAAAAAGATACAAGATTTACTCAAAGCTACATCACAAAGATTGTTAATCAAATAGATTGGGTAAGTAAGCTTATAAAAAATAATGATTATGAATTTAGAATCTGCGATTTTGCAGATACTCTTAAACAGGCACAAGTCGGAGATTTTATTTACTGCGACCCACCCTACATTGATAGGCATTGTGATTACTTTAATATTTGGAGTGAAATAAAAGAAAAAGAGCTTTATGGGATTTTATCTAGCACAAAGGCAAGATTTATCCTTTCAACTTGGCATAGTAATCAATACAGAGAAAATAAATACATAACAACATTATGGAATGGATTTTATAATGATATTATTGAGCATTTTTATCATCTGGGAGCAAGTAAAAATAATAGAAATACAATAAAAGAATCTTTAGTGAAAAATTATATTGTAGATACGAATCTTGTGCAAAGTAATCCTGCAAAGCAAAAATCTTTATTTGGATAAACAATGAATGTTAGATTCTATAAATCACCGCTTCGTTATATGGGTGGAAAAAGCATTAAAGGGGCAGAATCTATATATTTACAGTATTTATTGGTAGATAATGAGCTTGTAGGGCTTATTGGCGAGGAGAATATTAAAGAATGCTTTGATTTTAGCTACTATACAAAAAATGTAGATTCTATTTTCAAGCGGGTTTTTGGGGAGGGGAGATGAATAAAAAACATTTAGTTTTAGAATCTCTCTATCATTTTTGCAAGCAGCAAGAGGATTTTACATTTCATAATGATTTAGTCAAAGAAATGTGTATAAAACATGGCTTTGGGAATCCATTTACTAAAGAAACTACGGCTTTGCCTTGTTTTGATGTAACAAAGCTAGATTCTAGCGACAAACTTCCCCCGCTTTTTAAGAATCAAGATATATGTTTGCTTCATCTAGGTGGAGGTTATCATCAATTTATACAAGGCATAAATAAGCTTTATCACCCTTTTGAGCCTTTACAAGATTCTGTAAAATGGCAATATAAAAAGAGTTTGCTTAATGAGTATAATGATAGTGAAAGTAATATTTTAAGTGTAGCAAACAATCAAAGAATTTTGCACCATTTTTTGTTTGGAGCAGATTTAGAGTTTGCGGATTTAAGCATTGAGAATCGCCCTAAAACTTACTTCCCTCATCGCACAAAAGCAAATTTAAATTACTTTTTTGGCTTACAAGAAATACAGGCAAAAAATCAACAAATTGAAATTGATTTAACCCTTGAATTTAATGGCATAATAGGTGTATTTGAAGCAAAAAATGGTATTCCAAGAGATTTTAATATCTACCAAATTTATCATCCATTCTTATATTATTATAATTCAAATCTCAATTTCAAAAAAATTATTTGCGTATATCTTGTGCGTAAAGATGATAGCATTAAACTTTGGGCTTATACATTTGATAAGCCTTTATATTTGGATTCTATAAAGTTTCTAAAATCGTGCGAATATATTTTGGTGAGGGTTTAAATGGAATTAAATAAGATTTACAATAAAGATGTGCTAGAAGTGCTTAAAAGTTTGCCAGATTCTTGCTTGGATATGGTCTATGGGGATCCTGATTATAATGTAGGCATTAACTATAATGGTTCTAAATACACGCAAAAATGGGAGGATTATATTGCGTGGTATTGTGAGTTAGCCAAAGAATCTATGCGTGTTTTAAAACCTAGTGGGAATCTCTTTATGATGAACTATCCCAAACAAAATGCGTATTTGCGTGTGCTTTGCCTTGATTGTATTGCTTATGATGTGCAAGAGTATGTATGGGTGTATAATACTAATGTAGGACATAGTAAAAGACGTTTTACAACTGCACATAGAAGCATACTTCACGCCACTAAAAGCAAGGATAATCACTTTTATAAGGATAATATCGCCCTGCCTTATCAAAATCCCACTGATAAAAGAATTTTACAAAGACTTGCCAATGGAAAAAAAGGTAGAATGCCTTATTCTTGGTTTTATTTTGATTTAGTCAAAAATGTGAGTAAAGATAAAACCTTTCATTCTTGTCAGATTCCTTTAAAGCTTGTAGAAATGTTGATAAAGTCTTGTACCAATGAGGGAGATTGCGTATTTGTCCTTTTTGGTGGAAGTGGTGGTGAGATTGTGCTTTGCGAAAAGCTAAAGCGTAAATGGCTAAGCTGTGAATTGCACAAGCCTTACTATGAAATGATACTTGATAGGTTGGCAAACAAGGGAGAAATTAAAGATGAATTTAGACTGCAAATTTCACAAAATTACGCAGAAAACTCCTTGTTTCGAGGATTGTAAAAATACTTATGTTATCTTTAAGTGCTTTGGGGAGGGGAAATGAAACCTTATGAAAAAATAGCACAGGATTTTAGGGCTTTTCTTTTAGAGTATGGAGATGAAGCATATAGCAATCTAAAAGATTTTTTTACAACACAAAAAGAGCAGTTTTATAGCGCAAAAATTAGCGAATTAAAAGCACAAGGCTTTAGCGAACAAGAGGCTATAAATAAAGCTAGGCAAGGTTGGGTAAGCGTGATAGGGAGAGGTTTAGAATTTGTTATTGAAATCCTTGAATTTTGCAAAAAATATCATTTAAAAACCACAAATGATAAGATTTTACGCTCAAAAAATCTTAATGCGGAATTAGATTCTATAAAAAGAATGCTATTAGTGCATTTTGGAGATTATAGTGTATTGCCTGATGGTGATATTATTATTTATAGGGTGGAAAATGCATTACCAAAAATCTTAGCAATACTTTCTGTAAAAAATTCTTTTAGAGAGCGATATACAGAAACACCCTATTGGAAATTAAAGCTTTTAGAAACAGAGGCGACAAGGCATATCAAAGTCTTTATGATAACTCCAGATAATGATGATGAAATAAGTTTTAGCCAAAATTCTAAAAAATCCCGCATTGTTATGGAATATGAACTTGATGGAATCTATCTAGCTAAAAGTGCTTTTGATAAAAGTGATAAGGTTAAGGGTATAGAATCTTTGCTGATTGATTTAAGGAAATTGCTATGACAATGCAGAGCATAAATCTCGCCCCATATTATCAACACAATAACTGCACTCTCTATCAAGGTGATATATTAAACTCTGAGCATTTTCAAGGGGATTCTTTTGATTTAATCATCACTTCCCCTCCTTATAATGTAGGCATAGAATACAATTCAAGTGAAGATTCTAATTCTTATGAAAGTTATTTAGAATTTTCTAAAAAATGGATAGAAAATTGTTATTTGTAGGCAAAAGATGGGGCAAGATTCTGCCTTAATATTCCGCTTGATAAAAACAAAAGTGGGCAACAAAGTGTAGGGGCGGATTTAACCACTTTAGCAAAAAATATCGGTTGGAATTATCATAGCACAATCATTTGGAATGAGGGCAATATCTCAAGGCGCACAGCGTGGGGGAGTTGGCTTAGTGCGTCTGCACCTTATGTTATCGCTCCAGTGGAGCTTATTGTCGTGCTTTATAAGGGAGATTGGAAGAAAAAGCATAAGGGAGAAAGCGATATAAGCAAAGAAGAGTTTATGGCTTGGACAAATGGGCTATGGAATTTTAATGGAGAATCTAAAAAACGTATAGGACACCCTGCGCCCTTTCCTAGAGAGCTGCCTAAGCGGTGCATCAAGCTTTTTTCTTATGTGGGTGATGTGGTGTTTGACCCATTTTGTGGGAGTGGCACAAGTCTTTTAGAAGCAGAATCTAATCATCGCATAGGCGTAGGGCTAGAGCTTGATAGACAATATTGTGAGCTTATAAAAAGGAGGCTAAAGGATTATGGTAAGCTATAATGCTTTTAGCTTAATTGCAGACAGAGACAATGTTTTAAGAGGGTTTTTAGATAAATGACAGCACAAACACACCTAAGCACCAAGGAAAGAATTAATCTTGGTAGTTTTTATACGAATGATTTTTTGGTGCAATATGCTTACAATATGCTTAAGCAATATGTGGAGTTTAAAGAATATGTGCTACTTGATAGCTCCTGTGGAAGCGGAAATTTTTTAGGCGTGAATGGGTTTGCTAAAGCCATAGGAATAGATATTGACAAAACTGCCCTAAAAATTGCACGAAAGAAGCTAGATTCTAGCGTTATGTTGTATCATAAAAACGCATTAAGCAATGTCTCAAGAGAGAGTTTTAATATAGCACAATCCTCTAAACTTGTGATTGTGGGTAATCCACCTTATAATGATAGAACTTCTATTATTCAAAATACTCTTAAAAATAAAGATTCTATCCCTATAGATTCTGCACTTCAAGCGAGGGATATAGGCATAAGCTTTTTGCGCTCTTATGAGAGATTGAGGGCAGATTTTATCTGTGTATTGCACCCGCTCTCTTATTTGATTAAAAAAACTAATTTTAAGGCATTAAAAGACTTTAGTAAAGCTTATAGGCTTTTAGATTCTATAATTATTAGCTCAAAAGAATTTTGCAAGGATTCTAAAGGATATTTTCCTATCATCATAGCCCTATACCAAAGAGATGATAGGGGAATGAATTATAGCTTTATCAGTAATTTTTCATTTAAAACTATTGAGGGTAAAACTTTTAAACTTAATGATTTTGATTTTATAGCACAATATATCGATAAATATCCAAATAAAAAGCGTGTTATGGAATCTAAAAAAGTAGCGATGTTTTATACTCTGCGAGATATTAATGCCCTAAGTCGTTCAAAAACTTTTATGCAAAAAGAAAATAGCAATACCATTTATGTTACACAAGAAAAATATAGTCTTTATTGCTATGTTGATGTATTTAAGGCTTTTTTGCCACATATTCCTTATTATTTTGGGAATTGCGATGTGATGATTGATTTTAAAAAGTTTAAGGCTTTAGAATCTTGTTTTGTCAAAGCAAGTGAAAATAAGATTCTAAGTCCTGAAATTTTGCAGTATTTTAAAGATTTGCTAGGAGTGCATTATGAAGATTCAAAAATGTGAAAATAAAAAAATATTTGCAGAGATTCCACTCACTACACAAAGTGGTAAAATAAGAGTGAAAACTCGCAATAGCTTCTATGAATATGGGCTACCCACTGCTACGAGGCAAACACCCTTTTCACAAAAACACTATATAGAATGGCAAATTGGCTATGATGTGGATAAAAGTGATGAAGCAAAACTTGCTTTAAGCACATTGCAAGACACGCAATTTCAAGGAGCAAATGGCAGAATTAAGGCTCTTTATGAATTGAGCGAATATCTTTATTATTTTGTGCAGTGGGGAATTGTTACAAAAGATGAAATTGAGAACTTAGCAAGATTTTTGCAAAACATTCAAGAATATGAATTTTTGGATTCTAGGAATGAATTACAAATATTGCGAAGCCACCCTGTGAGTAAAAAGATTTTAGGTGTAGAATTTTATCAATCACAGATAGCATATCCGCTTTTAGTGCATAAATTTAATCATTTTGATGTTTTTATAGAAATTGTGATTAAAGAAAAACAAAGAGCGGTTGGGGTGCAGCCAATGCTTTATGTTTGCTTTCCCATCACGCAATTACAATGCTAACCCCTACTTCTAGGCAGAGTAGCAGAACCTAAAGAATGTGCTTTGCTTGTTTTGGATTCTAAAGATAAGGATTTTTTGCTAGAAACTTTTAAGATTTTTGGAATCTTAAGTAAGAATCATAATTATGATGTGCTTGAGATTTTAAAGATTGTTTTAAACGCCTAACGCAAAAGTGATGAATATGCGTATTAAAAAAAACACCAAACTTAACTTAGATGGCTTGGAGCTTATGCAAAGCTTAGAATCTCAAAGTGTGGATTTATGCTTCTTTGACCCGCAGTATAGAGGTGTGCTAGATAAAATGAAGTATGGCAATGAGGGAGAGAGACAAAAGGAAATTACATTGAGGAATATTTTATGGTAGAAAATGGTATTGGTGGAGCAAATACAAGGACAGGATTAGTTTTTGAAGGAAAGGTAGATTTGGCGACTTTTTTATCCAGACAAAGCGGATACGTAGTAGATGATGTTGGTAATGTTATTTATCAAAATAAACTCATTGAACTAATTTTCAAGAAATATCAATTCTATAATTTTTTAAAAGAACGTAATGTAGATTGGAGAAATATTATTTCTAAACAACTTTTGCCTGATGATAATATATATGTTATTGTTAATAACACTTTTTTTACCATTGAATGTAAGTTTCAACAAGTAGCAGGTTCTGTTGATGAAAAATTACAGACTTGTGACTTTAAGAAAAAAACAATACCAAAAATTCTTATCTAGTCTTAATATGGAGGTAGAGTATATATATTTATTAAGTAATTGGTTTAAACAGCCCGAGTATAGAGATGTTTTAGACTATATTATTAGTGTGAATTGTAAATATTATTTTGAGTATATTCCACTTCAAATTTTGGGCTTACCAATCCCAATAAATTCTTAAAGGTGCGAAATGAAAGCTAATTCTCACATCTCAAAACCTACCTTTATAAGCACAGATTCTACGTTTTGTCTTTATCAAGGAGATTGCAATGCATTCTTGTTACAGATGAAAGAAACCTTTGATTTAATTTTTGCCGATCCGCCTTACTTTCTCTCAAATAATAGCTTAAGCATACAAGGCGGTAAGATTGTCAGTGTTAATAAGGGTGAATGGGATAAGGGCAATGATATAGATGATATTGATAGGTTCAATATGGAGTGGATAGCTAATGCAAAAGTAGCCCTAAAGATTACAGGTAGTATTATGATAAGCGGGACTTATCATAATATTTTTTCACTAGGTAGAGCATTACAAAAACTTGATTTTAAGGTTTTAAATATCATTACTTGGCAAAAAACTAATCCCCCACCAAATTTTTAGTTGTCGCTATCTCACGCATTCAACAGAGCAAATCATTTGGGCAAGAAAAAGCCCAAAACATAAACATATTTTTAATTATGAGATTTAAAAAAAAACTTAATGGAGACAAACAAATGCGAGATGTGTGGAGTTTCCCAGCCATTGCACTTTGGGAGAAAAACTTTGGCAAACACCCAACGCAAAAGCCTTTAAATCTTTTGGTAAGATTGCTTCTTATGGAAAGTAATATAGATTCTATCATCTGCGTTCCTTTTAGTGGGAGTTCTACAACAAGCATAGCACAAACCTTTTGCAAAGGCGGTTTGCAGGGATTGAAAAAGAGAATGAGTCTATAGATTTAAGCATAAAGCGTAAAAATGAGCTAGATTCTAAATATAAAGAGATAGAGGCTAAAATTAATGATATGAGATTTTATAATAGCCTTGAAAAGAAATGAAGTAATGTAGGACTCTCTGCATTGCTAAAAGTGATGAATATGCGTATTAAAAAAAATACCAAACTTAAAGTTTGTGGCTTAACACTTATGCAAAGTTTAGAATCCCAAAGTGTGGATTTATGCTTCTTTGACCCGCAGTATCGGGGTGTGCTAGATAAAATGAAGTATGGCAATGAGGGAGAGCGACAAAAAGGCAGGGCAGCACTCCACCAAATGAGCGATGAGACAATTATAGGCTTTATTATAGAAATTGATAGAGTATTAAAGAATAGTTGCTATTTAATGCTATGGATTGATAAATTTCATTTGTGTGAGGGGATTAAGCAATGGCTTAAAGGGACAGAATTGCAAATTGTTGATTTAATCACTTGGGATAAAGGCAAAATGGGTATGGGTTATCGCACAAGAAAACAAAGTGAGTATTTGCTTGTGTTGCAAAAATCTCCCATTAAGGCTAAAGGCACTTGGAAGCTCCATAATATCCGCGATATATGGAGCGAGAAAATACCTAGTGAGGAATTAAAACTACACCCCCATAGCAAACCTAAAGGCTTACAAAAGGCGTTGATAGAATCTTGCACCAATGAGGGGGATTTAGTGTTAGACCCTGCAAGTGGAAGTTTTAGTGTGTTGGAGTGCTGCAAGGATTTAAAAAGGGATTTTATAGGTACTAACTTAGAATGAAAAATACATAAATCACTTTTTAGTAATCACTTGCCTATATTGTCATTATAAATCTACTTTATATTGACTTTTGACTACATTATGAAGTCTTTTGTCATTCTTAGATTCTATATGAAAAATTTAACCGCATTTTTATGCAAAGCAATATTATTTTCACTTATATTTAACATAATTAATATAAATTGCAATAAAGACTTACAGCAAAGGCACACGAAGCAAGCCTATAAACAAAATAACTACAAGTATAAATACACTAGTAAAGCTAGTAGCAAAAGCGTATTTAAGAAATTTTAAATCTCTTAGATAAAACTACTAAATAATAAATATGAAAAACAAATAAAACAATTATCTACATTCTAAAGACTAGAAAATCCACCATTATCATTGAAAATTACCTCAAGTTGTTTATCATGCTTTTCTTTTTCTTGCAACTTAGGGATATGATTAGAATCAAAATTATGATTTTGCTTTGACTCTTCGAGTATTCCAAATAAAACATTAATCAATATTGCTGGATGTTTCTTAAATTTCTTAACAAGTAGCTTGCGTAAGAAATTAAACAAAGAGCTTTCCAATCCTTTAGAATCTTTAAATACTCCTATTTTTACATTTGCTAAATGAGCTCTGACATTATCCATTATGAATTTTGAAAATTCATTCTCTTCACTTGAACCTATTATTCCAAAAACATTAATCCTATGCTCAAGTATGATTTGCTTCTCTTTATTTATATGCAATGTCAATATAAAGATTCCATCATTAGCAAGAAGGCTACGTTCATTTATTACATCATCATGCAAAATTCTGTTTGCCTGATTATCTACATAAGTCTTACCCGTTCGCACAGATTTAATCTTGCGCATATAGTTTGGATTAACCTCGATTTGATCGCCATCTTCCATTAAGTAAATATTCTTTTCCAAAACACCACACGCAATAGCCGTCTGCTTATGTTTAGCAATATGATTATATTCACCATGCACAGGTAAGAAGAATTTAGGCTTAATTAGTCGTAACATAAGCTTTTGTTCCTCTTGGGCAGCATGTCCACTTACATGTATATCACTAAAATCCTGATATGCTACTTTTGCTCCTGCCTTCATAATAAGATTAATGACTGCAGATACACTTCCCTCATTACCCGGTATTGCTTTAGCAGAAAGAATAATCATATCTGTTGGCTTTATCTTAATATGTCTATGCTCATCGCTTGCCATACGATAAAGCGCACTCATTGATTCTCCTTGAGAACCTGTTGTTACAATTAATATCTCTTCGTCAGGATGTTGAGATACTTCATGCGTTTCTATAAAAACATTGCTAGGTAAATCCACATAACCAAGCTCACGTGAGATTTCCAAATTTTTCTCCATAGATCTGCCAATGACTGCTACCTTGCGATTATGCTTTATGCCATAGTGTATAGCTTGATAAACCCTATGAATATTAGAGCTAAATGTAGACATAATAACCCTACCTGTGGCATTCTTGAATAATGAATCAAATGTAGGTCCTATGCTAGCCTCACTAGGAGTTACTCCAGATTTATGGGAATTAGTAGAATCACTTAGCAATAACATAACACCTTGCTCACCATAATGAGCCAATCTATGCAAATCTGTAGGGAGATTATCAATTGGTGTATGATCAATCTTAAAATCTCCTGTGTGTATAATCACTCCTGCCTCTGTGCGAATTGCAAGTGCAGAGCTATCAATAATGCTATGTGTAATATGAATCCATTCTACCTCAAAGTCTCCAATCACAACAGGCTTTCTCTTCTCTACAATATGAAACAACTCCTTACATTTTTTTAGATTGTGCTCATCAAACTTACTACCTACAAGACCTATAGATAAAGGTGTGCCATATAGAGGAAATTGAAATCGCTTGTAAAAATATGGCACAGCACCTATATGATCCTCATGGGCATGAGTAATTAACACAGCAATAATCTTATGTTTAATGCTTTCTATATAATGAAAATCTGGAATCAAAATATCAACTCCGGGCATACTTTCATCTGGAAAACTCATACCGATGTCAATAACTATTGCACAATTTTCAGTCTCTATCACAGTCATATTTCCACCAATCTCACCTAGTCCGCCAATTGGAGTTATCCTAACTTTCGCGCTTGTTTCAAGATTAAGCTTAGTATGTGGGTTTAGTGAACCTTTTTGAATCTTAGCATTAGCTTCAACTCCTCTTTTCAAATCCTTATGAAAAAATAGGTTGCCTTTTTCCCCGGGAATTTGCACTTTTCTAGTGCCATCTTCGTGTCTATCATTTATTTTATTTTTATTTTTAACTGCATATTTATTTTCACCTACCCATTTTCTATTATAAGTATGAGATTCTAAATTTTGCTTAATATTTCCGTTATCCTTATCTAATTTAAATTGTGTGTTGAAGTTCTTTCTTTTGATTGTATCTCTTGAATCTTTAGCAATGCGTTTATGATTCTGTCTTACATCTTGCTCTCTATCTTGATTTACCTCCGATGTCTTTTTTTTGTATTCACCATCACCCATACGATTTGATGAAGTCTTTGGAGTTTTTTGAATACCATCATGGTCTTTTTGTTCTTTTGGATTTTTATTCCCAGATAAATTATCTTGATTATTTATATTCATTTTCTATCCTTTTTTAAAGCAGCTATAAGCTGTGTTATCTTGCAATATTCCTTAGAAGACACTTCATGGGCTCGTATCATCTCTGTAAAATTAAGACGATCAAAAATATATTGTGCTCCGTCTCTACCTAGAAAATCCCATGTAGCTAGATTCGAAAAAAGTCTCTTTCTTGGTGAAAGAAAAGCATGTTTAAGAGTAGACTCCAAATATTCTGGTAAAGCATTTCTTTCTCTCATAAAGCGAAACACTGCTGAATTTACCTTTGGTCGCGGAGTAAAACTCTCTGGCGACACACAGAAAAGATACTCAACCTTGCCTAAGATTTCTGCAATAACGCTTAAAGCACAAAACTCTTTGTTGCTAGTTTTAGCGCAAAACTTCCTTGCAACTTCTTCTTGAGTCATAACAACGAATCCTTGACAAAGACTATCCCTAAATGTCTGTAAAATAATAGTCGTAGCGATATAATAAGGCAGATTTGAAACTAAAAAATAAGGACTATTAAACAAATAGCCATCGCCACATCGAATATGCAGAGCATCTGCATGCTCTATTGTAATTCTATTGGCAAGCAACTCATCTGCTAAACTATCCTTTGCTAAGTCAATTAATCTTTTATCAATTTCATAGCATAGTAATGGATATTCAAGCGCAAATCTCTTAGTCAAATCACCCAAGCCAATCCCTACTTCAATTAGCCTCATCTGCCCTTTTACAATAGATTCTGCTATATTTGAGGGAATGGCTTGGATAATTTTTTCCATTATTGTTATATCTGATAGAAAATTCTGTCCTAAATTCTTCTTTGCTAAGATTTTGTTGGACTTTGCTTTGCTAAATTTTGCCTTTTGAAATGAATTCTTATTTATTTTAGCCCCTTTGATTTGAACCTTATTAGTTTCATTAATATGAAATATTTTAGACAACTTATATGCTTCTATACTAGCTAGTTTGGCAAAACTAGAACTTCTATTTACAATATCTCTAGCTATACCAGAAATAAATATAACATTACCTAGCATTTGTGAAATTTTATCTTGTATATAAAGCGTATAGCAATTGCTACTAAGGTTGCTTGCAAGATTCTGCATTTGCCACCCCTCTTTGTTAATTCTAACATTGAAAATTCAAAATCAAATAACATATTAATGTATAGTGTATAATTCCATTTGGGATTATAACAATATTTTTAACAACATAACAATAACAGGGGTAAACTATGTCGAATTTAGCAAAAAGGATCATTCCTTGCCTAGATATAAAAAACGCTAGAGTTGTAAAAGGCGTGAATTTCACAGGGCTAAGAGATGCAGGGGACCCTCTTGAAATTGCTAAACGATACAATGATTGCGGAGCAGATGAGCTTGTATTCTTAGACATTAATGCGACATTTGAGGAAAGAAAAACCACCATACCGCTTATAGAATCTATTGCAAAAGAAGTCTTTATACCTTTAAGTGTTGGCGGAGGCATTAGCACATTACAAGACATATCTGACTTGCTAAATGCAGGCTGTGATAAAGTCAGTCTAAATTCTTTCGCGCTAAAAAACCCTGCATTCATAAGAGAGGCTGCACAGAGATTTGGCTCACAGTGCATTGTTGTTGCAGTAGATGCTAAACTAAGAAAAGATTCTAGCATAGGTATTTTTATGGCAGGAGGCAGGATTGATAGCGGGAAAAATATGGAAGAATGGCTAACGCAAGTAGAATCTCTTGGAGCTGGAGAAATTCTACTTACTAGTATGGATACTGATGGAACAAAGGCTGGATTTGATATAGAAAAGCTACAAAAAGCCATGGAAGTTTGCAATCTGCCAATTATTGCTAGCGGTGGTGCTGGAAATATGAAAGATATATTAGATGTATTTAAGATTGGAGTAGATGCGGCACTTGCTGCTAGCATATTCCATTATCAAGAAGTAGACATTATAGAGCTAAAAAAATATCTGCGACAAAATGGAATTTATGTGCGAATATAAATTTGTAATATTTATTAAGTTAAGCTAATAAGAAATTCAATATTAACTCCAATATAATCAAAGAAGCCAGATTATTGCTTTTGCCATTGAACAAGCAGCTTAAGAATCAAATATTTTAACTCTTAAGCTTCAATATTGCATTGTGACTATATTAATGGCGAACATAGAAAGTTCAATAAGATAAATTTAGTTATCATGCGGTGCAATTTAGTGAAATTGAGATTAATAAATACATTTTGGTTTAGCTAACATTCTTAAGGTTGGCAGATATTAAGGAGAAATTAGATTATGAATAATGAAAAAGACCATTCCCTAATAATGCAAACACATACTAAGATATTTACAAGCCCACTATACCTCACATCAGGCAGAATCTTAGAACCATATCAAATTATATATGAAACATATGGAAAACTAAATTCTGATAATAGTAATGCAATTCTTATCACACATGCCCTAACAGGTAGCCATCATTGTGCAGGTAAGTATCAAAATGAGGCAAAAGCTGGTTGGTGGGATAGTATGGTAGGAAATAACAAATATATAGATACAAATAAATATTTTGTAATCTGCGCTAACGTAATTGGCTCATGCTATGGATCTACATCTCCTATTAGCCCTACTTATGGTTCATTTGGTGATAATGACTTTTATCGTTTGAAATTTCCAGTAATAACAATACAAGATATGGTAAAGGCAAATAAGATTCTGCTAAACTCATTAGGAATCACACGCTTGCATGCAGTTATTGGCGGATCTATGGGTGGCATGCAAGCCTTAAGCTTTGCTATTTTGTATCCAAAAAGTGCAAATATGTTTATATCAATATCCGCAAGCTATATAAGCAATCCGCAAATAATATTGATTAATAAAGTTATGCGAGAAATCATTATGCTTGATTCTGACTTTAAGGGCGGTAACTACGAAATTTCTAGCACATCTTTACCCAGATTTAAAGGCTTGCAAGTAGCGCGCATGCTTGGCTTTTCTCAATATCTCTCACTTTCTACATTGCATAACAAATTCTCTAGGAGATATGTCCCCACTGATGGATATTTTGAATTATTTGGTAGATTTGAGGTAGAGAAATACTTGGATTATAACGGAGCAAACTTTAGCACATACTTTGATCCATTATGCTATTTGTATCTAATACGAGCTCTTAGTATGTATGATGCTTCATTAGGATTCACAGGCTTGGAGCATGCCTTAAGCGAAATTCAATCTCCCTTACATTTAATTGCATTCAATGGAGATAATATGTTTCCTATATCAGAAATGGAGCATATAAAAGAACAAATGGACACACTAGGATTAGCTTGTAGTTTGGAGATCATACAAAGCGATTATGGTCATGATAGCTTCTTGGTTGAAGTTAATAAATACGGAGACTATATTAGAGAATTACTAGGTTAAACTATAGAATCCTTGAAGTTTGAATGTCGCTCTTAATAAAAGTATAAAAAATATAAATAACTTAATAATAATTCTATAAGCCAATATTAACACAAAAAACCTAAATTATTAATTAGTTGAACTTAATGTAAGCTGTTGTAATAAAAGTTAAGAGGGATACCTCCCCCCCTGTCGATAATAAGCGATATATATTAATTTTAGTATCATAATAATATAAATACTTATTAAACACCCATAAAAATACTATTTCAGACTAAATCTAGTATTTTCTTTCTGGCATAGGCAAATTCAGCCAATCTTCATAAAAAGCCTTAATATCTGGCTCAAAATCATGGATAACAGGATACCATGGAGTAGGTGCTTCAACATCATGCATAATGCCACATTCTGGGCAAATATACTCTCTATACACCTGCCACTCTGTATCAACAGCAAGCAACTTAGGATAAACCTCCTCCATCTTTTCAGCGGTATCACGCACATACACATTAGCATAAAGCTTCCAGTTTTCTTCAGGTGCGCAAAATTCAAAGCCGCAACCACATTGAATAAGCCATTTTTTATCTGGCTTTTGAACAACAAATAGATGAGGTCCAAGTGGTAAAACAATCTTATCATTAAAGCGCACCTTTTCTTGCAGAACCTCTAGATAAAGTTGGAAACGCTGTATATCTTTAGGCATGCTAAGCATACGAAACGTAGTATCCCAATCTAATTTACCATCAACTAAATATTTTACTTCTTCTTTTGTATATTTTGACATTTGTTATCCTTTTTCTATTTCTATTCATCTGCTAATACAACTGTTTTTACACCCGGCATTTTCGAAAGATCCATACGGAATTTTGATCCATAGGTAAATACGCCAAGCTCTTCTTCTTTGAGATTCCAACCGCTTGGTAGATTCCAAAACTGCTTGAACTGATTAAGGAATTTCTCAGAAAGTCCAAAACTTGTTGCATACATATGTTGCACTTGACTACTTGCCTTTTTATCTAAAATCCTCTGACGCTCTTCTTTCATCCACTCTTTTGTGGGCTTAGAACGACTAATTCTCTCTTGCCTCATTTCCTTTCTACGATTCTTGGTCTTGGCTTCATCAGCAACCCATACACCATTAGAATCTTTACTGACTACTGCTCCATATACTTTATAAGCATATTCAGGCAAAAGTAATTCTTGATTTAAATCTTCTACAATAGCATCAATTTCTCGTTCAATAGGATCACCAAATCCAGGTCCTCCACGCATATAGTTCAAATATAAATCGTAATTATCATAACAAGCCTCTGTTGTCATGCATTGCTTATCTCTTTTTACCTTAGCATTGGGTGAAATATATTTTTCATATCCATGTTGGTTAGGATTAAAGTCCCCACCTAAAGGTAACGCCTCTTCATTCTTGATTCTATTTTCTATATCAGTCTTATGAGCTTCGAAACGATAACCGCTTGCTGATGGATAGCCACCCATAAGTCCCCAATCGCTATTCATATAGCCATTTCCCATAAAGAACATTGTCCAATCATGTGCATTCCAAACCATTCTTAATGATTCAAAACCACAACCACCACGATAACGTCCATAGCCTCCAGTATTTGCTTTTGGGTTACGTCCAAGGAAAAGCAAAGGTTCAGCCATTTCCCAAATCTCTACATCGCCCATATCACCCTCTGGATTCCAAATTGCAGCTGCATGATTGATTCCATCTTTAATAGCTGATGCACCTGTACCGCAAGATGAAGTTTCAAAACTATTTACAGCATGAATTTCGCCATCTTGATTAATACCTCCTCCTTGTAACCAGTTAGAAGTATTAGCATTACCAGCATTAACCTCTTCAAGATAGCCTCTTGAATAGTATGCTTGAGATAGACCCCGCCATAGTGCGCTCCACCCTGAAACAAGATAGTGCCATGCATATGCATGTCCTGTGCGTCTATCATCTGGATTCATCCAAGTGCCTTTAGGTAGGCGAAACTGTGTCCCAAAATAAGCACCATCGTTTATTCTTGAAGTTGGAATAAGCGTTTGTGTCATCATAACCCAAATCCCACTTGTGAAACTACAAACATTAGCATTGTAGCTATGCCAACCCCAACGACTAGAACCTTCAAAATCAAGCTTCCATGTAGCATCTTTATTAATGGTAATCTCTACAGGTGAATGCATGATTGTATCAAGTTTGGCAAATTCAGAGGATACGCCAATATCTTCATGATTATATGGCACATCAACAAAAGCTACTTTTCGATATTTACCGGGTATAGTCATAGACTTAATACGAGATACTAATCCTCTTCTACCCTCTTCAATCACCTCATTGATAAAGCGCATATAATTATCAATGCCTTCTTGCTGAATCACTTCTTCAACAAGGGAACGAATCATATGACAACCAGCAATTCTTGTTCTTTCATCAAGAATCCAATATTTAGGAGTGCGCACAGAACGTTGAGATTCATGTAGCCAATCCTTAAAAGGTTCGTCATTGGCACCAGTCTTACGACAAGTAATCATATATCCATCACCAAAACGTTGAACTTGTCCAGTGCTCATAGACCCAGGAGTTACAGACCCAGTATCAATAACATGAGTAACGCCACCAGCCCAGCCAACAAGCTTATCATCCCAAAAAATAGGTACAAGAGTCATAATATCACATGGATGCACATTTCCAATAGAGCAATCATTGTTTGTAAACATATCTCTTGGATTAATGCCAGGGCTATCTTCCCAACCATTTTCTACCATGTATTTAATTGCAGCACCCATTGTACCCACATGAATAATAATCCCAGTAGAAGTAAGCACACTATCACCTACTGCATTATAAAGAGTAAAACAAAGCTCTCCTTCTTGCTCTACGATTGGCGAGGCAGCGATCTTTTTAGCAGTCTCTCTTGCATGCACAATACCACCGCGAAGCTTAGAAAATATCTTTTCATAGCCAATAGGATTACTTTCTTTGAACTCTAAGCGTTCTAGACCATTATAATAACCTGTTGCATTCGTTCTATCAATGATCTCTTTTCTATATTGTGATAATGTTTTTCCATTTTTTAATAAATTTGCCATTTGTATCTCCTTATTTAGTTTCTCTTAAATGAAATAATCTATGCTTATCAAGCGTTGTTGCAAAGCCATCTGGAACAACAAATGTTGTTGAATCAGATTCTATAATTGCTGGACCAAAAACCTCATTTCCGGGTTGAAGCTTTTCCATACTCCATACAGTAGCTTCAGACCATTTTTTATGTCGATAAAACTTCCTAGTGCCAAGCTTCGCGCTAGGGCTAGGGGTTTTACCAACCTCTTTTTCTTCAGGAATAACAGGCTTTTGAGTAGCTACATATCCTCTCATAATCACGCCTGTAACAGAAAATCCAAGCTCTGGGGAACAAGCAGATTCTGAATATACCATTTCATAATATTTTTCATAAGCTGCTGTAATCTTATCCCAGTCACTAGCATCTTTAGCACTCATAATAGGCGAATCAATCTCAAGGTCATTTAACTGTCCCATATATTGCATGCGATACCCAGGCTTTAGCAATACATCTTCTCTCTTAAAACCATTAATTACAAATTCTT
The DNA here is from genome assembly GCF_000765805.2 of Helicobacter muridarum. GTDB lineage: Bacteria > Campylobacterota > Campylobacteria > Campylobacterales > Helicobacteraceae > Helicobacter_A > Helicobacter_A muridarum. Next base: position 7,661 of record NZ_JRPD02000003.1, on the reverse strand, counting down.
CAACTACTTTTTCTATAAGTTCTTCCCAACCATCTTGAATAGCCTTGCATGCTTCTACTTTTTCCTTATCGCTTGCAAACTGTGGCAATGCAAGATCAACACTCTTATCATAGCGATATTCAAAATCAGCACAAGCACAGCCAAAAGCAGAGAATCCAGCAGCCCATGCAGGCACAATTACATCTTTAAAACCAAGCCCCTCGGTATAGCCATAGGTATGAACAGGACCAGCCCCGCCATAAGAGAAACATACAAAGTCAGAAGGGCTATATCCTTTAGCACTTACATTAGAGCGCAAATATTCATGCAATTCCAAATCAAGTAACTCGATTACCCCCGCTGCTGCATCTTCAACGCTTAATCCAAGTGGATCGGCAATTTGCTGCTTAACATGCGCTCTAGCACGCTCTACATCTAGCTTAATTTGTCCACCTAAGAAATTATCTGGATTAAGATAGCCTAATATCAAATGACAATCAGAAACGCTAACAGTATCAAGTCCGCTATCAGCCCAACAAGTGCCTACTCGATATCCTGCGCTATCTGGACCTAATTTTATAGAATGGTTATGCGGATCCAAACGTACAAAGCTACCAGCACCAGCACCAACAGAATCCATAGCAACTAAAGGCAGGGATAGCACTAGCCTTGCCATATCTGGATCTTGAGCAATAGTAAAGTTACCTTTTACAATCAAAGCCATATCAAAACTTGTGCCACCAATATCGCTACATGCTACATTGTCATAACCAAGCACTTCTCCTAAAAGCTTAGATCCAATAACACCACCTACAGGACCAGACACAATAGTCCTTGCAAGCTCTTTAGCTTTCCAACTAATTGTGCCGCCATGAGTGGCCATTACACGCAAGTCAAATTTAGCACCATGCTTTTTGAACCTATCACTAACCTTTTGTAAAGTTTGGCGAGAAGGCTCTGCGGCATAGGCTTCTAGCACGGTTGTATTCATTCTATGAGACTCTTTTCTTGAAGGATAGTAATCAGCACTAGCAAATACAGGCAAATCTGCTTTACCTAAAATCTTAAGCTCATCTTTTACTATATCTCTAACCCTTCTTTCACTAGTTGGATTCTTATGAGATTGCAAAAGACAAATTACTATTGCCTTAGAGCCAGTATCTACTAATTCTCTTGTAACCTGCCTTACTTCTTTTTCTCGTATTGGAATCACAATAGTACCTTGAACATCGGTGCGCTCTGTAACACCTCGTATACGCTTAAGTGGGACAAGAGGCTCATCATAACGATGCGTGTTTAGATGTATCCTATCTTCAAGAGCATAGCCTAAATAACATTGCAAAGCACGTCCCATAGAAAGAACATGCTCAAAGCCCTTATTACAGATTAAGCCTACATCAAGACCCTTTCTTTGCACAACACGGTTAAGCATAGCTGTACCAGAATATACACAAGTAAGAAGTTCAGGATATACATCATCTACTGTTCTATTCCAATGTGCTAGAGCATCCTGAGAGCTATTATAAATAGCTAAGCTTTCATCTTCTGGATTGCTTTGCGCTTTACCAACAACAAAATTACCATCTTCTTTGACAAAGAAAGTATCAGTCATTGTGCCGCCGGCATCAATGCCCATAACTCTCACATTATTTTCTGACATAGTGCAACTCCTAAATTTTTGTAACTAACGTTAAGTGTTTGATAAAACAACTTAACTTAATTACAATACAACAATAATGTAATATAAATTGCAAAAAAATACAGAATTAAAAAAATTAAGCAAAAAACTAAACTTTTGATTTATTGCTAATTAAATTTATGAAGATAATCATCGAAGCTGAAGATATATTCACTACAAAAACAATATTTAATAATATTGGTTCATATAGTACATAATTAATTAAAATATAGCTGTCTTTTCATAAACACTATAACAACTATTTGTTATTAAAAATAACTAAATATATAATAAAATATAGTAATTAAGTTAAAATTTTTAAAATAAATATATAATATTGGATTAAAATATTTAAATGACAAGATAGCTCAAAAATCTTTAAATTGAAAATAAACAATGCAGTCAAACAAAAGTTAAAATGTCAAATTAAAAATTGACAATAAGCAATTTGATTGCATTATGATCTAATTTAATATTATGTAAAAAAGTAACAAAATAAATCAGAAATATTACTAATACTAGAATCTAATCTCAACTAAATGATAAATATTCATGAAATGTATAGTTTTCACATTAATTTATTTCCATCAATATTATTTATTGTATATATTTAGCTCATCTATTAAAAATAAGATAGATTCAATCATGCATCAGGACACACTAATAAAAATATTAATAAACATGTAGTCTCAAATAAACAAAAATTACATTGATATTAGCAAGCCCATATTGTAATATATTGTTAAGGATTCCATAATGTTAATGTTATATTAGGAGAAGCGAAATTTAACTCATGACCTATTCTGTATTACTTTTAGCTTAAATAAGGAATCTAAGGGCATATCAAAAATCATAAAAACAAAAATAGCATTAAGTCTGATTTAAATAGTTAAAACCTTAATAATAATTACTTAGATTTAGATATAGAAAAGTTGAAGCATTCATGTTCTATCAAAAACAAGCAATAACGCAAAATTAGATTCTGTTATATTTCAGATTTTCAAGATATTAAATATATTTGATCTAACAGAGCTTAAGCATACGACTTGTTTAAGATATTTTTATATTGACATACTAAACTCATAGAATTTTATTTTTAGGAGATTATATGAATAAGGATTCTTTGTTTCCAATTAAATGTTGCATAGAAAAACCTCTAAAATCAACCAAAGCAAGCAAAATTTTAGCCTCTATTGTATTTGGGTTATCACTATCATGCGCCTTTGCTATAAGCGATGCCCCACCATTTACGCGCATCTCTCCTGTTGGTAATCCAAATGCGATATATTCCTATAATGACGCTATCAAGAACGCTACAAAAGCAGTTGTAAATATCACGACAGAAAAAAAGGTAAGTGGTGGGCAATCTCCATTCAATGATCCATTCTTTCAACAATTCTTCGGAGATGTAATACCAAAAGACAACTTGCGAGGCGGTATTGGCTCAGGTGTAATACTAACCAATGATGGATATATAGTTACTAATAGCCATGTCATAAATGGTGCAGACAAGATTACAGTAAGTATTCCTGGTGATAGCAAAAAATACAATGCAAAACTTATTGGAGAAGATACTCAAAGCGATATTGCAGTAATTAAGATAGATAAGAGAAATTTGCCAACACTACAATTTGCAGATAGCACGAAATATGCTGTAGGAGATGTAGTATTTGCTATTGGAAATCCTTTTGGAGTAGGAGAAAGTGTAACGCAAGGGATTATCTCTGCTCTTAATAAGCATGGATTTGGTATTAGCGCATATGAGAATTTTATTCAAACTGATGCTAGCATTAATCCGGGCAATAGTGGAGGAGCATTAATTGACTCTAGAGGAGCATTAATTGGTATGAATACCGCCATAATTTCACGCACAGGAGGAAATCACGGCATAGGGTTTGCCATTCCATCGCAAATGGTCAAAAACGTGGCAGCAGAGCTTATTAAATCTGGTAAGGTTAGACGAGGATTCATTGGTGTAAGTATTAAAGATGTAGATCAAGAAATATCTAGTATTTATAAAGATTCAAATGGCGCATTGGTGGTTGGAATGCAAGCAAATTCTCCTGCTCAAAAGGCCGGACTTGCAGTATGGGATTTGATTGTTGCTGTTGATGGCAAACCAATCAAAAATGCATCAGAATTACGAAACACCATAGGATCAATGCCACCAAACAAGCAAGTAACATTAACAGTGCTAAGAAATAATACAAATGGCAATCAATCTACACTAGAAACAAAACAAATCCAAATGAGACTAGCAGAACAACCTCAAGAATCCACAAGAATAGCTCAAGAGACTCCAACCAAAGATAAAGGATCTGTATTAAGCGGATTAAGAGTAGAGAATCTAACTGATCAAATAAGACGAGCTTGGCGAGTGCCAAATGACATTAATGGAGTCTTAATAACTGATGTTGATAGTAATTCCAAAGCAGAGAGTCTAGGCTTCGAAAAAGGAGATATTATTGCTCAAATAGAAGACACGCCAATTAAAAATACAACAGACTTCCAAATGGCTATGCAAAATCATAAAGATAAGCCAAAACGAGTTCTTATATACAATATGACAAAAAAAGAAGTAAAAGCCATTATGATGAACTAGTGCCAATATTTCATTTTAAAACATATTGATATTTAGATTAGATATTTGTATCTAATCATATAAATCAATATATACCGCTATCCTTTTTTCATAAATCCATGAGATACAAAAGAAACCTAATAATCCAAGATACGAATAAATAGAATATATTAATACTATGGGGTTGCATTAATACAAAATAACAAACTGGCAATCTAAAGTTGTATTTAATTATAAAATAGATATTATAGCTATTCAGTCTAATATGCTAAAACCACTTCATCCCACTCAAAGCAAGAAAACTCTAACCTATTGAATCATGAGATGAAATTGCTTTTTGTTAAGAATGTCCTAAAATTCTAATAAGTAGTTTTCTAGTTTCCATTTAAGTGCAATAGAAACTTCCCTTTGGTTGTTTTGGTTAGGATTAGCTTACTTTGTATTCTAAGCAAAAAGCCTTGTTTATTAGCCAAGAACGCATAATAATAAAATACATAAAAATAATTGGCTCTAGTTTGTTACTTTCACAACTTTTAAGTAGGAATGATTTACAAAATCATATAAATATGCTAACTCTTGAACAGCTCTAAATGAAGCGCATTAGCACATTCTCTGCCTTCTTTTATAGCAGTAACAACCAAACTAGCTCCTATCTTACAATCACCACATGTATAGACTTTAGCCCTAGATGTTCTAAAGTTATTATTCATAATATTTCCTTTATCCATCTTTACGCCAAAGATTTCACTCACACCGTCTTCACATCCACTAAATCCCATAGCCTTTAGCACCATATCAGCTTGAATAGTCTCACTGCTTTGCAATATTTCTGTGCTTTTTTTCTTGCCATCTACAACACCCCATTGTAATTTTGTAGTCATTACAGCTTGTAAATTCTTATTTCCAATAAATAGCTTTGGCATTGTGCTAAATCTCCTTGGATCGCTATTATTGATAGCTATAGATTCTTCTATTCCATAGCCTGTTTGTAAAACAATCGGATATTCTGGCCATGGATTTGAGTTTAACCTTTTTATGGGTTTACTAGGAGAGCGTTCAAGCCTTATAACACTTCTTGCCCCCTGCCTTATAGCAACAGCAAAACAATCGGTGCTAGTATCTCCACTACCTACAACAACAACATGTTTATTCTTAGCACTTAACTTATTAGGTTTAGAATCTAAAATAGACTTTGTATTTGCTACCAAGAAATCAAGGGCATTATATATACCATCAAGATTCCCACCCTCAATATCAAAACTGATATGTTTCCTAGCACCAATTGCAATAACAACCCTATCATATTTTTCAACAAGTGGAGAAAAATCGCTACTAGATTCTATGCCATGGTTGGTATAAAAGGTAATGCCCTCTTCTTTCATTATGTCTATACGTCTTTGCACAACCCATTTCTCTAATTTAACATCGGGTATACCATACATAAGTAATCCACCTATTCTATCATCACGCTCATATACATCGACTTCATAACCAAGCAAATTTAAAGTATCGGCACATGCAAGCCCTGCTGGGCCACTGCCAATAATAGCTATCTTTGCACCATTTCGAGCAATATTTCTAGGCTTTATCAAACCATTTTTAAAGGCATATTCAGCAAGAGCTAATTCGTTATCCTTTATAGTTACTGCCTCGCCATTTGCATTGCAAACGCAAGAGTTCTCACATGGAGCGGGACATATTCTACCTGTTATTTCTGGAAAAGGCATAGTAAGAGAGAGTCTCCGATATGCTAATTCCCATAATCCACGTGAAAGCAAATCATTCCACTCTGGAATCAAATTGAGATTAGAGCAACCTATGGTTTGCCCTTTGATATGTATACCAGCTTGACAAAATGGAATGCCGCACTGCATACAACGACTAGCTTGAATTTCTTGCTTCTTTGAATCTAAAAGCTTGTGAAACTCCTGATTATTCTTAACTCTCTCTTTGGGCGGAAAAGATATAATTTCCTCTCTACTATAATCCATAAAACCTGTAGGATTTGACATACTATCTCCTCAACATATAATATAATTCATATTAAATTAATATACAAATTATTGTTATCGAAATAATCATTCTTTTTAGATGATGTTTACTAAAATGAATTATAGCTAAAATCATCGAAATGTCATATATTTACATACATGCACTACTTTGTTACAAAAATACACAAAATACAAGTTCAACACAGCAAAATAGTTGTTAGTCATTTAGTAGTAGAATCTTTAAAATCTATTACATTCATAAATGATAAGGATTTATAACTAATGGGTAAGTCTAATAGATATGTTGAGTGGCTAAGAAATAATATTCATAGAGATATTCGTAGAGAGTTCGCGTGGAAAAATCTACCAAAAATTATGCGTTTTATCTCTAAAATATTCTATTTGACTTGCAAAAATAAGTTTCATATATCTAATTATGTTAGAGAGCAAAATTTCATCGCATGTATGTGGCATGGCAATTTCTTAATGATGCCATACCTATATGCACAAGTGCGAGATAAGCCAAATATGAGCTTTATAACATCGGCACATAATGATGGAATTATTATTGAAAAATATTTTAGCTCCTTTGGCTTAAATGCGATAAGAGGCAGCACAGGTATAGAAAAAGGTGGCATAAAGGCATTAATAGTTGCTATAAGAGCATTAAAAAATGGACAGGATATAGCAGTAACGCCAGATGGACCAAGAGGACCATATAAAAGCATTGCAGATGGAATATTATTAATGGGAATGAAGAGCGGCGTAGGAATATGTCCTTGTAGAATCTCTCCAAAACGTTATTGGGAACTAAACACTTGGGATAAATTCTGTATCCCTAAACCCTTTACTCGCATCGATTATTATGTTGGAGATCCAATATTCTTATCGCAAAATATGGATATAGAAGAAGCAAGGGCAAAGTTAAAAGAGACTATGGATATAATTGATAGTCTATAACATTAGATTTAATCTAAATAATACCAAGACTAAATTTACAAAATAAACAAAGATCTTATTAGCACGACAAAAAATAACCCTATAGTTACAAATTGCTTGAAAGCCAGCAAGCTTGCACATTAGAAGCGTAAGGTAACAATAATTTCAGGCAAAATAAAAATGATAAATCACAGCAGAATATATAATGAATCAATACCACTTAAAACGTTGTAAGGCAATAAACTAGATCTTCTTATATATTCTTATATCTTAGCTAATCAACAAAGCTTTTGTTTAGAATCCAAAGTTTAGAATCAAAATAAACCCAACTACCCCCAACTCAAAACAAGCGAAGCGAAGTTTCTATGCGAAGCTGGAAAAACAAGCGAAGCGAAGTTTCTATGCGAAGCTGGAAAAACAAGCGATAGCTAGTTTCTATGCGAAGCTGGAAAAACAAGCGATAGCTAGTTTCTATGCGAAGCTGGAAAAACAA
>NZ_JRPD02000039.1 GCF_000765805.2 Helicobacter muridarum | reverse complement strand
AAGCTCTCGCCTAGTCTAATAAAAACGGTTAATAAAAAAGGAATAATGCATGGGGGTGTATGGTATGGCTGCATAGAAGCATTTAACTATGACAAAGTGTTTGTTAGAGCTAATATCAACAATACAAAAGAGCTATTTATCTATGATAAAAAGGGTAACTTTATAGAGATTGCGCATTGTGTAGATTCTATAAAAGGTGTAAGTGCTGAAGTCGCAAAAAGAGCAGAGCAAATTACATTTAAGCGCATAAAAGTCGCACAAAAAGACATAGATAACAATAGAAGCGCACAACAAAATAACCTTGACTTACTCATAACAAAAGCAGAACAAGACGCACCAAAGGTAAAAACTCCAAAGACTCCACCAATTAATAACATAAACATAGTGGCAGCGAAGCTAAGAAGAGAGGCACAGATGCAAAAAGCTGTGGGTGATGACATATTAGAACAAATAGAAAATGAGCAAATCATAGAGCAAAAGAAAAAAGATTTAAGCTTTTTTGCAGCTGTGATTAAGAATAAAAAGGCTTGCTCAAAAATCCATCAATGATAGCATGAGACTAAAACTTTAAAAAGAGATTCTAAAAACAATAAATAAAAAGGAGAAATTGTACTCCTTCCTCGCAACCTCTAGGATGTAGTAGCATAAGTAGAAGTATGGTAGGAGGATATATTTATAATAATACTAGCATTGTTGGGAGTAGCACAAATGAAGTTAAAAGAGTGCATTTGTTAGAGGGATATTATGTGGGCTAGCAGTTGATTTGACTAGATTGATGATTTTAAACTAAATCTATTTAAACAAGATAGAAAGAGAATTTAAACATTGTTTAAATAGAGTTTTAACGCATAGTTCTGCCTTTAAAACAAAATATTTTAACTCTTTTTAAAAAAGAGAATTTAATTTTTTATGTTTTATAAGGAGACATTATGGAAACAGGTTTTTATAAACCTACAACACTAAAAGCCCCATTTTCTTGGGTTGGAGGTAAAAGCAGACTAGCAAAAGATATTGTAGAACTCATGCCTCCGCATAGACTTTATGTAGAGGTGTTTGGTGGAGCGTTATCAGTTTTGTATGCAAAACCAAGTATAGAGGACACGCTAAAACAAAGAGCAAAAGAGAGAATAAATCTTAAAATGGTATAAAAGAGCAAAGCAAACTTAGCATTTTTATAGATAAAATATGCAGAAATGTGGATAGCCCAAACAAACTAGTTGAAGTTGTAAATGACACAAACGGCGATTTAATTAACCTTCATAGAATTATCAAAACTCGCCAAAAAAGTCTTGAGCTAGAGCTTTCAAACATGCTTTCTAGCAGGGAGATTCTTGAGAGCATTAAAAAAGGTGAGATAAAACCAAAAAATGATATACAGAGAGCCACATTTTATTTTTATTTACTTTCATTTAGTTTTTCTAGCAGGGGAGAGAATTTTGCAATGGCAAAGCATAGAGGCATTAAAAATATTTGTAGAGATTTTAGTGTATTCTCAAGACGATTAAGGCATGTTTGTATTGAAAACATGGATTTAGCAAATTAATAAAAGAATATGATGAGAGTGCCCTTTTTATCTTGACCCGCCTTATGTTGACACAGAACATTATTATAAGACCAAAGATAAATTTGGAACAAAAAGCATGAAATATTAGCAAATATGCTAAGCAATATTAAGGGTAAATTCATTCTTAGCTACAATGATTGTGAATTGGTTAGAGAGCTTTATAAAGACTTTATAATAATGCAAACAAAAGAACAAGGGAAGTATTGGTGATAAATTATGATATTAAACCTTAGTACCAATAGGTTTAAACATAAACGCTAGATATAGGCTTTTTCACCTTGCGATGCTTTTTTAATTATACCAACTACCAAAGCCTTAATAATCTTGCACCTAAGAAATCAAAAAGCATCTTGTAAATTAATTTTACTAAAGAATTCATATTGGATATTTGCCATTATCTATCATAATATTGTAAACTATGACTATTGCTTGTATGTCGCCCTATAACGCTACATATAGTTACTTTTTATCCACAGCTCCAATTTTTAAGTAATTCATTCTTGAAAGCATAATGTCTAATTTTTTAAGAGCTTGTTTGAGTATTTTGCAAAAACTTAGCTATTCGTTTCTATTTTGCAGTTTGAAGATTCTTGGAAAGTATTTTTTCATTCTAATTTTAAACGCGAATACTTAGATTTTATTCATGGATTTATAAATGTGCAATCCTGATATAGAATTTATTTTTGCTATTCATATCTTAGAGCCTCGATTGGATCTAGCTTGGAAGCACGATAGGCAGGCAAGTAACCAAACACAATTCCAACAACAGCAGAAAACATAAACGCGCCAAGTGCCACCCACATGTCAAATATAAAAGGTAGCCCCATTTGCTCTGTAGCAAACCACGAAATGAAAAACCCCATAAAAATACCAATCAATCCGCCAAGAGCACTAACAACTATTGATTCTATTAAAAATTGAAGCAATACATCACTCTCTAGTGCCCCAATAGCAAGCCTAGTGCCAATCTCTCTTGTTCTCTCGGTTACAGAAACCAACATGATGTTCATTATTCCAATGCCACCTACAATAAGACTAACTCCAGCCACTGCACTAAGAAATAACATTAAAACTTTAGTAGCCTCTGTTAGTCTTTCTTCAAATGCTTTTGTGTCCCATACATCAAATGTATCGATTTGTCCTGGCTTAATGTTACGATAATCTCTTAATATATCCTTGATGTTGCGAACAATCTGTGTAGAATCTGCTCCATCATGCATGGAAATCATGATTCTATTTATATTATAAATACTTGTGATTCCAGATATATTACGTAAAAATGTCTTAAATGGCAGCAACACAACATCATCTTGATCATTTCCGTTGCTTGATCCTTTAGCCTTTAGCACACCTACAATTTCACATATAGACTTGCCTACGCGAATATTCTCGCCTATTGGATCTTTATCCTTAAATAGCGCAGCACGAACGCTCTGTCCTATTATGCAAACATTAGCACTTGTCTCATCATCGTTGAACTTCCTTCCAAGGGCTATTTCTAGGTTTGCTACTTCAAAGTATTCATCTGTTATGCCATTAGCAGTAGTTTGCATATTTGAGCCCATATATTGCACAAGTGGAGATGAGCTAGCAATCGGAGCTACAGCCTTTAGATTCAGCCTTGAGCGTAATATAGAGACTTCCTGCATGGAGAATTTCCTATTAAGCGAACCTCCACCAGTATTCAAGCCTCTAGCAGGGTGAACAACCAATAAATTACTACCAAGTGCTTCCATTTGTGTTTTAACGTTTTGTGTTGCACCATTGCCCAATGTAATCATAATAATCACAGAGGCTACTCCAATAATGACACCAAGCATAGTCAAAAAGGCACGTAAATAATTACGTGAAATTTGTCTAAATGCCAAAACAATAGCATTCCATATCATAATATCTCTCTTTATGAATTCTATTATTAATATCAGATATAATTATAATCCAAATATTTGCATCTTAGACATTATTTAGATTAAATTATTTTAAGATCATTATGCAAGTTCAAAGCCTAGTACACTTAAGTTATCAACAAAGTTTTATCATGCAATTTGCTATAATTTAAATTAGTAATGTAGCAAATGAGCAAGGAAATGCAATGAATAAGATATATAAAATCAAAGGCTTTATACCATTTATTATCGCAGCATTTATCAACTCATTTATAGATTTAGGTCATAAAGTCATTATGATGAATATTATCTATAAATCTTTTAACGATGAAACACAGTTTTGGTATAGCTTAATTATAAACGCGCTAATCATACTTCCATTTATTTTAGCTTTTTCCCCATCTGGATTCCTTAGCGATAGATTCCCTAAGAGTGAGATTCTAAAAGTTGCTGCGGGAGCAAATGTATTGTTATTCTTTCTATTATTTTTATCATATGTAAATGGGTTTTTTTGGGTTGCATTTTATACTACATTTTTGCTGGCATTACAGAGCGCATTTTATTCCACGGCTAAATATGGCTATATAAAGGAGCTAGTAGGCAAGAAAAATCTAACTTGGGGGAATGGAATCATTCAGGCTAGCACAGTAATTGCTATGCTATTTAGCTTGATTATATTCTCAGCCTTATTTGAACAACTTTATGACTTGAAGTTAGCAACTCCAAATGAGATTTTAAGAGTTATGTTTCCATTATCTATATTGTTGTGTGTGTTTGGAATATTAGAGCTAATAATAAGCTTTCGTTTGCCATTAATACCTCCTACATCAAAGATTATATTTAATAAATCGCATTACATATCAGGGGAATTGCTAAGACAAAATCTTTATTCTATTGCAAAGCACAAAATAGTCTTTTTATCAGTTATTTTTATCACAATATTTTGGTCTATCTCACAACTCATAGTAGATATATTTCCTGTGTATGTGAAAAACAACCTACATATATCTAATACTAGATTTGTTGTTAGTATTCTTGCTATCACTGGTCTAGGTATCATCGTAGGTTCTGTGATTGCTGGTAGATTCTCTAAAAACTATATAGAGACTGGATTTATCCCACTTGGGGCTTGCATTATATTTATTGCAATAACTTTGTTTACTTTATTTGATTCGTTCTTTATGTTAGCTGTTCTTTTCTTTCTATTTGGGCTTGGCGGAGCATTGTATATTGTTCCTTTAAATGCTCTAATGCAGTTTTATACAGATAACGGCGAGTTAGGTAGAGTAATAGCGGGTAGCAACTTTATTCAAAGTATGGGCATGATTTGCTCTTTAGTAGTAGCTAACTCATTTGCAATATTAGCTTGGAATGAAAGCTGGTTATTTTATGTTGCAAGCATTATTAGTTGCATAACTATGATATATACAATTAAGCTTATGCCATTTTCTCTTGTTAGGATTCTAATAAGTATAGCAATTCTGCAACGCTATAGGCTAATTGTCGAGGGATTTAATAATATTCCTAGAACTGGAGGGGTACTATTGCTTGGTAACCATATATCTTTTATTGATTGGGCAATAGTGCAAATGGCATTGCCAAAAAAGGTATATTTTGTTATGGAGCGCAGTATTTATTCTAGGTGGTATGTTCGGCTTTTTATTGATTTTTTTGGTGTGATTCCAGTATCCAATCTTGCTAGTAAGGAATCAATAGGGCAAATTCAAAAGCATATAAGCAATGGCGATATGGTATGTCTTTTCCCAGAAGGTGTAATTAGTAGACATGGACATTTAAATGAATTTAAAAGCGGATTTGAAAAAATATCTCAAGGAATAGACGAGAGTAGGGCTGTGATTCTGCCATTTTATATACGAGGAATGTGGGGGAGCATTTTTAGCCGTAGTAATGAGCAATTTAGGGAGCGCAAAAGAAGCTTTACCAAAAGAGATGTAAGCATAGCATTTGGAGAATCTATACCATTGCATACGCATAAAGACAAAATAAAGGCTAAGATATTTGAAATGAGCTTTAAGGCTTGGGAACATCAATGTAAGAATTCCTCAACACTAGCTGAGGCTTTTATAGAATCATGTAAACGTGGCGGTAATGATATTGCAATAGTTGATACACAGACAGGCAGTATTTCATATCGTAGACTTTTAGCCTTATGCGTGATTCTTAGTCAAGATATAAAAGAAATGAACTTCAAACCATTACCAAAAAAGACATCTAACTGCTCGCTTCCTAATGATTGTATAGGAGTATTGCTCCCATCTTCAATAGCCTCTGTGATATGCAACTTCGCTACCATTATGTCTGGCAAGATTGTTGTAAATCTAAATTTTACAGCGGGTAAAAGTGCTATATCTTCTGCAATAAAATCTGCTAATATCTCGCATATATACACCTCTAAAAAATTCTTAGATAAGCTTAAGGAGAGAGGAGTTGAATTTGATTTTAGCGATTGTGTTGTGCATTTCATGGAAGATATTGTCATGGGTATAAGGAAACATAAAATTGTTTTTATACTGAATCTAATACTAATATCACTAATGCCAACTTGGCTCCTAAAATTGCTCTTTGCAAAAGATAGCGATATAGATTCTGTATGTGCGATACTCTTTAGCAGTGGTAGTGAGGGTGCACCAAAGGGGGTAATGTTAACTAATCTAAACATAATGAGTAATATTGCACAAATAGCAGATGTAATTCATGCTAGGAATGATGAGACTATACTTTCATCATTGCCTCCATTTCATGCCTTTGGATTAACTGTTACTACATTTATGCCGTTGATAGAGAATATACTAGCGGTAGCACATGCCGATCCCACGGACGCATTAGGTGTAGCAAAGGCAATAGCTCAAAATAAAGTAACAGTAATGTGTGCAACTTCTACCTTGCTTGGAATCTATGCTAGAAACTCAAAGTTAGATAAAGTTATGTTTGATAGTATTAGACTAACAGTTAGTGGTGCTGAAAAGCTAAAGAGCGAGGTTAGAGAGGCTTATACTATTAAATTCAATAAACCAATCTATGAGGGATATGGAGCAACAGAGACTACACCTGTAGCAAGTGTAAATCTTCCAGACGAATTTGATGTTACATATTGGCAAATTCATAGGGCAAACAAAGAAGGTAGTGTTGGCATGCCATTACCTGGAACTGCTATTAGAATTGTAGATTGCGATACATTGGAGCAGTTGCCAACAGGAGAGCAAGGGCTAATTCTTATTGGTGGACATCAAATCATGCAAGGCTATCTAAATGATCCAGAAAAGACAAGTGAAGTCATACTAGAACTAGAGGGCATTAGATGGTATAAGAGCGGAGATAAGGGTTATGTTGATTCAGATGGATTCTTGCATATTACAGATAGATACTCGCGCTTTGCTAAGATTGGCGGAGAAATGATAAGTCTATCTAGTATTGAAGAAGAGATTGCTAAGATATTGAAGCTAAATGATATTACGCAAGAAGTAAGATTTTGTGCTGTTGGGCTAGATGATTTAAAAAAAGGAGAGAAAATAGTGTTGCTTATAGAATCATCAGGTAATATACATGAGCATATTATTAGCTCGATTAAGGATTCAAATATGATTCCATTGCGTAAGCCAAGCCAATATTTTATAGTAGATATGATTCCTATGTTAGGAAGTGGTAAGGTTGATTTAAAAGGTGTAAAAGATTTAGCAATACAAGTTGAAAGAGATATGAATGCTAAATTATGATTTCGCATTATTTGAAACAATGCTAGTTTTTAATGACAGAATCTTTTTACTATCGGCTCATTTAAATAGGCTTTATCATAGTGCTATTAGGCTTGGATTTGACTATAAAAATATAGAAACATTATTATTGCAATGTAGTTCTAATTCAATTATTACCAATAATGATAAGCTAAAGGATAAAACGGAAAATTTTATGTCTTTTTGTAGTTTAGATTCTAGTATTGGCTATGGCAATTTGTATATCAATAAAAATTTTGTAAATATTATAAAAGACTTTCTTAGCATGAAAATAGAAGATAATTCTATATATGATTGTGAATCACAATATGATTTTAGCTTGCAAAATAAGCTTAATTTGCAGTTAGATTCTCTTTATGAATGTAAAACCCTTTGGAGTGATGTAGCGATAATAAAGAATTTGGTAAATGAAGTAGTTATAACAAACACATTAAAGCAACCAGCAAATGGTATAAAAGAGCAAAAACATAAATATCAAGCTCTAAATATAAGTCAAAATTACAATGTAAGTAATAATATATGCCAAGATATGGGACATGATAATATGGTCTATAACATAGGGCAAAATTATATTATGCGCCTTATATTACAACACGATGGAAAGATGCTTTATACAATAAGCCCATTAGATAAAATTACAAATTATGATGTTCTTCTATCCAATAATATACTAAATTCTGAATATATATTACATAGACATAAAGCTACTAAGCGAGAGCATTTTATAGATGCCACACAGGCAATTGCCAACAATCTTTGCTTTGATTGCATATATTTGAATGAGATTGGAGAGATTACAGAAGGCTCAAGGAGCAATATTATTGTGCGACATGGTAAAAAATACTATACACCACATAGCTCTAGTGGACTTTTATGTGGAACTTTTAGATCTTTACTACTAAGCAATAATATTTGTCAAGAAAGAATACTTTATAAAGAAGATATACAGAATGCAGATTCTGTATATTGTATAAATTCTGTAAGAGGCATAGTTAGAGCTAGATTGATGAATTTTGATTATTAACTAGAACTTGTAATCACAAAATTATCAAATAATGCTTGTGAAATCTAAATTTGTAAGATATAAATATGATATTTATTCAATAATATTCTGTGATATATTATTATTTTCTACCATTCCTCTACTCCCACCAAATGAGATTTTTAAGCTTTGGGTATTTTGCTAAATCAATAGAATCTAAGTTAAGAATCTCGCCATTATCAAATTCACACGATTCTGTGCCTTTGGAATCTAAAAATAATCTTTTAATTTTCCACCCCATAAGGTTTGCTATGGTTTGGAAAATATCAAAGCCTTTTCTATACTCTGTGTGCATATCTAGGCACACACTCTCACCCTTACTAAGCTTATCAATAAGTTTGCGGGATTTGCGATAATCTAGTATCGTTTTAGCCTTAGCATAGTCTTTGCCTTTATAGATTTCATTGTCATATTGAGGCGAAGCCGAAATATCTCTTTTATTGCCTTGTTGAGATACTTCAGCTAACGCTTCAGTATGACAAAGAGAGGATTTAGAATGACAAAAACTTAGCACATATTCGCAATTAGCT
>NZ_JRPD02000074.1 GCF_000765805.2 Helicobacter muridarum | reverse complement strand
GTTTAAATTCCATAAAATACGCACTTTCAAGCATATTTTATACACATGTATAGTATTTTGTAAAGGAATGTATAGGATTCTTTTTACAATGTATAAAAATCTTTTTACAAATTCAAAAAATAACACCTCACTTTGATTTCACAAAAACATGCCACAAACTCCCACCCACATGCTATTTTCTTCATATATTCATCACTTTGATTTTAAACAATACTTTACAGATTCTTTAAAGTTAAAAATGTTATACAAACTCTTTTTAATTTTGCTTTTGATATTTTGTATACTTAAATATCAAGATAAAATACTTTAAAATTTAGTGAAGTTTAGTCTTTGATTTTTTATCTTGATATTTAAGTCTTGAATGGATTATATACTTGTTTTTATAGTGAAAAGCTTTA
>NZ_JRPD02000038.1 GCF_000765805.2 Helicobacter muridarum | reverse complement strand
TTACAGAATCCTTAATTATCTGATTGTGGATTGCTTTATGCTTGTTTTACATAGTATTCCTTTTGTGTTATGAGTTTTAATTAACCTTTTATAAAATGACAAGATGATTTTAGATTCTATTTATCATAGAATCTTTTGTTTAGAGATTCTTCGACTCTAGATTGAAAGCGCAGCAAGGGGATTAATTATAGTATGAGTATGAGCAAATCCGCACTTTGATTTAAATAATACCTTACAGGCTTAAATTAATGCTCATCAAAATCTAGGAAAAATTTATATGTTTCTTTGGTTTCTTGACTAGGCTTTTTTATATTTTTGCAAAATATTATATCCCCGTCATATTTTGCATCACATGCTCTTTGATAATATTCTTTAGCTTCTTCTAAATCTCCTTCTTTAGTGGATTCCTTGCCGAGTATTGCACAGGCTTTTGCTACTGTGTTATGAGAATCTAGCCTTTTGTTTAATGGGCATGATAGACGTAAAAGCTCCATTGATTTATAGCTATCCTTTGGCACTCCTAGCCCCATTTCATAACTTTGAGATAGTCCGAAGTAGCTTAGGGCGAATTCTTTAAATTCTAAATTCTGTTTGGAATCTTCTTCATTTTTAATTCCTAAGTTATATATTTCAATAGCTTTGTCTAGATCTTTTGTTACTCCTAAGCCTTGTTGATAGGCTAGGGCTAAGAAGTAGTAGCTATTTGGAATTCCATTTTCATAAATGTATCTATATAATTTTATCATTTCGGCATATTGCTGTGTCTCAAAGTATGCTAACACTAGTTTATCTAGGACGTCTTGTATGGGTATTGTATTTGCAATAAAGTTATAGTCATAGCCCTCTAGCGAGCGGATAAATCGCAAATAATCTTTATTGTCATAGGCATAGTTAGCTATATTTGCACAGAATATTCCCATGTCATTATTAAGAGTAATCATGTCATATGTTTTGTCCTTGCTTACTGTGCATAGCTTGTCTTGGAGTGGTAGATTTTCTGCAATATTTTTGGAATTTAGATGCTTTTCATACTCTTGTATATTTGAGAGTCTAATTACAAAAGCACAAGCTGGCATTAAGTCCTTAGTACAAGATTCAAGCAAATTATTCATTATTTTTCTTGCATTGTGATTTTTCTTAGTTTTTGAGCTAGGAATGATGTCATATAGCACTAGTTGATAGCAGCTATTTGTATTTTTGTTATCTTCTGCTTTGCATAGCTGATATAGTTCGCTTTGCTTTTTTTCTCCATATTGCTCATATAGCTCGCATGATTCAAATAGCCCCTTAATGCAAGATTCTTCAAAATATTTAGCAGCTAGGGCATAGTTTGTGTAAGGATTTGGGTGAATAATTTTGGTTTTAGTCATATTATTAGATTCTATAAAGTTATCTAGGGCGTAGATAGAGCCTAGTTGATAAAGCGAATCTGCTGCATAATCTCTATCGATGCTATTTGATTTCTGGCTATATTCAATAGCGTATACGATATTGAATATAGGATCTTGTCCTTTGCTAGCCTCTGTGAAATAATGATTTGCGACCTTGATACAACTTCTAGCTTCATTAGAACCATTATCACATGCATACTTATATAGTTTTATAGCTGTTTGATTCTGTTTTTTGTATATTTCGTATAATCTAGCCAATCTTGCACATGCATTAGGATCAAAGCTACATGAATAGTTATAAAGCTCCATTGCCTTATTAATGTCTTGCTTTACAAAGTCTCCAACTTCATATCCATACGCAGTGTCATAGCAATAGCTATTATTAGAAATTGTTATACCTTGTTTTAATTCCCAATTACAAGCTCTTTGCGTAAAGCTAAGTGCTTTATCATCATTCTGGCTTACATTATCGCCCATTTTATATCTACGAGCCAATTCTCCACAAGCCTCAACAATTCCGCTCTTACAAGCCCTTTGTGCTAGGGCTATGAATCGTCTTTTCTCTTCAAACTGCGGCAGATATCTAAGCGCATAACAGCTAGCTATATTTCCATCGTTACATGATAGTGATAGAAACTCTGGTTTATCGCTTTTAACCTTTGTGCAAGCTTCCATATCATTGTCCATAATACAAGCTTTAGCGTAGGGAATCTTAAATATGCCATTTTCGCATAGTTCTGATTCTAATGAGCAGCCTTTTTTTAAAAAGTAAGCAGACTTTACAAAGTCTGTATTGGGATTTGAATTAGAATCTCCATTTTCCATAGGAATATAAAAATCTTGTGTGTAATATAGGCTGGCTCGGAAACATGATGTAGAATCTTTTTCATCGCATTCGCGTTCAATAGTTGGTATTTCGCTATTAATCATTGCTAAATAGTCTCTATATTGACTTAATGCTAAACATGCCCATTTATTATTTATTACACATTCCCGCATAAATGAATCTAGCACAGATTCTACTAGGCGATTTGCCTTTGGTCTATTTAGTGGGACAGCTATTGCTTTTTCATAGAAGTAGCTAAGGATTAGACAAGCTTGCAAATCTTGATTTGCTCTAGAATAGCAGGCATTTTCTATAAGCGGAATAGCTTTCTCTTGATACTTTAAAGCCTCTTTGTTATCAAGTGGAATGTTTAGATCCTTTACCTTATCTATAAAGCCTATGAAGTCTTCTATATAATTATATTGGACATGCTTTACGCCTTTAGAATTTAAGATATTTAGCATATTTAGATTCTGTGGAATATGACTTTGTGTATTATACATTTCAGCAAGTATTAGGCAGGATTGATATTCTATTTGGCATGAACGTTTTAGTATTGCGATAATTTTATCTTGGTAGGCTTTGGAATTTTTTGCTAGAGATATGCAGGCATTAATATAGCCATTTTCACAATCTTTAATTAGTTTGTTATTAGATTTTGAGGTAGGTTTAGTATTGGCGTTATTAGTAGATTTTTCAGATTGATTAGATAGGATAGCTGTATTTGCTTGCATTATTGTGATAAATAGCCCAAATACAAGAATCATGATAACAACTGCATTGTTTTTATTATTCATGATGATTTGATTTTGTGTAGCCTGCATATTAATCCTCACTTAAAATAGAATCTAGCACTTTGTTGTAGCAAAATTCCTTATGCTTTTCACAAGTAAGACTAAAGTATTCATAGGCTTTTTGCTTATCCTTTGGGATATCATCTCCATTTTTGTATTTAAGTGCTACTCTAGCGCAGTCTATGCGCGGCGCATTTGGGTTTTGTAGTGATTTTTGACATAGGGAAATTAGAGCTGGCATTTTATTGGTAGTTATATTATGGAATGTAAGCTTAAAATCTTCTAATACCTTGCATGTAGAATTACTTAGAAAACCTTCCGCTTGTGAATCACAAAAATTATCTAACACTTTTACAATTTTGGTATGTAGGTCTTGATATTCTTGCTTTAACTCAATAGATATGTCTAAGTAATTATTTTCGTGATTATTAGCTGTGGCTAATGTATCTTTATTGTTATTAGACTTGCTGCTATGTGTATCATTTTTTTTATTGGCTTGGGTTAAAAGCATTTTAGCAATTGTCTCACATGAGTTAACATTTCCTAATTCGCAGGCTTTTTTATATGATATAAATGCGGGACTCCACTCATACAAACTTATTATATTGGAATCTAAATCTAGGCTTGGGTTATAGTGTTGCAATGCTAGGCAGGCTTGCATAGTGTTATTCTTACAAGCATTTAATAATATCTTTTTGCCTTTTTGCTTGTTTGGCACGGTGTTATAGCCCTCCATATAACTTAGCCCAAGAAAGTAACAAGCATCATTATTCTTTTGCTTACATTGCTTATACCATACAACGAAATCTCCATCTAAATTAGGAATGATTGAAGCCTTTGAATAATCTTGTGCATATATTGATAGAAAGCAACCAAGCAACACTAGCAGTCCTTTTGTGAGGAGGCGCATATATATCCTTAAAATTTGGCGGTAATAAATTGTAGGATTATAACTAGATTTTTAGTATTTTTTTAATAATATATCTTGTTTGAAACTAGCTTGCAAGACTGCAATATTACAATAATGTTTAATATATATAGAATGTAAATCATGATAGAATCATCAAGTTTTTAGCACTTCACTTACATTGAGGATTATTATGCAACCATATATATCTCCTATATTGAATTTTGATTCTAAGACAATTCTTATTACAGGTGCTGCTGGATTTATTGGTAGCAATTTAGTTTCATATTTTGCAAGCAATTATCCAAAGGCTAGAATATTAGCCCTTGATTATTTTAGAGATGGTGATACATTTTCAAATGGAAATCCGACTACACTTGGGCATTTTAAGAATCTAAATTTATATGCCAATATAGATATTATTTGTGCAGATATTAGCAATGTTAACGACATGCGTAAGCTAAAGCACTATGGCAAGATTGATTATATATTCCATGAGGCAGCAATATCAGATACAACTTGTATGAATATGAATAGAGTTTTGAAGGTGAATTTGCATGCTTTTAGAAGTATTATAAACCTAGCTTTACGCAATGACGCTAGTTTGATATATGCTAGCTCTGCGGCAGTTTATGGAAACACAAAGGCACCAAATTCTGTTGGGAAAGATGAGATTCCAGAGAATGTATATGGATTCTCAAAGCTTTGTATGGATGTGGAGAATGTTAAGAGGCAAGCAGAGTTTTATGGAAAGCAATTAGCATTAATTGGACTTCGATACTTCAATGTATATGGTAGAGGTGAGTTTTATAAGGGTAAAACTAGCTCTATGATATTGCAGTTAGGCTTGCAAGCTTTACATAATGGTAAGGTTAGGCTTTTTAAGCATGGGCAACAACGAAGGGATTTTGTGCATATTGATGATGTGGTACAGGCAAATATTAGGGCATTAGAAACATTAGATAGCAATAAGGATTCTTTGTTGGATTCTTGTTTTGATACTGGTGCTGTATATAATGTTGGCTCTGGAGTGTCTAGTAGTTTTAATAGTGTGGTAGAGATTCTAAGAAATGAGCTTGGCATTACATTTGAGATTGAGTATATAAATAATCCTTATTCATTCTTTCAAAATCATACCTTAGCAGATATGGCTAATTTTGTCCCTAAATACAAGCCCATCTATAGCTTAGAGAGTGGCATTAAAGAATATATACCAACTATTATTGAGATTTACGAAGATATAAAGAGTGGCAAAAAGAATATGTTTTAAGATATGTTCCTAGTATTTAGGACTAGACTTGGAAGTTACTAAGCTTATAGTAAAAATGCTAAAATTATAAGATTGATTGCTTTAAGATTAAAGCATTATTCTAAGTAGTAAGGAAAAGAATGCGGACACATTACAATACAGATCTAAGTATTGCGGATATTAGCAGAGAAGTTCGATTATGTGGTTGGTGTAATAGTTATCGCGACCATGGAGGAATAATTTTTATTGATTTACGCGACAGAAGTGGGATTATTCAACTTGTAGCCTACCCTAATTCGCAGGCATATAGTGTTGCTTCGAATGTTAGAGATGAGTTTGTTTTGTTAGCAAAGGGTGTGGTTCGTGCTAGGGGAGAAGGGTTGAATAATCCTAAGCTAGAAACAGGCGATATTGAAGTTGTGTTAGATTTTTTACAAATTGAAAATAAATCATTAACAACGCCAATCATTATTGGTGATGACAGCGTTAGCGAGGAGCTTAGATTACAATATCGCTATTTAGATTTACGTAGTCAAAAAAACTTGAGAATATTTGAGATTCGATCCAAAGTAGCAAGCATTACAAGAAGATTTTTAGAATCGAATGGGTTTTTAGAGATTGAAACTCCAATACTAACAAAGGCAACGCCTGAAGGCGCAAGGGATTATTTAGTTCCAAGTAGAGTTCATAAGGAGCAATTTTACGCTCTTCCTCAAAGCCCACAGATTTTTAAGCAGTTGCTAATGGTAGGCGGATTTGATAAGTATTATCAAATAGCAAAATGCTTTAGAGATGAGGATTTGCGTGCTGATAGACAACCAGAATTCACACAAATAGATGTTGAAATGAGCTTTTGCACACAGTTACAAGTTATGCAAATTGCTGAAGGTTTAATACTTACTATATTTAAAGAGATGGGTAGGCAAATAGACTATAAGATTCCAGTCATTACCTATTATGAAGCAATGGAAAAATATGGTAGCGATAAGCCAGATTTGCGCTTTGATATGCCTTTGGTAGAAGTCTCTGATTTATTTGTAGAATCAAGCAATGATATATTTAAGAGAATTGCCCTAGATTCTCACTCAAATCGATTCAAGGCATTATGCGTTAAAGGCGGAGATAATTTTTTTAGTCGCAAGATGTTGAGTGAATTAGAAAAGTTTGTTCGTGGTTTTGGGGCTAAAGGATTGGCTTATATTCAAGTTAAAGAATCTTGTAAGACTTATAGTAACGAAGAGATAGAATCAAATCTTAAGGGTCCATTAGTAAAGTTTATAGATTCTGCAAAGTTAAAAGAGTTACTAGTAAGAGTTGGTGCAACTAAAGGCGATATCGTATTCTTTGGCGCAGGCGATAAGAAAACTGTGTGGGATTATATGGGGAGATTACGCCTAGAAGTAGCTCAAGCTATGAATATCATAAATAGTGATGAACTAAGATTTTTATGGGTAGTAGATTTTCCTATGTTTGAGAATACAAGTGAGGGCGTTAAGGCATTACATCACCCATTTACCATGCCAAAGGACTTAGATGTAGATGATATAGAGGATATAAAATCGCTTTCATATGATATTGTTCTTAATGGTGTGGAGCTTGGCGGAGGCAGCATTAGAATCCATAAAAGCAAAATCCAAAGCAAAATATTTGAATTGCTTAATATTACACAAGATGAAGCAAGGGATAAATTTGGATTTCTATTAGACGCTCTGCAATATGGGGCACCGCCGCATGGTGGCTTTGCTATTGGATTTGATAGATTAATCATGCTTTTGAGCAATGCTAATTCCCTTAGAGATGTCATTGCTTTTCCCAAAACTCAAAAGGCTAACTGTTTGCTTATGAATGCGCCAAGTCATGTAAGCAAAGAGCAGCTAAACGAGCTACATATAAGGACTAAGGCTTAGAATTGATGATAATCTAAGTTTAGGTTTCATATTGATGTAAATAATCTGCATATATTTGTTTATGCTTAATATGACAATAATTTGATTCATATAAATACAAAAGTATACTAATCATTATTTATAGAATCCATTCAATTAACTCTATGAACATGTAGCCGATGTAGAATTTTCACCTAATTTACACTGGAGTATATATGCGTGTTGCCCTTAGCTATCTTACGAAATATATCCATATTTATGATCCTGGATATCTGAATCTAGTTTATGCTTTAAAAGCTATGGTAGCTATTGCTTTAAGCGTGCTATTTCACTTATTTATATTTGGTCAAGAAGTTATTGTTTGGGCAGCTATGACTCCTATGCAAATTTTTTTCCTAAATGCAACTCTAAGCCAGCAGGCAAATAGAAAAACACATATGCTTGGTTTTGCAATCTGCTCTAGTGTGTCAGTAGCATTTTTTAGCTTATTAGCTCAAAAAGCTTTATCAAGTCATAGTATTTATGATGTTTGGTGGCTTGCATTGCCAGTGTTGTTTTTGAGCTTTTGTGTTGGTATGTCGCGCGCATATTCACTTGATTTATATCGTATGTGTGTGCCTGTGGTTGTGAATTCTTTGGTGGCTTGTATATATGTTGATTCTGGTGTTATTTTATCAATTTATACTAGTTCTTTTGTAGTTTTTACAAGTGCTCTAATTGGAATTATTATTGGGTTCTTATTACTTGATACTACAAGCAATTATGGAGGTTGGACGAAACTTTATTATCCTTCAGTATTGCAGTCTTTAAAAAATATGGTGATATATATTGATTCGCCTAGGGATTTTTCGCATTATAAAGACGCTACATTTCTTATGATATATAACATCAAGCAGACCCTACATACAAAATCTGGACTCTATAATAATAACTATATGATAAAAAATATTAAGAGGGCTATTTTTTACATCTATCAGATAGAGGATATTTATATGATAATAACTGTGTTAGCAAAGCATAATATTCATAAATATCCCCTATTGCAACAAGAAATCATTGAGAATCTCCATAACCTAAGTAAAATTTTCGTAGGTAAAATCCCTAAAATATCTTGTGATCAAGCAAGTAAAATTATAGGGCAGGATTTTTACTTGGATTATAATTCTAGGTTTAGTGCTTCAAATGATCCCAAAGGGGATAAGGCGTTGCATAATATTCTTAGTATTCTTTATTACAAGATGAAGTCCTTTTGTCGTGCTAGCAAAAATACTAATGTAGCCTTTAATCCAACTCCAAAGAAGAATATATATGATGTTTTTAAGGCATTGAATCTAAATAATGCTACATTTCAATTTAGTATCAAATATTCTCTAGCAATAGCGTTATCTCTAGTCTTTGCTACTTTACTAAATATTAATCGCGGTATTTGGATTAGCCTTGGAGTAGTTAGTGTAGTGCGCCCATCAGTTGGAGGTATGCAAAATATTAGTAAAGAATATTTTATCAGTGCCGCAGTGGGAATCTTAATAGGCATTATTGTATCTGTGTTTGCCACACCAATATTTTTTTATCTTGCATTTGGCATTGTTGTATTTTTGGTTGTATATCTGCGCGTGTTTCCGTTTTGGCTTTGGTCTGGGCTTATGATGTGTGGTTTTGTCATGATGTATTCAATTTTATATGATGACTTTTTGCATTATGTGCTAGATAGATTAATTGATATTGGTCTTGGTGTGGGTTTTGCTATTGGGGTGTTTTTAATTATTTGGCCTAGATATTCTTATAATAATTTAAAGCCATTGTTGCTAAAACATATCTCACTTTTAGAAGATATGCTAGATTTGATTATAAACCCAAAGCATGATAAAAATGAAGATAAGTCTTTACAAGGCAAACAAGCAGATTTATTACATAATTTAGATGAGTTTAAAAGCATGTTAAAAGATTCCAAAACAGAAGTAGTAGGTAAAAATAACCAAATCGTAGTCTATGGATATGAGCTTGTAGCTGTTTTAGAAAGTATTGATATTAAGATTAGTGAATTAAGTCAGCTATGTTCTTGCAGAGGAGATGAGATTTTTAATATGAAAAAAGATATTGGTGGATATTCATGCGAGCTAGTATCCCTTAAGAATCGCTTTGAATCTATAAGGAATCTTTTAAACAACGATAAGCACAATTTTAGCTTCATTAATCAGTATTCTTTTATATATGATGATAGCAATCATCTGCATTGGCTTATTGGTGAAATCTTTGGATACCAAAACAAAATGTATAAGTTTTTAAATGAGAGCTATATAAGTATTCCAGAGTAATGTGTTTGTGTGGTAGCTATATTTAGCATATTATTGACAATTTA
>NZ_JRPD02000037.1 GCF_000765805.2 Helicobacter muridarum | reverse complement strand
AGCTTGACTTCTCAAACTATCTGCAATAGTCATACCTGAAGCATCATCTGCTGCTTTGTTGATTCTCAAACCTGAACTTAACTTTTCCAAAGAATCTTTAAGATTCCTTTGAGTAACAACTGAATTGACATGTGCATTCATAGCATTTATGTTGGTATTGACCTGGAAAGCCATCTTAGTCTCCTTAAGATAATTTACTTCTAAGTTTTCTTGTCTTGTTGAAAACTAAATCGGCAGTTTTTGGTTTTTTGTTGAAGTTTTATATAAATTTTAGATTCTAATACAAAATAAATTTGCCTATATATAACATATAGAGCGTGCAAATAAGCCTATATAGACATGATCTTACATCACTCCTCAACATTATCATCATTAAAATAAATCGATTATGAAATAAAATCTTTAGGCAAAAGCATCCATTTGTATTAGTAGAAACACAAATGAAATAATCAAACTAAGAAAATTTTCGCCTTATTCAAAATTATGATATTGGCTATAATCAACCCATAATTCAAGGCTGACTTGGGATAATATTGATATTAATGCGCTATTGTTTTTAGCGATAAGGGGTTATTTATAGGTTGAATATTTTTCATAAATTGCTTAACATTTTTAGCAGCTTGACGTATTCTTTTTTCATTTTCAATTAACGCAAATCGAACATAAGAATCGCCTGCATTGCCAAACCCAGCACCCGGACTAACAGCAACTTTCGCCTCCTCTAGCAACCTTTTAGAGAATTCCAGGCTACCCAAATGCTCACACTGCTTTGGAATCCGAGCCCAAATAAACATGCTAGCCTTTGGCATTTGCAATTCCCAACCAGCATTGCCAAAAGATTCAATCATAACTTCCATACGACTTTGATATTTAGCCCTTACACTTAATACCTCATCATCGCATTCATTTAGGGCCACTGTAGCTGCAACCTGCATTGGCGTGTAAATCCCATAATCAATCCAACCCTTAATTTTTTGCAAAGCCTCTATAATGCGTCTATTGCCTGATACAAAACCAATTCTCCAACCAGCCATATTATAACTCTTACTTAGAGTATAGGTTTCTACTGCCACGTCCTTTGCGCCCTCTACCTCAAAAATGCTGGTAGTTTTGAAATCGCCAAAACCTAGCTCCGCATAAGCAATATCACTAATGATATAAAATCTCTCTCTTCTAGCAATCTCTACTAACTTCTCATAGAAGCTTTTATATACCACTACAGTTGTTGGATTATGTGGAAAATTAACTACTACAAACTTTGGCTTAGGAAAATTCTCGTATAGAGACTTTTGCAATGAGGCAAAAAATGCAGCTTCATCTAGCTCATAGAACATATTATATTTAATGGGAAAGGTGCTTACATTTGCGCCATTAATGATAAAAGCATGATAGTGAATTGGATAAGCTGGTTCAGGAACTATAGCAAAATCTCCAACATTTGTAATAGCTTGCACCAAATGCACATAGCCTTCTTTACTTCCCATTCCCACACATACTTCTAAATTAGGGTCTAAATCTACGTTAAACCTACGTTTATACCAATCACATAGTCCCAAACGTAGCTTATAAATCCCCTTGCTAACTGAATATCCTTGATTCTTTGGCTTTTTTGCGCTTTCGCATAATTTATCTATTACAATCTGTGGCGGCATGCCATCAGGATTACCCATAGAAAAATCAATAACATCTTCTCCCTTTTGCCTCATATTGAATTTAATTTCATTGATTGCGCTAAATAGGTACTTTGGCAAGCGATTAATCTTGCCAAATGAAATTTCATCAAACATGTTATATCCTTTTATAGTAGATGTGATTATTCTATCTTGTTAGAATGGCTTTTTGTAATTATATGCACAACAATTAACCAAATATTATGGGGTTAGTTTTATTAGTCCCTAAATTAATCTATGAATCCATATTAAAATGTATAATATTCGTAAATTCTTACAAGGATACATATGCAAAGTATATATGTTGGGAATCTTTGTCTTAGTGCATCATGGCAACAGGTTATGGATTTGTTCGCGCAATATGGTGATGTGATTTCAATACGAATTATCAAAAATAGGCAAAAATGTTATGCTTTCATAGAAATGGAACAACATAATGCAGAATATGCTATTCAATCATTAAACGAATTTATGTTTTTAGGGCGAACGCTAAGAGTTGGCTTAGCAAAGAAAGAAAAAGAATAAAATAAATTGCTATATTAAGCATAAAACAATAAAGATTTAGCTAAGAAGTAATACTAAAAACCAATTAATCCTAAATCCAAGCAATATAATAATACCGCTCTAAATTTGATATTATAGATATTGAGATTTAATGACTAATTTGAAAATTTGGGCAATATCAAGCAAAATTACATACAAATTAAAAATAATATGCAATAAAATAGAATCTTTATGTAACCTATTTGATAACACAAATTGCTCAAAGCCTTATTTTAAACTCTCCCTTAGAGTGGAAAATCTTGCTTGATATAATTTTCTTGCTTGAAGTGCCTCTTCCATAGTAATGCTTTTAAATCTAACTTTATGATTTGGTGGTAGTTGTCCCATCTTGTCCAAATCACAGCTAATCACAGTGCAATACATAGCAAACCCACCACCACTTGGAGCATCGCGAAGTAATACAATAGGCTCATTTCCTCCCGGTGCTTGCATAGAGCCAACAGGATAGCATGCATCTGCAATATTGCTAGGATCGCTACCAGCACCAAAAGGCTGTGGAAGATTCCTATATTTAAACTTTCGTCCATTTTTAAAACGATACCCTGTTCTATCAGCCTCACTTGAGACAACAAAAATATCTTCAAATAGACCTTGCAAGGATTCCTCTGTAAGCTTATAATCTTGTAACCCAACAATCACACGCAGAGTTTCTTCTGGCTTTAGGGACACTTTGAACTCATCGCTAAGGCTTCTGCCAACTTCTGGCGCGCTATCAAATCCACCAATAAGCAACTCATCATTGGCTTGAAGCTTTCTACCCTTGTATCCGCCTATGCCTCCAAGCGGATATGTTGATCTAGAATTCATTACAATGGGCACATCAATACCGCCTTTTACACAAATATAAGATCTTGCGCCACCATGCAAAAAGTCAAAGCTTAATTTACCTCCAGCAGGAATCTCTACTACGCTATATGTTGATCTTTTATCTCCATTTACAATTGGCGTCATCTCAGCCCCAGTTATAACAACATAACTTTTTTCGCTAAACTCAAGTATGGGTCCCATGAGTGAAATCTCAAGAGCTGCAGCATTTTCATCATTGCCTAGTAAAAGATTGCCTGCCTTAAAAGAGAGCTGATCAAGAGCACCTCCAGGGGGTATACCTAAATGATAATAACCATATCTTCCAGAATCTTCAACATAAGTAGCAAGCCCGGGCTGAATTACTTTAATACTAGCCATTTAACACCTCCAAAAGCCGTTTATTGTATTGCATTGGGTCTTTCTTCCATTCATTGAGTGAAAAAACTACATTGCGAACCTTTAAGGCAAATGAACCATTTTCTACCTCACGAGCCGCCTTATTATATGCGCCCTCATCACATGGAGAGAATTTAATAATATCTCCGGGATTTAAAAACACCATAGAATCCTTAAAATAAGAAAGTCTCTGCTCTGGATCCCATACAGGAGCCGGAGTAATACCCATCATTTGATAACCGCCTCCACCTCTCACAGCATAAATACAACCAAAGCAACCACCATGCCCGATTGTAAGCTTAGGGGTATCTGTACGTGCAATAAGATATTTTGGCACTTCAATTTGTTTCTGCCTTTCAACAAGCTGATACAACCAAGGAAGTCCTGCAACAAAGCCTATCATACTCACAAACCAAGGATTTTCCGAATGAGATTTAATAAAACTTTGCACAGAATCAAAACCATTAATCTTAGCCGCATACTCAATGTCAGTTGTATTTGGATCAAAATCAGAATCTTTAGCACGAACTTGATGGTTGTTTCTAAATCTCATTAAGGTCTCATGAGTATATGAATCTTGATACCAAACAGGAAACTCTATGATTCTAGTTTCAATCTCTGCATTACTAACACTAATCTCCTCTTCTAGCTCCTTAAGAATATCAAGTGCTTTTTTATAATGCAAAATATCTGGATTAAACCGAATCATAAAAGAGGCATTAGCAGGACAAATCTCTGTAATACCATCAATATTGCGCTCCTTTAGCTTACTGCAAATAGCCATAGCTTGAAAGAATGCCTCTAAACTCATCCCATCTTCACTAACCTCAACATAGAGAAATTCATCTCCGCCAAAGGTATATCTAAACATAATTATCCTCACTTATTTATTAGTATTTTTACTTGCCATCCAAGATTCCAAAAAATTAATATGATAATTGCCTTTTACTACATCACAATCTTGAAATAAATCTTTAAAAAGAGGCAATGTAGTTTTAATTCCATCGATTCTAACCTGCCGTAAAGCACGATTCATCCTTGAAATAGCCATTCCTCTATCTTCATCATAAACAATCAGCTTTGCTACCAAAGAGTCATAAAATGGCGGGACCACCCTACCATTAAACAACATAGTATCAACACGGACTCCAGCACCTGTAGGATAGAAAACTTCACTAATCTTACCTGGACTAGGGAAAAAATTATTTTCAGGATCCTCTGCATTAATACGAATCTCAATAGAGCTGCCTCTAATTTTAATATCTTCTTGTTTAAGACGTAAAGGTTCACCATCAGCAATGCGCAACATCTCGCGCACCAAATCTACACCTGTAATCATTTCAGTAATTGCATGTTCGACTTGGATTCTAGTATTCATTTCAAGGAAATAAAAGCCACTTCTTTCCTCATCATATAAGAACTCTAGTGTCCCAGCACCCTTATAGTTAACAAGCTTTGCAAGTCTTAAAGCACTTTGGCATAGCTCTTCGCGAACTTTATTATTAAGAGTTGGACTTGGTGCTTCTTCTACGATTTTCTGTCTTCTTCTTTGTAATGAGCATTCTCTATCATAGAGATGGATTACATTCTCTCCATCGCCTAAAACCTGCACTTCAATATGCCTTGCCTTAGGAAGATATGCCTCAAGATATAAGCCACCATTGCCAAATGCTGCTTTGGCTTCAGAGCTAGCTATATCAAACTGAACTCTTAATTGTTCAGAATCAGGGACTACTCGAATACCCTTTCCTCCTCCACCTGCTATTGCTTTAATCACCACAGGATAGCCTATTCGTTTGGCTTCTAGAATCGCATCCTCTACATTATCAATAACCTTACTTCCCGGAATGGTTGGAACTCCAGCTTCCTTTGCTTTTAAAATTGCTTGGGCTTTGTCCCCCATTGTTTTAATAATATTATCACTTGGTCCAACAAATATGATTCCAGCCTCTGCCACTTTTCGCGCAAATTCTGCATTCTCACTTAAGAATCCATATCCTGGATGTATTGCATCAACATTTGCTTTCTTGGCTGCCTCAATAACCTTATCCATATCAAGATAACTCTTATGTGCCAGGCTCTCTCCAATATAAATAGAATAATCGGCAAGTTGTGAAGCGAGATTCCCTTTGTCTGCATCAGTATAAATTGCTACTGCTTGCATATCTAGCTCATGAGCGGCTTGAATGATTCTTACGGCAATCTCACCACGATTGGCTATTAAAACCTTGCGTATTCTTCTAGGCTTATACATAAAGCTTACTCCTTTTTAGCATTACGATACTATTGTAGATGCTCACGTATGCAAACTACAAATCACATGAAATTCATACAAGATAAATCATTAGTTATACACTATTCAATCACGAATAAGACATCTCCCGGATTAACAAACTGTTCGTTTTCTGCTTTAATGTCTACGATCTTGCCTTTTGCCCCTGCCTTAATCTCATTAAATGTTTTCATCACTTCTACTAGGCACACAGTAGTATCCTCATTTACTTCACTTCCTATTTCTACAAATGGTGCTGCATCTGGATTTGGTTTACGATAAAATGTTCCTGGTATTGGACTTAAAACTTCTGCCATAATATTTTCCTTATTGTTAATTTATATTTCTAAGCGTTATGAACTACTGGTTTCGTAATAGTGATGCCATTTTTCACTAGTAAATCCCTTGTAGCCTGGATTAACGACAACGCACCCGCTGTATCGCTATGAATACATACAGAATCAAAATCTACCTCAATAGTTTTTCCTGTAACAGACACCACCGTGCCCTCTTTACACGCCTGTAAAACCTTATTAGCTACCTCATCTGACGTATATGCCCTAGCTCTACGAACCATAACAAGATGACCATCATCTCCATAATCCCTATCGCCATAAAACTCTCGGACATAGGGTTGCTTTAGTTCCCTTGCAACATCGCAAGTAACAGTACCTTGCATACAATAAATAGGTAGTTTGGAATCAATCTTTTGCAAAGTCTTTATAAGCAACTCCGAAAACTCCCTATCTTTTGAGGCATGAATGTATAACGATCCATGTGGTTTAAAATGGTGCAATTTGCCACCTTCAAGATTAATAAATTCACGCAATGCACCCAACTGATAAATACAATCATTCACTAACTCATCAGCCTTTGCGACTATATGCCTCCTGCCAAATCCAACTAAATCACGAAAACCTGGATGCACACCAATGGCTACATTATTCTTGATTGCCTGCTGTACAGAATGTCGCATAATGTTTGGATCACTAGCATGGAATCCAGCTGCGATATTGCAACTACTAATAAGCGGCATAATATCATCATCAACTCCATCACCAATAATCCAAGCACCAAAGCACTCACCCATATCGCTATTAAGATCAATTTGCGTCTTCATCAATATACCTTAATTATTAATTTACAACTACTTGTATAAAACATGGTATCAAATTAATTAAGCAATATATTCAAAAATAAGACAAAAATTTTATATATGTGATAAATACTTCTTTATTTATTAGAAATAATATAAAAATATATAATTTTTATTCAATAACTAATTACAAAATATAAAATAAAAATAAAAAATTAAATGTGTATAAAAGTAACATACAAATAAAAATATTTGATATATAAAAACTAGATAATTAATATACTTAATAATATTACAAATTAAAATTTTAATAAGTTACTTATATAAACACTAATATTATACTAGAGTTTATTTGTTACTCATAATAAAATGATAACTAGTATAATTAGCAGATAAAACAAACATAAAAGAAGAAAGCATGTCTTATAACATTTTATTAAGCCCTAGCGAAGAAAAGATTCTAGAATCAAAAGAATACAACCTCACAAATATACAAAATTACAACTCATCTAGTTTTTTATCTCATCTTTGGAAAAATGATGAAATTGAACCACATAGAAGAAATATATATGAAATTTATATAAAGTATATCCAACAAATAAAAAATTCTATGGATTGCAAAATCTTAATAGATCTATATGGAGCAAAGCAATCTAATAGCAAGATTGAATATGAGATTAGCACCATACTATCTAGACACAATAAACATACACAATATCTTATGCCTGCTATATACCGCTACGCTGGAGTAGCCTTTCAAGGCTTAGATTATTCAAATCTGCCACAAAATGCAAAAAATATCATCTTGAATAATGTATTGATATTTAGTAATCTCTTTGGTGCTATCCGTGCCTCTGATATGATTCCATTCTATAAATTAAAACAGGGCAGCAAATTATATAAGCTTAGTCTAAAAGAAGTCTATAATCCTTTTATATCCATATTAGAATCTATACAAAATGAAGTTATTATCGACTTGCGGGCTAATATATATGCAAAAATATGGTCTCCTAAGGATTGCTTGCATTTATTTTTTGAATTCTATAAAAACGGTAAGACTATTAGTCATTATGCAAAGCTTTATCGTGGTAAGATTCTAAGGCTTATTAGTTTGCATTTAAGCAAACTTGATAATGTTAGCAAAAGTGATATTATGGAATTTTTGTTAAATCTTAATAGTGCTGAAATATGCTTTATGGCATGCAAGGAAAAAGCAAATATGCAAATCTTACAATATGAGATTAAATGCTAGATTCTTTAAGGATTATATTTTAGGATACTTAAAACCAATCAACAATACTAACTAATAAGTATATTACTTTGAAATCCAAAAACAAATCCCAAAATTACACAAGCTCAATATGCAGCCCATTGCGCCGAATCTTTCCTTGCAATTCATATTCAAATACAATGTCGCCAAATCTTTGCAATGCCTCTAAGAATAATCCATTATTGCCTGCAAACTCTAATAGCATATCTGCTTTTGGATTATCTTTTCTAATCTCGTCTTTTTTATTGGGACTATATTCTTGATATATATGATTAACAAAAAACTCCAAATTATATATAGCATCAGCTTTTCTAGAATGCAATAACTCTTGTGTACCCAAGCTTTCATTCATTCTGTGCGGCAGAGTAAATAATGGCTTATTTAATGCCACGCAGAGCCTAGCAGACGAGCTAGAACCACTTTGCAAATCAGCTTGCGGGATAATGACTACATCACTTAAAGCTATAATGATTCTATTGCGTTCTAAGAATTGATGCGCTCTTGGCGTTTCGTTATCCTCATACTCACTTAGAAGCAAGCCACTGGAACGAATTTTTTCAAACAAATTCTTATTTTGCTTTGGATAGACCTGATTTAGCCCAACAGGAGAAACCAAGATGCTATTTTTATCGCTATTTTGATGTGCTATACAGTCCGTGCCAATAGCACCGCCGCTAATAATTGCAAAACCTTTTTTAGACAGCTTGCGCGATAACATTGCAGTATAATGTTTAGAGTATTGATTGGGCGATCTTGTGCCAATGATTGCAATAATGGGGCTTTTCAGTAAGTCTAAATTTCCAACAGCAAAAACGCCACGAAAATCCTTATAAATATGTTTGCCTGATAGATTATATTGTTTTGCTATATCTTTGAGACATAACAGGGATTTCATTTGCTTGGGGCTAAAAATCTCCCTTAATTGTAAGGTGTCAAAGAACATACAAACTCTCCAAAGTCTTGTTTAGAATTATGAATTCTAGCATTTGATAAGCATGATTACACTATAATCATTAACGTTTGTGAGGTCGTTCCAAATCAAAGAACGGCAATTAGCACTCATTGATGAAGGTTAAATAAAGAGGATTTTATAAATTTTGCCTCTGTAGCCCTGAATCTCTCCCTTTTCATTCTAACCTTGAGCAAAGCTAGGAATATTTTCTCCTTTTTCATTTTGAATCTTCTTTTTGCCATGTCTTAGATTTTTAAAGAAAGCTAAGAATCTCTAAAGGATTCTAAAAGAGATGCTTCAAATTCTTTCAGTATAACAAAGTAGCGATTCAATATCACTAGGTAATGGTTTAATATAACAAAATAGATTCACAAGCTAAATCATGATAAGATGATAGAAGTTAGCTAAATATGACTAAACAAAGATTCTTTGTCTTTGCCTAAGAATAATGCAAATGCTAAATATAACCTAAATCATGACAAGATGTTAGTTAAATTAGAATCTATAACATGATTGTTT
>NZ_JRPD02000036.1 GCF_000765805.2 Helicobacter muridarum | reverse complement strand
TCATATTTAGCTAACTTCTATCATCTTATCATGATTTAGCTTGTGAATCTATTTTGTTATATTAAACCATTACCTAGTGATATTGAATCGCTACTTTGTCATATTAAACAAAATTGATTTTGTTATATTAAATAAGATTAGTTTTATTTATGTTTGGCATTTTATTAATTGCTATATTAAATGCTTTGTATTTGTTATATTTAGCTAACTAAAGTTAGCTAAATATAACCTTTACTATTCTTAATCTACTATCCTTTATTCTGTTTAGATTCTAATTTAGGGGTTAATCGTCTTTGCTTCTATTAGTGGCGGGACAAGAAGCATAATGTTAGTAAAACGAACATCAAAAAGCTATCCACACTACAAGGATTTATACCAAAGTATAGCCATCGGGCAATCTAGGATTAAAAAATATCGCAATGCATTCATCTTTACTCCCTACAAAAGAACGAATCTGCACTGCAGCATTCGTTGTTTGCATTATTGTAAAAAGAGTTTCAAACTTTCCACTTTTTAAGTCGTCTTTGCAAGATTTGAGGGCGAAAAATCCGCTTTCATCAATTCCTAGGCACATTTTTGAATCCTTAGTATTGACAAATTGCACAGCCCCTAAGTTGAATCTATCAAATGGGTCGCCTCTACCCATTTGTTCAGTTAGCATTATTTGTTTAAGATTCCAATTTGGCTTACTAGGATCAGGTGCAAGGACATCTCCTACCATAGCACTTCTTATTGACAATGGAGCAGTAAAGTCTGGTAAATCCTCTGGATTCATCGCAAAAGCAAAGTTTAAAATAATCGTAAGCAATAAAATAATTTTATAATTTATCCCTCCTAAAAGCATCCAAAATGCACAGGAAAATGATCTGATGCAATATGCACACGTATATTTGCCACCATAATTAATGCCACAATTTGCGGCAAAGGCATAGCTGTACGCTCAGAGCTAGACATACCAACTACAGCATACTAAAGCGTTCTATTTGCACCCCTATAGCCAAAACGCATAACAGAATTGGGACTACTATGCGAATATGATTTGTGATTCTTGTATCAAGCCCTGCTTGCAAAATGGGGGGATCGCGATTAAAATCCCCAGCAATTAGCCAATTGATTTCTGACATATCTATAAAATAATTATGCACAGCAGCAACTAGCGCGGGAGTATCCCCCCCCCCCCCACCGTTTGCTAAAACGTGGATATTAAAAAATACATCATTGCCAATACGAATCCCAATAACTGGGCGAAATGTATCTGTAGCAACCACAACTTGACGTATAACAATCACCTTATCAGCCTTTCTATCTGAAACAATAGCAAGATTTACCCTCCTTGCACCCACATCAATAGGAGCATAATAGATATACACCATACGAGAGCGATAACGTGTGCCAAGCTCCCATGTAAACTCTTCCACAGGTGTGCCACCGGGCTGCACCAACCTGCCTGTCCTAATTGCTGAAGTAGGAATCGACCCAGCCTCTTGCACCATAAGGATATTAGCAGGATTATCTCTAGTGAGAAGTTGTCTTGCACTCACATTCCATTTACTCTCTGTGTTTGCCGAAGCACCTTGCAAGTTCCAAGTGCTTACTCTATAATCCTCAATATTTGCCAAAACAAAACTAAAATTCACCAAAAAACACAACAATATTTCATCATCATTCCCTATTAATGGTAAAAATAGGAGCTGTATTTACCAAGGTAGGTATGATATACCATTGTTGATCGAGATTGCTTTTGTTTATAGCACATTGTGTAAGATAGGCACTATAATATATAGTATGGCGAAAGGTAGGCGTTTGTAAGCAAGTTTTTGTCCCTACATTTTGAATCTGCACTGCTTGATTATCAAACAAATTAAAATTCCATAGCTGTGTTTGTAGATTCTTATCACAAACTTCGTGTATTACGCCACTTTTATACGCCTGCAAACAAGTTCACTTTGCCTCGTTTTTAATCATCAACTGATTGTTTGCAAAGCTTATAACACGCCAAATTTGAGCCTTACCAAACTCATACGCATAAAGAGGCATATATCCCCATACCCAATTCCCCTCTCCCAAAGCCCAAAGGGTTACAACGCCCACAGATGATGACATAATGGATATTTGATTGGATATATTTGTATCTATTAAGGGCATTTTCTTTGTCCCATCTTGCATAATAAGACTTCTTGATTTTTTATCGGGTATTTTGAGATTTGGCGGAGGCGTGGGGCTATTTCCTATGCCTAAGTCTTTTTCGTTAATGGGTGTTGGTTTGACAGAAGTATGTATCTTAGACTTAAGAAGAGCACGCCTCCATAGAAAAAATGCTAAAAATAGAAATCAAAGATAATAACAATACTCTCACTCTAATTTCCTTATGTTTTAATTTAAATACTATTTAAAAGATTAGCTACCATCTCCTATATTCTAGCACTTTTGCTTCTCCATTAGATTTTATCCAATAATGCAAAATTGTTGTGAAATTCTCTAAAACATTTATAGCTATACTTTTTACCACGATTTAAAACTTCACCCTGCAAGTTAATACGCAAGGTAGTCTTTTGATTATCTGTGATTTGATAAGCTAGCAAAGTTATATTATCAAAAAGTATTTACATATAACTTATAATGATTCATAAAAGTTGCTATATTGCTTATTTTGTTTTTTGAAATCTCTGTAATAGTTTCATATTTACATTGCCCTATACTCAATAACTGATTGCAGATAATATCTTGTATTTCACTAAGGATAAAAATCCATTTGTGCGACTACTTGACAATGAGGACAAGTAAAGGAGATTCGTTAAATTTTGGTTCTTTAATGCAGTATCCATTTCCTACTCCCAACAGATGAGATTTTTTTAAGTTTTGGGTATTTTGCCAAATCAATAGAATCTAAGTTAAGAATCTCCCCATTATCAAACTCACAAGATTCTATACCTTTAGAATCTAAAAATAATTTTTTCATTTTCCATCACCATTAGATTTGCCTGTGAGTGAAAAATATCAAAATCTTCTCTATACTCTGTGTGTATATCAAGGCACACACTCTAGCCCTTGTTAAGTTTATCAATAAGTTTGCTAGATTTAGAACAATCAAGCATTTTTAAAAATTTCATCTCTTTCTTGTATATTTTTCTCCTGAACAATGTCTGTGGGAGATATATTAATTATCTTAACAGCCCCATCTTTTCTTTTTTAATGATTCTAAGAGTTTATCATCAAGTGAATCTAAATAAATATATTGCTTGCTCGTGTTATTTGTGCCATAATAACAATAAAAATATTCAGTCATATTTATTTTTTTGAGAGTCCCATTATCAAACCCCTCTTCTTGTCCGTATTCATAAAGATAAAAAGCATCTTCAAATGATTTGAAACTTAGAAAAACATATGTATAAAACATCTTATCATCTTTATCTTTTTTGCTGAATGCTTGTATTTTTAAAGTATCATCTTCTATAAAATGCGCAGATTCAAATGGCATGCTTAAACACATTTTTTGCAGTAATTTATTTTGTGTTTTGTCCTTAAAAATATTTATGCAGCCTTGATATTTGGTATTTTGCAATGCGACATAAGGCTTTGTGCTGCAACCAAAGATAAAAATACATATAGGAAACAAAATAAACAAAGATACATTCTTCAAATTGATAATATAAGACATACTCACTCCTTTAACCTTTGAATAAAATTTCATCTAATTTGGGCTTATAGATTCATTATCAAAGAAGTTGCATTTGATATTATCTTTATTGCCTCTATCTAGCTTTTTATCCACACACGTTTTACCTTTCCCATTATGTATTGTCATTTTGGCAAGGAGATTGACATTATTCATCATAAAAAAATAATATCGTCATCTTTTGTGGAGCTTCCCATTTTTACAGATTCAAATTGTTTAATGCGTCCCACAGGGTAATAATATTCTAAAATGGGCTTAAGAAAGATTGCATTTGTGCTTACTCCTCTGGATTGGTATATTTACACCTTTTGTTTTGGTGGATATGAGTAATATATTCTTTTATTTTCATCAAAAGCAATTAAACTTTTCTTAATTCCTTCGTTAATTAATTCCTACTCTTGCATTACTGTTAATTCCCACTAAATTTTTAAATAAAGCATAAATGGGGGTTTCACCCCCCCCCCCTCGTCCTCTAACACTTTCCTCCAAACGCTAGGCCTTGTAAGATTCTAAAATTCTAGTATCTTGCTTAAGACTTGTGAGCTGTGTAGAAAATTCTGCGGAGGTTAGCCTATGGCAGATTCTAAATAGAATCTATTTAGATTTGCCTAACAATTTTGTGCCTTAGGTGCTGTTTTGGCAATGCTCTCAATGCGCAAAGAATTAAAGTAAAAATAGAGTTTCAATACTAGATTTAATATATCCTTGCAATTCCTTACTTGTGTTCGAATTATTTTGCTTATTAAAATAATACAAAAACACTTTGGTTTTTAGCTCCTCATTTTTATTATTCCCTAATTTATGACTGCCATTCTCACCAAAAATACTTTCAAACCCTTGCACTTTATCTCTTACATTTGCCTCATAGCTTAAGCCTTTGGGGTCAATAAAAAGGATTTTATACTCTTTAGTTTGCTTATGCCTTAGCCAAAAGATAAAATCAGGGTAAAACTTCCTATAAGCTTGGGTTTGTGTATCAAAATAGGGGATAAAAATAGAATCCACATTTTCTATAATCCTACTAAAGCACCAATCATAGTCTTTTAACGCATTATCTTTATCTTTAATATATTCTTGCAATTCTTGCAAGAATACAATCTCACTTTGCTCTTTTATAGCATACAAAATCTCCCCATCCTCTTTTTCATCAAGGATAAGAGGGTTATAATAATGTGCTTTTAACGCCGCATTAATTTCGTAGGATTGTATTTTTTGTATTTTTGTGCCTTGTTTGATAGCCTCTGTATATTCACTAAGATTTATTTTGCCCTCATTAAATTCTCTTTGTAATTCCTCCTCACTCTTTGCAGATATTACCTCCCTTATCTTTGCATTTATCTCTTTTATAATACTAAAATCAAGTGTGGAGCTAAATTGCTTAAAATGACAAATCTCATCTTTAATCTCCTCAAATTTTTCTAACTCTTTTGCCTTAGTATTGAAAAAAGATTCTAAGACTTTCAGTGCATTTGTAGCTTTAAGGGTTTGTAT
The DNA here is from genome assembly GCF_000765805.2 of Helicobacter muridarum. Taxonomy (GTDB): domain Bacteria; phylum Campylobacterota; class Campylobacteria; order Campylobacterales; family Helicobacteraceae; genus Helicobacter_A; species Helicobacter_A muridarum. Next base: position 4,432 of record NZ_JRPD02000036.1, on the reverse strand, counting down.
ATCTCCACTTATTTTAATCGCTTTTTCCTCGCTTGGCTTTGCTATTTTTTCCTTGATTTTACACAATGTGCTAAAGCCCAAATCTTTTGCCCTTATATTCTCCCTTAAAAGCAACACATCCTCATCAAAGGATTCTATATAGCTTTTAAGTGCGTTAAAATCGCATCGTGAAAGGACATAAGGCTTATTTTGTAAGCTTATGGAATCTCTATATTTTGGCACAAGCAGGGGCTTAAATGTTTTGCTTTTTCTAAAGCCACTTAAGGGATAACTTTGGATAAATTCCTCCAATCCCTCTAAAATACCGCTAATAGCTTCCTTTTGGCTTGCCATTATAAAAAGCGTCTCAATACCTAAGGCTTTCTTAGAGAATTGCTCACGCACATTAAAAGAAAGCCCCTCACACTTTGCAAGTCTTTTTCTCACCCCCTTAAAAGGCTCTAATCTCACACCTCGCCCAATGGTTTGCAAAACATATTTTTTAGCATTTTTACTGCCAATATTAATAAAACAAATAAGATTTACACGATTACTATCCCAACCCTCACTAAAAACTTTGCTTCCTATCATAATTTGTATCGGCGAAGATTCTTCATTGATATTTTGAAAATACCCGCTTGTAATATCCTCACCACTTTCAACGCCAAGATTTTGCAAATACCGCTTCTCCCACTCTCTAATACTCCCAATATTAAGGAGCAAGAAAGGCTCTTTAGCATTTTTAGATTTAAAAACAATCTCTTTAGGATTGCCCTTTATTTTACACGCTTCAATCACAGAAGCTTCTTTGGCATAAAAAATCTCTTTTCTTAAAGTCTTAGAATCCATTGTTTGAATAAGCCCTAAAAGCTCCTCATCTAAGCGTATGTTTTTATCAAAATACACATTTTGATTTTGTGAAAGCTTCTCGTAAAGATTCTGTGCTAAAGAGGTAATATCTCTATCCTCTTTTAAAATCTGTAAAATCGCCTCAAAGTAAAGCTTTATCCCCGCATCTTGCGTATTAACTTTATCAGAAACTGCAATAATTAGCGGTTTATGGTAGAAAAGGGACTTATTGCCTTGTTCTCCCCACTCTTGCATCAGCTTTTCTCTATGCTTTTTCATCGCACAAAAGAGTATAAAACTCTCTAAGATTTTTACGATTTGCTCCTCATTTTTTTCTTTGTCCTTAAAGGATTTTAAATCAGAATCCAACACTGCAATATTTTTGCCATAGCCCTCAAGATTGAATCGTTCTAAATTGTAATTAAACGCACAAGTTTGCAAATCAAAACTATCACTAAAGGTTGCAGAGAAATTAAAAATAAAACCTTTCTTACCTTTGCCCTCTGCAAGCTCTCTTATATAGCCTTTGCGCACAGAATCCTTGCTATCGCCCTTATGCGCCTCATCAAGCAAGACAATCCAACCCTCATCTCTTAAAAAATTCTTATAATTTAACCGCTTCGCCTTAGAATCTTTACCGACATTTTCGCTCGTATCTAGCAAATCACTGCGTCCAATAAAAACAATATTCTCATCAAAGAGTGAAGTGCCATAACTCACGCTTTCATAGTCTTTTAAATCCTTTAAGGTGATTGTTTTGCTTTGATAGGCATTATATTCTTTGATATGTGCTTTGAATTGCTCTAAAATCTTATCATTTGGCGTTAATAGCATTATAGGAATGCTAGGCAAATTTTCTAACACAAAAAAATCGTGCAAAAGAGCGATAAGTTTTATCATCACGATACTTTTACCGCTTCCTGTTGCCATCCAAAAACTCGCAGAGTTAATCTGCTCTTTTGTGATACCCTCTAGCCCACGCTTTTGGTAATCCTCATAAAGCAAATCAACCTCTTGCATATAGAGAATAAAACTTGCAATCGCGTTTTTAAGCGCAGCGATTTGATACTCTTGCAAAGAAATGCTATGAGAAAAGCGAGAGAAGTCAAGGGGGGCAAAAAGGGATTCAAAGTTTTGAATCTTTGGTGCAAGGATTTCTTTAAGAATGAGTTTTTTCTCTAAAGTTGCTTTATTTTTCAAAGAAACTCGTGTGGATTTTGTTTTACTCATTTGCTTTTCCTTTTCTCAAGGCTTTTGTTTTTGCATTAAATTCCTCATAGGCAATTTCTATTTCTTCTTTTGTTTTTTGTTTGTAGAGATTGTATTCTTTATGTGCTTTATCTAGGGCTTTTTGATGAGAGATTTTCCCCGCATTTTGCAGCACTTCTCGTCCGCTTAATTTTAAAAACTCATTCAGTTTTTCTAAATGCTCTTGCATACTTTTTTGCTCGCGATTGAGCGCACTAAGCTCCGCAAATTCAAAATACGCTGTAACGATTCTATTTAATGCCTCTAATTCCTCTTGATTTAAGTAATTTTTGGCAATCTCACTTTCTTTTTTAGTGGGCATTTTGCCTTTAAAATTTGTAAGCCCCATATTGATTTTATCAGAATCTGCCCTTTGAAAGACAATCTCACTTGCCGTATACCCATGTGCTGAATAATGCAATTTATTTTGAATGGTTTTAAAAAGCTCTTGGACTTGCAAAGAATCTTTATCATAATCTATGGCTGTGCTAAAAATCTTTAGCACTTGAGCGTGCATTCTTGTTTCACTAGAGCGAATATCTCTAAGTCGCTCTAAAAGCTCATCAAAATAATCTTGCTTTTGTCCCTTTAACCTCTCATCATCAAGTACAAAGCCCTTGATAAGATACTCTTTTAAGATTCTACTTGCCCATTGGCGAAACTGCGTGGCTCTTTTGGAATTGACACGATAGCCCACAGAGATAATCATATCAAGGTTGTAATGCTCTATCTGTCTTGAAACTTCCCTATTTCCCTCGTTTTGAACTATTAGGAAATTCCTAATAGTTGAGTTTTTTTCTAGCTCATTTTCTTTAAAAATATTTTTAATATGTTCGTTTATCGTAGGCACACTTACACCAAAAAGCTCGGCAATCTGCCTTTGTGTGAGCCATAAAGTCTCATTTTCTAATCTTATGCTAAGGGCGGGATTGTTTGCACTATCTTGATAAATAATCATTGGGTTTATTTGCTTGTCTTGCTTCATTACGCACCTTTGGATGTTTTGCCATCATTGGCAGTTGTCAAGTATTCCTTGACAACTGAATCCTCTTGTAATTCCCCCTCTTGCAAGATATTTCTTATATGCAAACTTATATTTTGTTTTGAGGTGTCAAAACAAAGTTTCTTTAGATGTAATCCTGCAAAGGCAAAAAGTTTTGCCATAGAATCTTGGGCTAAAAATATACTCTCGCCAAGCTCATAAAGCTCAACCTTGACTTTTTTATCTTGTGTGGTGTAGAGGAGGAGATTTTGCATTAATTTGTCCTATTTTCTTTTATGTATTTTTTCAATATGAAAATAAATTTTGTTGCAAATTTGGCAGAATAACTTGATACATGTCTTTAAAATCTTGTGTATCTATTTGATATTGATTATTAGGGTATCCAATATAGCTAATTAATTGAGGTATGTTTAAAAGGGGCATATTATTAAATTGTAGATAACTATTAAGCTTTAGCATTTGCCAATTAGACAAACTAAACTTATATCCAAAAAGCATCAATACTTGTAAAAAATGTCTTATGCAACCATTTAATTTAGGGCATTCGTAATTTATATTATCTATATCACATCTAAAAATCATTGAAGCTAAACAAAGCTTTAAATCATCTGGCAATAAAGTTTTATTTACGAAGTTGATAACATCCTGCACATCTGCAACACTTGACCTAATACAGACTTGTTCCAATCCGATAAAGTCATTACAAACAAAATGTCTAATAAAATTAAAAGCACATCTGTAACACAGTATATTATTATACAATTTATCAAAAAGATTAATATCCAAAAACTGCTCATTCCCATTCCAAGATATTGTATAGTCATTTGGTTTTTTTTCTCCTTTTTTAAAAGTCATAAAATAACTACTACCAATACGATAACATTGTCCTGCTATATATTTTGACATTGTTTTTCCTCCTTAATCTAATTCCAAAAAATAAGATTTTTAAGTTTTGGGTATTTTGCCAAATCAATAGAATCTAAGTTAAGAATCTCGCCATTATCAAATTCACAAGATTCTATGCCTTTGGAATCTAAAAACAATCGCTTAATTTTCCACCCCATTAAATTTGCCATAGTGTGAAAAATATCAAACTCCTCTCTATATTCTGTGCACATATCTAGGCACACACTCTCGCCCTTACTAAGCTTATCAATAAGTTTGCGGGATTTGCGATAATCTAGTATCGTTTTAGCCTTAGCATAGTCTTTGCCTTTGTAGATTTCATTGTCATATTGAGGCGAAGCCGAAATGTCTCTTTTATTGCCTTGTTGAGATACTTCAGCTAACGCTTCAGTATGACAAAGAGAGGATTTAGAATGACAAAAACTTAGCACATATTCGCAATTAGCT
>NZ_JRPD02000035.1 GCF_000765805.2 Helicobacter muridarum | reverse complement strand
AAACGGCGCAATTACATTGCATTCACCAATATTATTAGTATGAGTTACAAATGCTTTAGGAGAGATTAGATTATAGAATCTTGTCTTATCTTTTAACTCATGATAGATTCTATATCTAGCCTTTGGATCACCTATAGCAATTACACAATATTCATTAATATCTTTACCAAAGTCATAAGAATCATAATAATCTAAAAATAAATGCTCTAATCCATAAGGACTTAAATCATTACTAGTAGATACAAATCCTTTAAATCTAATATTGCTATCAATACTCATAACATCTAAGATATATTGATAACATTCACTAGCAAATCCACCAGCCCCTATAAAGACTATATTTTTATAGGATTTACTATTCATAGACTCTTCTCCCTATAAAAGATAGGAAGAGATAAGAATACAAAAGAGTATAAAGAATATAAATAGTATAAGTAGATTCTAAGAGGATTGCCCCCCCCCCCCCCGTATCTAGCTTGTCTTGTTTAGTGGTGTTATTAGTATCTATATGCTTTACTATAAGTTTGGCTATATCTTGCAAGCTATTTGTTTTGTCTAGCTCATTTATGCTTAGTGATACTTGATAGCGTTTTTCTACAAAGGCAATAATGGCAATCTTGCTTAGAGAATCCCATTCATTAGAATCTAGTAGAGATTGTGTATCTTGCAATGATTCTATATCTAGCAAATCAATTAACTTAAAGCGCAATACTTCTATAATATCTTGCATATTTCCTCCTTATATTTCCATAACTCTTAAGTATGGAATCTTTTCTACTTCCATAATGATTCCAGATAGCGTAAGCCCTACGCCAAAGCCACCAAAGCAAATTTTTAAGTCATTTGTAGATAGGATATTAGTTAGGTTGAAGCATATATTTAGAGGAATGGTAATGCCGCTACCATTGCCAAAGTTCTCTACTATATTGTTTGGCATTTTGCTATGTTGAATTTCTAGCTTGTCTGCTAGCTTTTGTAGCATAAATTTATTTGGCTGATGAAACATGTAATAATCGATTTCATCTTTTGTTGTGTTTGCATATTTAAATAGAGAATCTAGCATTAATGGCACTTGACTTTGCACAAAGCTAAATACAGATGCTCCTTGCATTATTAGATTATCAAGACTCCTTATATTGCCATCACTATCTTCTATTTGCTTTGCTGTGTCATTGTTGCTTGGAAGCTTAAATCCACCAGCTGGGATATTGATTGCTAAAGCTTGCTCTCCAAATGTTTTGTTATAGCAATAAATTGGCTTTTTATCTTTAGTGTGGCTTTTTTCTATCAATGTTATACTGCCACCATCACCAACTAGTGGATAGCTGTTTCTATCCCTAATGCTTACCTTTTTGCTAAGAATATCTGAATTTGCTAGGGCTACCTTTGTAATGCTAGGATTTTCTAATAGGCTAAATGCTAGGAATAAACCATGTAAAAATCCTGCACAGCCTTGATTTATATCAAAGCATAATATGTCATTTTTAAGCCCTGCCTTATCTTGAATAATGCTTGAAGTCTGCGGCACTAAGTAGTCTGGTGATTGCGTTACATATATAAGAACATCTATTAAATCAGGTGTAACTACTCCATCATCAAAAAGCCTATGGAATCCTTCTATGATGAAGTCAGAAGCAAGCATGCCCTCATTTGCTATATTGTGAGCGTTATATCCCATTAGCTCCTTTAGGACTAAAGATTTCTTTGGCGGAAAATTGTAATTTGATATCTCATCATCAAAATAGCTCTTTTGCTTTGGCAAAATAGTGAGTATCGAAGTTATCTTTTTATCGTAGAATGTGAAGTTCATAGCATGCCTTTATTTATCTTCTATTTTTTTCTTCTAGGCTTTGCTTCACAAGTAAAACTATGCTATCTACTGTGTTAAAGTTCTCTGCTACGATATTGCTGCCATCTATGGATATACCAAATTCTTTATCAAGAGCACTAACAAGTGAGATAATATCAAAGGAATCAAAAATTCCATCATCTATAAATGTTAATTTGTCTTGATTTATAGAATCTCTTATTTCTATATCTGGGCGTAACTCATCTAGCACTTTTATTACTGCTTGTTGTATATCCATGTTTGCTCCTTAATTAAAATCAAATATTTCATTTTCGCCAATGATTGTTGCAGGATTACCAAGTGCTATTTTGTTGCTTTTAAGATATTTGGAAATAACGCTATTTGCCGATATTGTGCAATTATCTTGAATATTAGTGCGTGGTGTGAGGGTGGCTTTATGTGCTAGAAAATTTCCATTGCCAATCGCTGAAAAACCTCCGAATGAAGAGTATGAGCTAATAAAATTGTAATTACCAACAATACAGTCATGTCCTACTATCGCGTAGTTACCAATGATATTTGCATTGCCGATTTTTGTATTTAATCCAATGGTTGCAAACGGCGCAATTACATTGCATTCACCAATATTATTAGTATGAGTTACAAATGCTTTAGGAGAGATTAGATTATAGAATCTTGTCTTATCTTTTAACTCATGATAGATTCTATATCTAGCCTTTGGATCACCTATAGCAATTACACAATATTCATTAATATCTTTACCAAAGTCATAAGAATCATAATAATCTAAAAATAAATGCTCTAATCCATAAGGACTTAAATCATTACTAGTAGATACAAATCCTTTAAATCTAATATTGCTATCAATACTCATAACATCTAAGATATATTGATAACATTCACTAGCAAATCCACCAGCCCCTATAAAGACTATATTTTTATAGGATTTACTATTCATAGACTCTTCTCCCTATAAAAGATAGGAAGAGATAAGAATACAAAAGAGTATAAAGAATATAAATAGTATAAGTAGATTCTAAGAGGATTGCCCCCCCCCCCCCCGTATCTAGCTTGTCTTGTTTAGTGGTGTTATTGGTTTGCTTATGTTGAATTGATATGATTTTATTGTATGCATCGGTTTTATATCTTAATTCTAATGGATTACAATATAATATACTACCATTTGATATATTGCTTTTATGCTTTAGTATCATATTGCTTCCTAAGAAAACCTCATTGCCTATTTGACAAGCACCATTAACAACACTAGCAGTGCTTATATGACAAAAATCTCCAATGACACAATCATGCTCTACTAGAGCCTTAGAGTTGATGATTGCCATTTTGCCAATTCTAACATTAGCATTGATTAAGGCATTGTGCATTACTATGCTGCCCTCATCTAATATAGATCTACTTGATACATAAGCTAGAGGGGAAATAATGCTAGGTAGTTTAAAGCCTAGTGATTTTAGTTTGTTATAGATGCTTATTCTTGGTTTAGCTGTTTTAATTTGCCCGATTGCTACAAATACGCTATATTTTTTGCCTGCAAATGATGATAGCATTTCTTCATCACCTAATATTTCATATCCATGGACACTTTTTATATTTTGATTGGCTAAATACGAATCAATAATACCTATAATGTCAAAATGTTTTATCATAGTTATAATATCAAGACATGCGCAAGCATGCCCTCCGCCACCAATGATTATAAGCTTTTCTTTCATTTCACCGTCTTTGGCTTGTATTTTACAAAGTGTATAAAAAATTAATATGTGAAAATGGGTATTTTCATAATTATTTATGAAAAAAATGTGAAATAAAGTTATGCTAATCTTGATATTTTATAATCAATCAATAAAGTATTGATTGATTATTGGGTTTTATTTAATATAATTAGCATGTTAGTTTTTTGAGGATTATATGTTTCTTAATAGGGCTAAATAATTATGAAAATACCCATTTTCATAAAAATAGCTAAGGTGTTATTGTGAGTGCATTAAGATTAGCTTTTATTGGTGGCAGTGTAGAATCTGCTGTAGGAAAAACACATTATATTGCTACTAAAATGGATAGGGAATTCTCCCTTAGAGCCGCTTGCTTTAGCACAAATGAGGACATTAATGCTATAAGTGCAAAAGCCTTTAGCGATGATGCACAGACTCTAAGACTTTATTACAATTATAAGGATTTATTGCAGAGTGAAAAGGGCAATATAGATGCAATATGTGTTCTAACTCCTACTCCTATTCATAAGGAGATGGTTATAGAATCATTATTGCAAGGTTATGCTGTGATTTGTGAAAAAACCTTAGCTTTAAGTCTTAGCGAGGCATTAGAGATTATGGCTATTTTAAAGCAGACCAATGGGTTTTTAGCAGTTATATATAACTATACAGGCTATCCAATGTTAAGGGAGCTTAAGAGCCGTATAAAAGCTAATCATCTAGGCAGAATCCACTCTATTCATATAGAAATGCCACAAGAGGGTTTTATCAAGTGCGATGACTATGGAAATGCTATAAAACCACAAGATTGGCGATTAAAGGATTCTTATATACCTATAGTATCGCTTGATTTGGGGATACATTGTCAAAATATCATTTCTTTCCTTACAGATTCTATTCCCCTAGAATGTATAGCCCTTAGTGCTAGTTATGGGAATTTTGCTAATGTAATTGATGATGTAAATATATTAGCTCGTTATCAGTCTACTATCTATTCAGATATTCATGTGAATATGTGGTTTTCTAAAAGCGCGCTAGGTTTTAGGAATGGATTGCAAGTTAGAATCCAAGCAGAAAACTATAGTGCTATATGGTTACAAACTAACCCAGAGATATTATTGCTAAGTGACAAAAGAGGGCAAAAATATATTGTTGATAGGGCTTCACCTAATTGTTTGGAGGCAAATAAGCATAGGTATAATCGCTTTAAGGCTGGTCACCCCGCAGGTTTTATTGAAGCATTTGCAAATTATTATAGCGATATAGCAAGTGAGCTTAGGGCTTATATACAAAGCAAGACTGGAGATAGAAGCTTGAATGTTGATAGTTCTAATAAGGATTTTATTAGAGACTTTGATAGTCCATATATCTTTGGCATATACGAGTCCTTGCTAGGTCTTGCTTTTTTTGAGGGAGCGCAAAAATCACTTAGCACGAGATCTATAGAACAAATTCCACCCATTAGCCTACTATGCACATAATCGCTTGATATATAACAAAAGGATAAATATGCTTTTTACAGATATAGCCAACATTGCTAGCCAAGAAAGAGCGTCCATATTACATGCTAAATCATTTTTGCAAGACTTTCTTGATAATAGCAAGAAAGTCTTGCGTTATATATTTGGTTACAATCAATATACAAATAGCATAATCTCTGAATGTTATAAAGCATTAATACATATAGATGGAATAATTGATGACTTCACTACTATAAGCCATCATGAAAGCCTAGATATAAAGATTCCAATCATCAATACAAAGAAGCTAAGTCAATATATAACCAATCTACATAAAGACACACAAGCACACGCAAATAATGCTAACCCCTCAAGCCTTCGGTGTAGAGTAGTAGTAGTAACTAGCCAAACAAAAAAGGCAATATGCAAGATGCAAAACTTGCAAAGTCAATTTTCTGCGCTGGCTATAGATTTTGACTTTGTGGATTATTTCGCATTTAGTCGTGCTTGCCAAGAGGTAAACAAGCAAGTAAGCAAAAAAGAGATAAGCAAAGAGGCAAATGAGTGCATAGCAGAGAATAAAGCTAATGCTAGATTAGACTTATTGGAGCTAGAATTTTTTGATGAATTCGCGCAAAGCCTAGCAAATATAGAGCATAAACACACAGATAGTAATGCAAATAGTAATAATGGAAATGCTAAATCTAATAATCTTAATATATGTGATCTTAGTGCATATTACAGCCAAGATTGCAAAGCAAGTGCTAGCAAAACTAACTCTAAAAGGGTTAGTAATTGGTCTGATTTTAGAATCCACTTTAATACATTCTCTAATATCTATGAGGGAATATACAATAGATTATCTGATGAGCAATCTAGAATTGAATTTGCCAATGTTTTAAGCTTTCGATTAAGCAGCGATTGGCAATTTATGCGTGATTTTGATTTTGTCCCACATAGGCAGTATTGGGAGGATTTTTGTCGTTTAGATAGAGTGATTACATTCTTTGATATTGGCGCATATCATGGCGAGACTTCTCTTGAATTTATCAAGCGAGCTAAGAATTATCAAGAGATTTATTTCTTTGAGCCAGAAAGGGAGAATTTTATTTTAGCCCAAAAGGCACTAAGTAATGGGGCACTAAGTGATTTTGATATAAGCAAAAAATCTAGCAAAGATAATAGGATAATAAAAGGGTTTAATATAGGGCTAGCCAATCAGTCCCTAACATTGCAAGTCATTGCAGATAGCACTAGCTCGCATTTGCAAATCCTAGAATCCAAAGATATTCAAAGCCAGATAAAGAAAACTAATCAAATAGAGATCAATTCGCTAGATAATCTCCTAGCCTCTGGAGATATAATAATAAGTGGGGGGGGTCAAACCATGATAAAAATAGATATTGAAAGCGCAGAGAAATTGGCTCTTTGTGGTATGAGAGGCATTATTAGGGATTTTGCTCCATTGCTTGCTATTTCTGCATATCATAGATTTGATGATTTTTTAGAGATTCCGCATTTGGTGTTTAGCATACAGAAAAAATATAAGCTGTATTTTAGACATTACTCAAGTGGCTTGACTGAAAGTGTATTTTTCTTTGTGCCAGAGTAGTAAGTAGATTCTATATTTGTCATGTTGAATCTCAATTCACTTTATCATACTTGAGGCTATCCCATTGTTATGTCTTAAGTATTACTTTTTTGTCATTATGAGCGAAGCGAAGAATCTCTTATCTTTAATGCTTTATGAGATTATTGGCTTCGCTTACACTCATTGAGATATGACGAAAAGCAAGGTTACAATGACAAAAGAGATTAGGATAAGGTATAACAAAATAATCTAATGAAAGTAATAAATATTTGGGAACAAAAGGAGAAATGATGAACATATATCCCATATCACACAATGCAAAAGCCAAGACATTTTGCGAGGATTTTTTATCATATCCATCTAGGAGATATGTATTTGGGGTAAACGACTATGCCTTGAGTATTGCTTATGCGCTTGATTATAATATTGCTGGGTTTATTTGCGATTATGATGTTAAGTCTCCATTGCCAAATATTAGCGTTATTAAAACAAGCTTAGTTCCAAGTGATGCTTTGATTGTATCTTGCGTAGTGCTAAGCCAAGCCTTGAATGTAAGAGATAGGCTTAATTTACTTGGTTTTAGGAATCTTGATTACTTCGCATTTGCTAAGTATTCAAATCTTAATATCAAAGATATAGAATTTGTGAGTTGCAAGAATGAAGTGCCATTATTATTAGAGGATTCTAAGCTAGATATAGAACATAACATTTCTTGCTATGAGGCTATCTATGATTTGCTTGCAGACGCACTTTCTAAAAATGCGTTTGAAAAATGCCTAAATTTTCGCTATTCAAGTAATATTGAATATATGCAAGGTTTTTCATATACGCCAGAAACGCAGTATTTCGAGGATTTTATCCCATTTTGTGATATAGATATATTTATTGATATTGGTGCATATCATGGTGAGACTACATTAGCATTCTTGCAGAGAAATAATAAGGCTATATGCCATTGTTTTGAGCCAGAGAGTACGAATTTTACAAGTTTGCAACAGAATCTAAATTCCTTTGATAATGTGCATTTGCATAAATATGGCTTGGGCAACTTACCTCAAAGCCTATATATTTCTAAGGAAAACGGATCTGCTAATAGAATCATCAGGCAAGATAGAGATAATAGCCTAAATGTCCATATAGAAAAAGTAGATATTGTTAATCTTGATTCTATGTATGACTTGCTTTTTGGAGTTTCTAGTAGTGTTGGTTTAGAATCAAGCCCTGAAAATGTGGGGGGGGGGGGCAAAGCCTCATATTCAACAAAGCTCCTCAACTCAACCATTAGTATTTATTAAGATGGACATAGAAGGAGAAGAGATGAACGCTCTTAAGGGAATGATAGATATCATAACTGCATACCAGCCAATATTGGCTATATCTGTATATCACGCGCCAACAGACGTTTACACCATTCCTAAATATATTGCAAGCCTAAATAAGCATTATAAAGTTTATTTTCGTCATTATTCTCAAGGATTAATTGAGTCTGTTATGTTTTTCATACCCCAAAAAATCCTGAAATCATAAATAAATTAACATAACCCAATTTATAAGGATAAATATGAAACACTTAGATAGTATTATAAAAACAATCAAAGCAGAGTTTAGGCAACCATATAGCAAGGATAGAGAGCCTTTAATATCACCCTACCTTTAAAACAGCCCCTAACTATATATATTGATACAAGTAATATATATAATTTTAAATGTAGTTTTTGTTTTCAAAGCAGCAAGAATGCTAAAAATGAAATGAATTTTAGCCAGATGAGCCTAGATACATTTAAGACCATATTAAATCAACTAGCAGAGTTTTGCAATCCTATTAAAATGATACATTTGCATGGATTTTGAGAGCCAATGCTAAATCCACATTTTGCAGAGTTTATACTATTGGCAAAAAGGCTAGAGTTACAAATAGGATTGCTACAACTAGCAATGTTAGCTTATTAACAAAAGAATTAAGTCAAGCAATTATAGAAGCAGAACTTGATCAAATACACTTTAGTATCTATGGTTTAAATGATTCAAACTACCGTGTATTTTCAAAAGCGAAAATAGACTTTGCTCAAATCATAGATAATATCAAGTATTTCTATGAGTATAAGAGCAACTATGCCAATAATGTCCATGTGCATATTAAGATGAATATGGATTATTTTAGCAAGCAAGACCATGCGCGTTTTTTAGAGCTTTTTGGAAATTATGCTGATAGCATTTATCTTGATGGTGTGGCAAATATTTGGCCCGGCGTTGATGTTAGCAATAGTCTAAATATAAATCTCTCATTGGAGTCTAATCAAAGCGAAAGTAAGCTTTCGCATCAATATGGACATACTATCACTAATAACGCAATATGTCCTATTGTATTTTATCAATTACTAATTTATAGCAATGGAGATATTAGCCCTTGTTGTGCTGATTTTCAGGCAAAAATGGCATTAGGAAATGTGTCTAGCACCACTATAAAGCAGGTATGGGAAAGTGCCCTATTGCAAAAAAAATAATAATCTTTTAGATGTAGATTCTATAAATAACCCAAATCAAGATTGCTTTGCTCAAGACTCTGCAGTGGGGGGGGGGGGCAAAGCCTCATATTCACAAAATAAGGCAAGCAGCTTAGCTCGTATTCGTGCGATACATGTAGATGGGAAAAAGGATTTAATTCCTGTTTGTGCCTCCTGCCATTATCCAGACCAAGCTGCTACAACTTCCCTGCAAGATCATATTCCAAAGCTAAAAACAATTTATCTCTATCCATATCAACTTATACAATTCAATCAGAAGCCAAAAGATACCACAGCAATAGATATTGCGCATAAGGAATCTCATGAGTCTAATTAATGAATATGAGATTCTCTCAAGAAGTAATGATATTCCGCTTGCTAAAACAGCGGGAAGATTCTTTTTTGAAAAATTATTATCAAGCTTTGAATTATCTAGTAATAAAGAGGACATTCTAGCATTGTTTAGGGATATTAGTAATAAGGAGTATCAAAGGCTACTCTTTGCTAAATTTATAGGAATTGTGAATATAGAGACTAGCGGATTTTGCAATCGTAAATGTTCTTACTGCCCTGTTGGCTTGCATGGTAGGCATGATAGAAGCCTTTTTATGAAATCCGAGATATTTAATATAATTTTAGAGAATCTAAGATTACTTGGATTTGAATCTAGCATTAGCCTTAATGGTTATAATGAGCCGCTTTTAGATCCAAATATATCCATGCATATAAAAGGCTAAGAGATGCTTGTCCTAGGAGCTTTATTGGATTTAATTCTAATGGAGATTTTTTAGATAATGAGATGTTGCAAAGCCTTATAGAATCTTCTCTTAATAGATTAAATATTACCTTGCATACACTGCCAAATGAGACATATAACGATGATAAATCACTTAAGAGAATTAAAAGATTCTATGCAAAGCTAGGATTGCAAGCACCAGATATACAAGTTATACCAAATCAAAGCTGTATAAGTTCTATGCGTCTTGATAATTTAAATCTAATTGTAACTGCTATGAATTGGGGAAAGATAGGCAATGATCGAGGTGGCGAGATAGGATCTCTTAGTATAAGCAATAGAAAAGAGCCTTGTGTGCGTGTATTTAGGGAGATATTTATAGACTATAGGGGATTTGCACATTTGTGTTGTAATGTGTATTATGATAGAGGAAAGCCTATAGGGAATGTAGCCAAACAAAGCTTAGAGGAGATATTTTGTAATAATCATGCTTGGCGCAAAGCCCTTTTCTCATATCATGACAAGCCTAAGCCCTGTCAAACCTGTAAAGATTCTGGATTTTCTAAACCAGAATGGAATGATAAGCAAAAAAGAGATTCTAAATATGGCTAGTAAATTTATCACAAGCCTTAAGCAAGGAAGCCCTTAAAGCTAAAAGGCGGGGTATGGATTGCTTGTGTGCTGTTTGTGTGGTTTAGATTCTTTGCGCTCTTTGTTGTATTGGGTAAAATTAAAGCATGATATTTTGTTAGATTGCCTTTATAGCCTCGCTTTGTCTTTTGTTAGTGGCAATAGAAACTAGCTATCGCTTGTTTTTCCAGCTTCGCATAGAAACTAGCTATCGCTTGTTTTTCCAGCTTCGCATAGAAACTAGCTATCGCTTGTTTTTCCAGCTTCGCATAGAAACT
>NZ_JRPD02000034.1 GCF_000765805.2 Helicobacter muridarum | reverse complement strand
TCCTCTATTTCACAAAGCGATATGGACTTTCTATTTAACAATCCAAATGAGGTTAATGTAGTCTTGCTTGATAGCCAAGAGATGAGAGAGACAAAAGGAGAGTTTTGGAATGTTTGGGGCAAAATTTTTGGAATTGGTGCTAGATTAAGTCTTTATTCTTTTAATTGCTTGTTCTTTGGTAAATGCAGAGATTGGCAGGTCAATATTCGTTATCCAATGCCATAATTTATTTATGCTACATTGAGGAGGGTATCGTGTTAGGTAAAATAATATTATGCACATTGATTTTATCAAGTAGTGCATGGGCATATCGCTGCAGTGAGTCCTCATGTATAGATCAAAGATTGGGAATAGGTGGATATTATAGCACATTTACTACTCTAGAATCACTCTAGAATCTAACTCTACAAACATCGGTATATGCATTCCAGTTGGTTTTAAATATTATAATGAATGGCTATACATAGGTATTGAATCAATATATGGGATAGCCCAAGCAAGAATCGCCTACAATCAAACTAATGATACAAGACGAGAAATAAGCCATTTGGTATCAAATACGGCAGTTCATCTTGGGACAAATCTAGGCTCATTAGAATCTCCTATTCTTTTATCTTTCGCGATGTATATTGATCTGCAAAACGCCGATTCTAGCGAGAAAAGATTCTTAAAAGGCGATATGTTCTTAGGTGCTAATATCTTTGGTCGCTTTATACTCGATAAAGATATTGGCTTTGAATATGGTGCTGGATATGGTTATAGTATTGCTACAAGATACTATGGCGATGAATTTAATATTTTCAACAGCTCAAAACACAATCAACGATTTGAAGCTTCTCTTGGACTAATATTCACTCAATCATCTAACATAAAGAATACTAGAAAAGACTTCTATATGAAAGTCAAGGGATTATATTATATTAATAATGCTTTTGATATAACTACTAATCAAGGACAAACACTGATATATCCTTCAAATAAAGATATATCAGTAATGCTAGAGACTGGCTTTTCATTATAGTTCATAGATTGTTTAAGTTTTTAGCAGTAATTATTTACAATAGAATTTTTATTTCGTTTATATAGTCATAATATAGCAATTTACTAATTCTTGGCTATTTTTGGATATTAATATTATAAATATTTGGTAAGTTCTATAGTTTTAAACTCTATATTTAAATTTTGAAAGCAACACAATAATTAAAAAGGTTATTTCAGGAATTATGATAAGTTCTATATTAAGCTTAATGCAAGCAAAGCTATAAATGATAGTTTTGAGTCACATATTGCAACTAACAAAGTAGCAACGATTTCACAGGTTGATGCCAATTTTTGTTTGATAATATCGAAACAAGCAAAGTCGCTGTGTTAGATTCCAAAGAGATGAGGGAACAAAGGAGAGTCTTTGGAGTATTATTAGAGTCGTTTTTTGCCACAGTAGTGGTTGCATCTTTTGGTTCTAAGTTTGGCGATTAGCTAGACAAACGATTTTAAATAATCGTTCTCTTATCATTAAATTGATTAATGAGAGGTTAGCATGCAGTCTATTAAAAAGCTTCTATAAAATTTTTCTTTATCATTTGTTTTATTTAGTGCTGCATATTCTTATGGATATGTTAGTGTTGATGTATTTTACACGCAAAACAATTGAGACAATGTGAAATTTTACACTCATAGGTTACCTTTGCCTTTGGTGGAGCAACCTCTTCTTCACCCATAATTGGTGTAGATGTAAAGCTAGGATATGGCTATCAAAGGACAAATTTTCAAAATCTTAGCAATTCTTCGCGCTATTATGAGATTATGACTAAAATTGGTCTTGTTTCAAAATATAGTAAAAACTTTCTAAATCTGGTAGTTGGTAGTAAAGCTTTTTTCTAAGGGAGCAAATACACAACTAATTCTAATGGACATGGAATTACCAGTGGAGAATATATAAGCGGAAACAAGTCAAGCTTAACGTTTGGCGTAGGGTATCTTTATTATGTATTAGGGGATTATGTCTTTGGTGCTGATAAAATAGCGCATATGCAAAACTTAATGAGTATAGTTATGTTTTGCATGTAAGTGTTAAGGCTTTATATAAGTTTAATGACAAATTTGCTTTTTACACCAAGTCTATATACAAGCATTATGGTTTAAGTGATTCTAAGTTGTTTGATTTAAATAATTCTCTAGCAGGATATCCAAAGTCAGAAAACTGGTCAGCAGTACTAGAACTTGGACTTCAATTCTAGTCTTTATGTTAGTTAAGCATAATATATGCTTAGGCTTAACCCAAGATAAAACAAAGAAATGTTTGTAACACATGGATGTATAAATCCAAAAATAAGGAATCTTAGTGTTGCTGCTAGATTATTTGATTGACTATCCTGCTTTATTTGCTAGCACTCCTCTTTTTGGTCCACTTTTCCCATGACAATGTTTATATTTCTTACCGCTACCACAAGGACAAATATCATTTCTAGCTGGCTTTTTATCCTTAATTTTTTCATTTAGCACGTTTGAGTTTAATATTAGATTAGCGTTTTCCTGCTCTAATTCTGTTTTGATTTTTTCTTCTTGTTGCTCTACATCTTGGGGCGCAAATTGGATAATTTGCAATGTTCGATAAGCTTCAATTTTGATATTTTCTACCAATTCTAAGAAGAGATTATAGCTTTCTTTTTTATATTCTACTAACGGGTCTTTTTGATTATATCCACGTAGGCTAATCCCTGTTTTTAAGTGGTCTATTGCATAGAGATGCTCTCTCCATGCGTTATCAACTACTTGCAAGTATATTATTCGCTCTAATTCATTGCGCATTTCTTTGGCTGTGTTTATAAATTTTTCTTCATATTTCTCTTGTAAGCTTTCCGTGATAATACTATTTATCTCATCATAAGTTTTGTCCTGCAAGGATTGATTAATATCAAGTAAATATTCTTCCTTTAGCATTGCAATTAGATTCTGTGTATCGTAATTTTCTGGTATATCATGTGGCAAGATCTGACATCTTTCTAATAGAGCTTGCACTGTTATTACTCTATTTTCTTTTATTCGATCGCTCATGTCAAAGCTCTCTTGCAATAGCTCATTGCGGAATCTATAAATAACTTTTCGCTGCTCATTGCTTACATCATCATACTCTAGTAGATGTTTGCGAGATTCAAAATGTAAGGATTCTACTTTTTTTTGTGCTTTTTCTACGGATTTAGTAATCATGCTAGATTCTATACTTTCGCCATCTTTCATGCCAAGCTTACCCATGATACCCTTTAGTTTGTCACTACCAAAAATTCTAAGCAAAGAATCTTCTAGGCTTAGGTAAAATTGACTTATACCAGGGTCTCCCTGTCTCCCTGCTCGACCTCGTAACTGATTGTCAATGCGTCTACTTTCATGTCTTTCTGTGCCAATTATATATAACCCGCCCAATGATTTTATTTCATCATCGATTTTTATATCTACGCCACGTCCAGCCATATTAGTGGCTATTGTTACTGCTCCTTTTAGTCCTGCATTCTTGATGATTTCAGCCTCTTTTTCATGTTGCTTTGCGTTTAGCACATTATGCGGGATTCTAGCCTTTTTAAGTAGAACGTGCAAAGCTTCACTTTTTTCAATGCTAGCAGTTCCCACAAGCACGGGCTGCCCTGTTTTGTGTAGCTCTGTAATCTTTGTAATTACTGAATCAAACTTTTCTTTTTCTGTTTTATATATTAAATCATTTAGATCCTTTCTTGCAATTGGTAGGTTAGTTGGAATAGATATAACTTCTAGTCTGTAAATTTCTAAGAATTCTGTAGCTTCTGTTTGTGCTGTGCCTGTCATACCCCCTAGCTTATCATAAAGACGAAAGTAGTTTTGAAATGTAATATCTGCTAGGGTTTGGCTTTCTTCCTTTATGGCTACATTCTCTTTTGCTTCTAAGGCTTGATGTAGCCCCTCGCTAAATCTCCTTCCCTCACTTAAGCGTCCTGTAAATTCATCTACTATCACTACTTCACCATTTTGCACAACATAATCTTTGTCTTTTACAAATAGATAATTTGCTTTTAGGGCTTGGTCTAGATGATGAGATAATGATGCGTTTTCTATTGCATAGAGGTTTTCCACGTTAAAGAGCTTTTCAGCTTTTTTTATTCCCTCTTCTGTGGTTAATACAATTCGATTCTTTTCATCAATGCTAAAGTCTTCTGTTACATTTAACTGCTTGGCTACTGAATCAGCTAATTGATAATTTTCCATTTTGCGATTGATTGGTCCAGATATTATAAGGGGGGTTCTTGCTTCGTCAATAAGAATGGAATCTACTTCATCTATAATTGCAAAAAAATGATGTTTTTGCACTTTTTGATCAAGGTTGTATTTCATATTGTCTCGAAGGTAATCAAAGCCATATTCATTATTTGTTCCATAGACAACATTGTTTGAATAAATGTTTAATCGTTCTTCATCGCTATGTATATTGCTTGTAATAATTCCCACGCTTAATCCAAAGAACTCATACAAAGGCATCATAGTTTCTGCATCTCGTTTTGCTAAATAATCATTCACTGTTACAACATGCACACTTCTTCCAGATAGGGCATTTAGTATTACAGGTAATGTAGCTACTAATGTCTTTCCCTCACCTGTTTTCATTTCTGCAATTCGTCCATCATGCAGAGCCATTCCACCGATTAATTGCACATCAAAATGTCTCATGCCAAGCACTCTTTTGCTAGCTTCTCTTGTAAGGGCAAATACCTCTTCTAGTTTGGAATCTAAAAAGGAATTAATCATTGAGACCTCTGTTTTATTGCTATCAATGCTTTCAGTTTTTCTTATGGCTTCAGTATGAATTTGCTGGAATCTTTGTTGTAAATCTTTGTCGCTTAACTCTTGTATTTTCGATTCTAAGGCGTTGATTTTCTTGACGCGATTTTTATACTGCTTTAGAATCTTGTCATTTCTAGTCCCAAATATCTTTCCAATGAAGTTTTGAATCATGCTACACCTTAAAGTTAAATTCAACATGGGATTGTATCGTATTTAGCAATTATTGGCTAAGCAAGAATTCAAGTTAGTTTCCAAATCTTGGGATTCCAAAATGCTAAACTAATTTTATGCTCTTGTGATTAAGAATCCCTATCGTAAGTATCAATAGAAGTTTGGTAAGATATGAATCTTTGAATTCGCCAAGTATTTCGATTAAAAAGGAATAAAATGGAAAAGCAGATTAGGAATTTCTCAATCATAGCTCACATTGATCATGGTAAAAGCACGATAGCTGATTGTTTATTGCAAACCTGTGGCAGTGTCTCACAACGCGAAGTAAGCTCTCAAATGATGGATACAATGGATATTGAGAAAGAAAGAGGAATTACAATCAAAGCTCAAAGCGCGCGTTTAATTTACAAAAGTGGCAAAGATGAATATATACTGAATCTAATAGATACGCCCGGGCATGTGGATTTTAGCTATGAGGTATCGCGCTCTTTGAAATCCTGCGAGGGGGTGCTACTTGTGGTTGATGCAAGTCAAGGCATACAAGCGCAAACAATAGCAAATGTGCATATCGCATTAGAAAATAATTTAGAGATTATCCCTGTTATTAATAAGATTGATTTGCCAGCAGCCCAACCCCAAAGAGTGATTGAGGAGATTGAGGAAGTCTTAGGGCTTGACTGCTCAAATGCTGTGCTTGTAAGTGCTAAGACTGGAGAGGGTATTAATGAGCTTTTAGAATCTATTGTAACACTCATTCCGCCACCAAAGATAGATAATAGCAAACCACTAAAAGCCCTTGTATATGATTCTTGGTTTGATAATTATTTGGGCGCATTAGGGCTTATTCGCATTGTAGAAGGTAGCATTAAAAAGGGCGATATGGTTAAAACTATGAGCTCTAATAAATCTTATCAAGTTTTAGGACTAGAATATCCACACCCACTACATAAGCAAAGTAGCGAGATTCTAAAAAGCGGCGAGATTGGAATCTTAAATTTAGGATTAAAAAGCGTTACAGAGATGGCTGTTGGTGATACCATTACTTTACTTGAGAATCCAACTAGCCTAGCAATCGAGGGCTTTATGCCTGCCAAGCCTTTTGTATTTGCAGGGCTTTATCCAATAGATACAGATAAATTTGAAGATTTAAGAGACGCGCTAAATAAATTAAAACTAAATGATTCTGCTTTGCAGTTTGAGCCAGAGAGTAGTGTCGCATTAGGCTTTGGCTTTCGAGTTGGATTCCTGGGGCTTTTGCACATGGAGGTTGTAAAGGAGAGATTAGAGAGAGAATTTGGACTTGATTTAATTGCTTCTGCGCCAACGGTTGTGTATGAGGTGATTCTAACTGATGGAAGTGTAGTCATGGTGCAAAATCCAAGTGAGCTGCCACCAGAACAAAAGATTGCTTGCATTAAAGAGCCATTCGTGAGGTCTACTATAATTACACCTAGTGAGTTTTTAGGCAATATTATTGTTTTGCTAAACAATAAACGAGGCGTGCAAGAAAATATGGAGTATCTAAATGAAAATCGCGTAATGTTAACCTATGCTCTGCCTAGCAATGAAATCATTATGGATTTTTATGACAAACTAAAGAGTCAGACAAAAGGCTATGCGAGTTTTGATTATGAGCCTATTGAGTATAGAGAAGGAGATTTGATTAAGCTTGATGTGCGCGTAGCAGGGGAAGTAGTAGATGCGCTAAGTGTGATTGTAGATAGAAGCAAAAGCTATGAGAGGGGCAAGGCATTGGTGTCTGCCATGAAAGAGATTGTGCCACGCCAATTATTTGAAGTGGCAATTCAAGCTAGTATTGGCAATAAAGTAATAGCGCGAGAAACCGTGAAATCAATGGGCAAAAACGTAACCGCAAAATGCTATGGCGGAGATATTACAAGAAAGCGAAAATTACTAGAAAAACAAAAAGAGGGAAAAAAGCGATTAAAAGCTATTGGCAAAGTTGAGATTCCACAAGAGGCATTTTTAGCGGTTCTAAAAATTGATTAATAGATGTATTGGCATATTTATAGATATAACAATAAATTTAATCTGTAGTCTATGGATATGCCAAGAAAGTCTGGTTAACATGCTATTCGCGCTACAAACATATACTACCATATTAACTCTACATTTTTAAGGAATCCTAATGTCAATATCAAAATACATGTCAAATCTAAATGTCAATCTAAATGCAAGATTTACATTTGCTAAGCCAATCATATCTATTCTTGTGTGTTGTGTGCCTGCCTTTAGTCTTGATGCCAAGCAAATAGAAGAGTTGCTAAAAAGTCGGACAAATATGGACTTCAAGGTTATATCAAGCGATTCTAATGTTACAAAAGATTCATCCTTTGTTGTGGTTGAAGCTCCTAGTGGAGAGAGACTTTCTGCTATTGTAAGCAATGATGGGAAATTTCTTGTCCCATTAAGCGATGGTGTTGGAATCGGTGATTCTAAAAGTAAGTTAGAGTTAGCTATGAGCAGTGTTCAACAATATAATAAGGATAAAAAAGATGAAGCTGTTTTGGCACTTTTTAAAAAATATGATAAGTATATATTAAAGATACAGGCAAATGCAAATGTGAAAAATAAAACAAAGACCTATATGATAATTGATACTACATGTCCTTATTGCTTGCAAGAAATTCAACAGCTAGACTCCTATCTGAATAAAGGTGATTTGGAGTTGCTTGTTGTCGGAATCTTAGGACAAAGAGCTTTTAATAGATCGGCTATATACTATGGTGAGTTTCCTAATGCAAAAACAAGGGAGCAAAAAATTTCATTGATTAAAAAAGCATTTCAACAAGACTATGATGGAAAAAATAAGAACGAATCTATAGCTAAAGAGCTAGCAGATTCTACACTTAGTGCTGGAGTGCAGGGAGTGCCATTCATCATGGTGAAGTAGCATTTTGGGATTATAGTCTAAAGCAGCTTTTTACAAAATATATAAAATATAAGAATTTAGGTGATATTAATCTTTATATTTATATTAAGTTTTCTAATAATTATCCATAAAGCCTCTATAAACTATAGATAAAGTTGATGATTAGCTTATCTTTTAAGATCAAATACTAGAATTCTTGATAAAATGTCAAGTCAAATTGCAGATATGGCATTAAGAAAGTATTTATTATGAAAAAATTTTTTCTAACGTATCCATTCTTCTTCATTATTTGGGCGATATTGCCCATCCTACTTGGAGCTATTGTATATGCTACTTTCTTTCATGGCATTCCGACAAATCTTCCAATTGGAATCATTGACGAGGATAATAGTGCTACAAGCAAGGAATTGGGTTTTATTATTCAGAGTTCTCCATCTATTAATATCAAAAAACGTTATGATTCTTTGCTGCAAGCAAAAGCAGATATTGCTAGTGGAGATATTTATGGTGTAGTAGTTGTACCCAGTAAGTTTCAAGAGCATACTAGGCGAGGTGTTGGTTCGGAAGTAGTTTTATACTACAATGCGGAGTTTGTCCTAATTGGCAAGGCTTTGAATGCCGCTTTTTTGCAAGTGATAGCTTTCTTTAATGCAAACATTCAAGTTGGCACAAATTTAGCTAAAGATTCAAATCTTATTCTAGCTAAAGCTAGAGCATTGCCAATTATACCAGAGATTGAAGCATTGTTTAATCCCAGTAATGATTATTCGCAATTTTTACTAACTGTGATAATGCCATGTATTTGGCAAATTTTAGTAGCACTTGGAATGCTTAATTTGCTTTCAAATGATCCTAAAAATTTAGCTCAGTTAATCAAAAGGCTAGTTTTAAATTTTGGTTTGGCTATGATTTGGGGGTATATTATGCTTTATTTGTTTGAGATTCTAGGCTTTCCACAACAGGGAAGCTTTAGCATTATTATGTTAGCCTTAGCTGTATTTGCACTAGGAATTTGCGGCATAGTTATTTGTTTGCAATCAGTGCTTAGAGATTCTACAAGGAGCATTAGCGTTATTGCTGCATATATTGCCCCGTCTCTAGCTTTTGCGGGTATTACATATCCACAAAATAGCATGGAATCATTTGCTTTGTTTTGGAGTGAGATACTCCCTATTTCTCATTTTATGAATCTTTATCTAGCGCAGGCAAATTATGCGTTACCACTCTCTTATAGTTTAAATATCATAGCAGGAATGCTTCCATTTCTGTTGTTTTTGCTGCTTGGAGTATGTATTTATGAGAGAAGATTCCAAAGCATTACTATGAATAAGATTGATTGTAGCAATAAGTCTGCCTAGAACAAAGTAGAACTTATTTTTGATTTCAAGACAAGGAAAGCCATGCCACAGAGTATTACTACTAAACTAACGCTTATTGTTTGTGCCATTGTTGTTTTTATCATGATAATAATAGGATTATTTGATATGTATCGTGGCAAAAATTCCGCATTAAATAAAGTCATAGAATTTCAAGGAGCTCAATTAGCCGATGTAGATTTGATATTACGTAGTTTTAATAATAATTCATTGCGCATTCTTAAGGGTCTAGCTAGGGGTATAGAGTCTATTCCATCTGAAAATATGGATTCTAAAGAGAATATCATTAGTAATATAGGTAATATTTTGAAATATACCAAGGTTCTTACAAGCGTACACGCTTCTGTTTTTGGGTTTTCTAATGGAATGGTAGTTTTTGCTAATAATAAGGTATTTTCAAGCGGCAATGATTATGAGGTGCTAGGAGGTAATGATGACTCTGATTATAATGCCAGCACTAGAGATTGGTATATTGGGGCTGCAAATGGCAATAAGCCTTTTCAAACAGGTGTTTATGCTGATTTTGTGGATAAAATACCAAGCATGACATATTCTATACCAATTGTTATAGGTGGAAAATTTATAGGCGTAGCTGGCGTTGATGTTCTATTAAGCACACTGCAAGGATATTTTGATGAAATTGGTAAATCAGGATCAAATATATTTGTATTGGATTCTAAAGGTATTCCATTTGTAGCTACAGATGCTAGCATTATTATGAAAGAAGCACCAATATATAAGGAAATCGTAAGGATTTCAGCACAGACTGGAGATTTTGAAGAGTTTTTTATTAATGATGGTGGATTGAATAAGATAGGACAGTGTAAAACTAGCACAGACTCGAACTTTGCAGTGTATACATTATGCTCTCTTAACTCCATAGATGATATTGAAGGTCCTATTGTTAGAGCTGGATACTTACAGCTAGCTATTAGTATTATTGCATCACTAGTAATTAGTGCTATTATTTATTTGGCTGTAAAGTATTATTTACGTCCTATTAATAGCGTTCTAAGTGGCTTGATAGATTTGTTTGCATTTCTCAATTATGAAAAGAAAGATGTAACTTTGATTTCAGTCAAATCCCAAGACGAATTAGGCAGAATGGCAGAAGCAATTAATTCCAATATACAAAGAACTCAAAAAAGCCTAGAACAAGATTCTAATGCAGTAGCTCAATCTGTTCAAACAGCAAAGGCAATAGAGCAAGGAGACCTAAGTGCTCGTATTATGGAGAATCCAGCCAATCCACAATTAAAAGAATTAAAAAATGTTCTAAACTCTATGTTAGATGTATTACAACAAAAGATAGGTAGAGATACAAATGAGATTGCTAGAGTATTTGATAGTTATACAAGACTTGACTTCACAACAAAGATAAATGATGCAAAAGGACAAGTAGAAATAGTAACTAATACATTAGGCAATGAAATAACAAAGATGCTACATACTTCAGCCAACTTTGCCAAAGAACTAGAATCTCAATCAAAAGAATTAGAAAATGCAGTAAATACTCTATCAGAATCCTCAAACAAACAAGCAAGCTC
>NZ_JRPD02000033.1 GCF_000765805.2 Helicobacter muridarum | reverse complement strand
TTACTACTTTGTCATATTGAGCATTTGAAAAATGCGAAATATCTCGTTTATTGCTTTGTTGAGATTTCATATTTTTAGATTCTTCACCTGCTAAAGCAGTTTCAGAATGACAAAAGTCTAAGAAGTTTTGCTTATCAAAGTTTTCATCAATAAGATTTAATTCCTGCCATTCTTTGACTTGAGATTCAAAGCCTTTGTCGTTTATAATAAAATCTATTAAAGTTTTTTGCTTAGGATAATTAGAGAGAGTAGAAGTATCCGCAATTCTAGTATCTTGCATAAGATTTGCAGATTGTGAGGAAAACTGCGAAGAAGTTAGCCCATCGCTAATGACTGAAGCAGTTTTTTGAAACTCCCATGAAGATTGCGTAAGAGAGCAATTGCTAATAAGCTTATCAAGGCTAAAAACATACTCTACTTTCTTTGCAAATTTTGGCTTTAGCCACACTGCCTTTAGCTCATTTTCAAAATCCCCTATAAGCTTAATTACCTCATAAGCGATATTTTTAATGCGTTGTAAATGTGCGATAATCTGTGGATTCCACTCTTGAATATCGCTTTGCTTATAGAGATAATTAAATATCCACAAATCAAACTGCTCTTTTAAAAAGGCAGTGGCATTTTTGTGGATAAAGAAGTCTATTTCAGCTTGTTTTTTGTAGCTTCTAAAGATTTTTTTCAATTCCTCCTCATTGATTTTCATTCTAGAATCTTTAAGGATTTCATTTTGCCTTAAATCTTTTAAAAACTCCTCGCTAAACTCATTAGAATTTTGCTTGAAAACATTGTTAAGCTCGGGGAAGAAGTCTTTTTGGTTGCTCACTTTGATAAGAATCTGTGACTTGCCCTCATCATTTGTTTCACTATTTATACTTTCAATACCCGCAAACTTAAAAATAATTTTGTTTTTAGTGTTATCGGCATTTTGCTTGTATTCACTCGCATCAAATACGATTTCATAGCTTTGCTTATCATCGGTTAAGGTAAGGCTTTGGTAAAGCGTGTCGGATTTGACATAATAGAGGTTTTGGGTTTTGTAAAAGAGGCTCGTGTCTTTGGAGTTGCTATACACTTTGGCATAGATATTTTTATAGGCGGGAGTATCGTTGAAAAAGGGCGTGCCGCTTTCATTTAAATAGCTATCAAAGAAAGTAAAAAGCTTGTTATAAATATCGTTGGATTGCGGCTCTCCCGCTATTTGTGAATCTAAGTAGGCTTTGATATGGGCGAAATATTGCTCTTTGATTTTAAGCAAATTGCTAAAGCCATTTTTGGCAACATTTCCCTGCTGAAAATCTTTAAGTTTCACACCCAAGTAGCAGTCTTGCAGTTTAGAATAAAAGGCTTTTTTGTAATCCATAAGCACACTCCCTTATGCCTTGTTTTGCGGTATTTTAGAAAGCATTTTAGCGAGATTGGACTTAATTTATGATTGAATCATTTTTTGAATTTGAGTGTAAGTTTTATGCAAGAAAATTCTTTTAAGAGATTCTGCCTATTCGTCTCAAAAAGTGTGAAGTTTCTACCATTACAAAACGCGTAAAAATGGACTTTTAAGCTTTTGGTTGATTGCACAATAAAATGTTTGTTGCTCTGCTTTATTTTGTGCGTTGATTTTTATTTTTGAAGCTTTTGCCTCAAGTACACAATTAAGTTTTGAATTTAAATACAATACATAATCAGTAAGGGTATTTTTATCAAAAGTGATTTTTGATTGCCACCTGTAACGCTAGGACTTTTAAGATTTGGTCTTTTCAAATCTACACAAAGATAACTTCTAATCCATTTATTTACAAGATTATATTATAATAGATAATGATTATGTTTATAATGTATTGTTTATTTTGGACATATCATAATTTAAAAATTAGTAACTAAAATAAATCTAAGTCTGAGCTATAATAACAAAACGCAGTTTAATCTCATCAATTTCATCACAACTTGCACAACGGTAGGAATAAAATGGAGTGTTAACTCCGCAACTATTGCAATAATAGCTAAAGTCTAAATCTCCTGTTGTATTTGAGTGAAGATGCAATAACTGTAGGGATTCTAAAGTAATATCTTTAATATTCCTATAGTCCTTGATATATCCCTTAGCTCTATAAATATCTCTAATATCAGAATCCATAGGAATAAGATCAAATGGAATCTCTTCTAAATCAAAATGCCATAGCAAATCTATACATGAATATATATCATTGTAATGTAGAATCTGCTTCCAAAATAAAGCTATATTGTATAGTTTAAAGTGGCGCAAGATAAGAATACTAAGCTTTGAATCTTTATGATAAATATCTAGTAGTTGCTCTTGCTGGGAGATAAGAGATAATTTTGTATTAGATATTATTTGCATAGCTTTTATATAATCTCTAGTTTGGATTATTTTGTTTTTCATTGCCGCATCTGATAAAGATTCTCTATCTTGCAGCTCTTCAAGGCAATCAAGTGCACTTAGTGATTCTTTATATTCCCCCAAACTTTCACATGTTTTTATAAGTAGATTGAGAGCATCAATATTGTATGGGTAAATGCGCAAAATATCTATTAGTACTGATTTTGCACGTTGCAAGAATCCGGCTTTATAATAGCTTTTTGCGAGCATTTGTAACACTTCTATTTTTTCTTGGGATTTGCTTGTGTTTTCATTTAACATTTGACACATTGCTATGGTTTGTTGGTAATTGCCTACTTGAAAGTATATCTCAGCAATTCGCATAACAGTTGTAGCTGGATTTTTCACATGTTGCATAAAATCAGATATATTTTGTTGCAAACTAAAGCTATCAAAATTTTTGCTAAGTTGCTCTAAATATTCTTTCTTTTTTTTCTTAGCATAAGCACCCCTTACAGAGTCCATAATAACAATAACCAATACAATGGCAAATAAAATCATAACACCAAACACTGGATTGCGATATAACTCGATGATATTAGACATATCAAATCCTCGTATTCTCTTTGTGTATTGTTTAATAGATTTTGTTTATAAATACTAACACAGAATATAAGTAAGATTCTATAAAAAGTAGAATGTATTAAAATATTGATAATCAAATAATCAAAAATTCTTAAAAATTATTTGTAATGCCTGATTGTTTGATAAATTCTATAAGCTTATCCATAGGCTGTCTGTAATTATTATATTCTTCTACTTGGTTTGGTGGTAGAGGCTTCCACTCGTATGCTCTTGAGAACCAGTAATGAGAATCCAATGAACCTACAAATTCAATATTTCCATTTTTTTTGGGAATTATCTTTCCATAATATGTTTTACAATTATAGAGATTATGAATAGTGCCATTAACAAGTTCACCTTTTGAGTTCTCTACATAATCATATCCAAAGACTGCCCCAACTACATTTCTACTATTTTCAGGCTTATTGCTACAGTTAAAAAAAGTGGAATCAGATTCCAAATTTTTTACTCCATATATATAATATTTGTTTTTATATTCAAATATTTCTACTATGCTTTGCCCACCTAGTGTATCCTTATGTGTTAAATAAAGCCCTGCAAGGGACTTTCCAAAAGAAATAGAATTGTAAACAACAAAAATTAGAATACATATAAAAACCTTGCGAATGTTTCTACATATATATAAGCCAGTAGCACTAATATATAGAAGAACAATACAACGCGCCCCACACGCACTGATAAACATAATATTACTCCGTTTCTTAAGATTTATTTTATAATTGTACTTTCTATTAAATTTAGTGGTATCTTTGCTACTATCTTATGCACGAATTTACCATTCAAATGTGAATTACTAAGCCCACCTGCATGCACATCATTAGGAGTAAATATGCAAAGATTTTGTGGTAAAGATAAGATTTTATGTGTATTTTTACGACTATAATATTCTGTATAATCCTTTTCCTCATCATATGGACTCTTTACTATGAAATCATCTATATCTCCTATCATAAAACACTCTGCACCTCTAATTGTTAGCTGAAAATCAACATATTTTCTATGAGATTCAAAGAAAGCTTCTCGTTTTGGCTTTAAGCTATATGCCTGCAACATGGCAAATATTCCATTTTTTAAATCAAATCTATCGCCTCTAGCAAAACAATTATAATGATAACCATCTATACAATCTAGGAAAAACTTATAAAGATGCTTCAAATCCCCTATAAATAGTCTTTCTAGCTTTTGCAATCTTCCTATGACCGCCATTAATTTACCCCAAAACTAACAAAAAATATGCCAAGAAATTATTATAGTATAGGCATTTTATACTAAAGAGACTTAATTTAACTTTAAAAATGCAATACTCTGACTATAAATAGTTAGTAACAGTTCACTCGAAATCATAATATTTTTGCTACTATATAAATTATCAAAAAATTAAGGAGACATCATGCCAAAAAGGGTATTAGTTCCGCTAGCAGAAGGTTTTGAAGAGGCAGAATTTATAGGTATAGCAGATGTGTTAAAGAGGGCAGGATTACAAGTAATTATTGCTAGCCTAAATGGAGATAATCTAGTAAAAGGTGCTAATGGTATAGTAGTTCAAGCAGAAATAGCCCTGCAAGATGTAGCTTTAGAATCGCTTGATGCGATTTGCCTAGCTGGTGGGTTTGATGGAATGCAGAATCTTAGTAATAATGAGAAAATATTATATATTATTAAAGAACTACATAGAAGCGGTAAACTAGTTGCTGCTATTTGCGCATCACCAATAGTATTAAGCAAGGCTGGAGTAATATCTGGCGACTTTACTTGTTATCCGGGTTGCGAAGTTGGCATAGCTGGCAATAGACTAAATAAGGCAGTGGTGGTTAATAATAATGTAATTACTTCAGCAGGTCCTGCTACCGCAATTTTATTTGGTTTGGAAGTAGCAAAATATTTATGTGGAAATGAAACTTATCAAAGTCTATATGAGGGCTTGCAAACTCCGCTTGCGACAGCTTAAGGTATTACATAAATTAATTAATTTTTGCATCTATCAAAATTACTTGATATTATTTAATTGCTACATTGGTTTATTAGAATTTAAAGCCCTAATGATTTTAGGGTAATCAAATATAGGATATATAATACTCTAATGTTATAAATCTTGTTTCTTCATTTTCATGCTAAATCTTTAGATTAAGATTTTGTTCTTACAATGCCAACACTATGTTATTTATATAGATTTATTAAGTGATCATCTTGAGATTTATCAAAGTCTTTTATTTTTTCTTGAAGCATGGCTTCGTAGCTAAAACTAACCTTGTTTAGTAGCAATTACTAAATGTTTTGTCCAAAAAGATAACATTATATTTAATATCACAAGAATTACTAAGTTAAATATAGCTTTTGTCAATATTGTAATATTTAAAATATGTATAGCTGCATTAAAAATAAATAATTATTTATTTTTATCTCCAATCGCACGCAAAAATTCTTGCTTGCTATATTCTCTTATCTCGCTTAATGTTTTTAGTTTTAAATCATATTCTAATATATCATCTTCTGTTTCAGAATCTAATAATTGTAATACCTGCCTATTTTTTGTTAAGGCAACTCTGCCCGATAGTGATGTTTTATCATTTCCTGTAATTGGATTCTTTAGTAAATGCGAAGACTTGCCTCCAATGTTAGCCCAAGTCATTTTGGTAACCAATCCTACATCATCTCTAATTCCAGAGTTATATGCATAACTTCCAATTCCTAGGCAAAGAAAATCGGTAGCCTTATATCCTTGCTTTGAGCACCATTCGTAAATTTTTCTAGCACGTTCAACAGTGATTGCATCACCATAGATGATCTTAACTTTATCAAATCCAAAGTATTCATCTACGAGCTTTATAACCCCTTTTTTTGCTTGTGGTATTTCACTCTTGGAATCACCTGTTAAAATTAGGAAGGGATCCCCAGAATCAGGGCGTAAGACAATTGGAAATTTACGAGATTGAATCATATTAAAGACTTCCTTATCTTTCCTTAATGCCTCTATGATATTCCATAGATTCCAAGTATCTGCTACGATTGACACCATGGACTGCGGAAATGTTTCCATAATTTTCTTAAATGTTCCAATTTCGTTTGTTTCTCCACCTAGACACATCACAGCATGCTCGCTAGCTGGTATTGATCCTATATGTCCCACATCAAATCCATAGTTATCGCATATATTTTTCACTGCCATAACAGAATCTGTGCCACTAAAAAATAATAGATGTCCCATTGATGAGTTGTAAGAATCTTCTATGCCATTAGTTCCTCTTGCTGAAAAATCATGGAAGTTGTAGCTATCATCGAGATAATATCCTAAGCAATCATATTCAATTCTTTTAAAAAGAGCAGCTTTTGTTGCTATAAAACACGTTTTCCATAACTCCGAGTTTAGGTATGTTTCTATGAAGTTTACTAACCAACAATATTCACTTTCTTTACAATGTATTGTCATAATAGGGGTATTGCCCTTGATAAATGTTCCTTCTGGGAGTATCTTAAATGTGATTGGAATTTTGTGCGGTAGATTTAGCCATTTATTTATTAGGAATTTATATGAATCTTGCTTCTTGCTTAGTTTCATAAAATCTGTATATATGAATTCTAATGCTTTTTCTAGCTTTTCCCTTGGGTATTCTATAAATTCTTTGTAAATTCTCTGTAATTTGGCGATAGACTGACGCATGCCAAATGCTACAATATGCCCATTTAAAGTGCTTAAATCTAACCTTGGTTTCCTGCAATAAAGCACGCTATAAGCCTCTTGTATATCATCTGGATACATTGCGGCATGAGTGTATTTATAACAGTCTGCAATGAAGAGTAATTTTGGATAATCCATAAAAATCCTTATTTATAGTTTATAGAGAACAAAGTATTTCTATTGTAACCGAAAAAATGCTGGATTCTGAATATTTATATATTAAGTTAATATATTTTGGAATAAATGTAACAGTTTGCAAAAAAATATCTTCCCATTATTTTGATTAAAATATTATGTTTTAAAGAATAAGAACATTCTTAAATTACCAAATACTATCTTATGTGTTCATATGGATTCTGTTTCATGTATCTATTGATATAAATTTGTATCAAATCCAATCGAGCAAAACATTATCTGCCCTATGAGACTTAATAGAATCTCTTAGTTTCTTTATCTTAGCTTCACCATCGCTAAAGAATCTTTCATGAGTTTCACATGCTATATAATCAATATGTTTATATAGCCCCTTTTGTAAAATGGAATCCATAATATCAAATTCAGCTCCTTCTACATCTAGCTTTAGGAAATAGATTCTCTTATGCTTTGGCAAAATATATTTTTCTATAATTTTGCTTAAATCCACAACCTGCACTTCGTGCATACCATATGTAGAATCTATGCTTTCAACAATACGATTACCCTGTGAAAATATGCCTCCACAATCCATTAAAAATTCTGTTTTATGAAATTTATTTGATACTGCTGTTTGACTAAGTATGACATTTTGATTATTATCATACTTAGATTGTAATATATTATACAAATATATATTTGGTTCAAAAGCATAGGACATACCACCACAAAATAATATAATATCAGTAATTAATCCTGCATGAGCCCCACAGTCAATACAAACTGGTGGTTGTATAATTTTATGTTCATCTAGGTTACTATTGGGATGTAAATTTATATCTATTGAGTTGGGCACACTATTATCTAAATTTACATCATCATTAAACTTGGAATTATCTTGCTCGTGATTAGTATCTGTAGATGCTTTAGTGATTTGACTACTTAAATTATCAATTATGCTAGAGTGAGTTTGCCCCCCCCCCCCCCCACATCTAGATCATTTTGATTATGATATATGAAGTCAAGATTTAGTGTATTTACATTATATTTGCATGCTTTAGCATTCTTTGTCATAGCAAACATCTTATAAAAAATATCTCGATATCCCATAGGTATATGTGCATTAGCTAGCATTAGCTCAAGTTTTCCTATGCTAGAACTATCACAGATTCCATTAGAGACATTGTGCAATATATGTTCTAAATGCATTATCATACTTTTTAACTCATTGGTATGCTTTCGTCTAGCAGGCATAATGTCTCGCAATTTTTTAAAAATATTTTTCATTGTTGGCTCTATTGAAATTCTTTAAGCAATAGCTTTTGCGTGTCCATAATACCTATACCTTTGTCTAATGTTGTTTGGGCTATTTTTTGTGCATTAGCAAGAGAGTGCATTTTTGCAGTTCCACATTGATAGATGTTTAGCTCTGGAATTTGTTCTTTACTCGTCAAACGTAAAATATCTCTCATACTAGCTTCCCATGCCTCTTTGACTTTATATTCGCATGGATTTCCTATTACACTCATATAAAATCCAGTACGACATCCCATAGGAGAAATATCAATAATTTCTGTTCTCGCGTCATTTAAATGTTCTCTCATAAAACCAGCAAATAGGTGCTCTAATGTATGGATTCCTTCCTCATCTAGTATTTCAATATTGGGTCTACAGAAACGTAGATCATATACGCTAATTTTATCTCCATGGGGTGTTTCCATAGTTTTTGCAAGTCTCACAGCAGGTGCTGGCATGATAGTATGATCAACTTTAAAACTATCAAGTAATGGCATTAAAAACTCCTTAATTTTTATATCAAAGTTGAGTATTATATCAAATTATACAGTTATGACTTAGTTTTGTACAAAACTAAGTCATTAATAAATACTTGATTCTATTAAAAAGGGCTTAAAGTGTTTCACAATATAATATTCATTATCAACATGATAAATAAAGCTCGTAAGCTTAATTAAATTTTTAAAATAACAATTAAATATTGACAAGATAAAATCAAAAGCAATATAATAATAGCTAATATTTTAAATTTACTATTCTCTAACGCTAAAGCCATAATGTTTAAACATTTTTTCTAGCAAAGATTCTATTAATTCATACACTACCATAAAGCCACTATCATCTTTGTAATAGTAAGGATCTGGAATATCCTCACCACTGCCAAATTCACCCAATTTAAATACCTTATCCTTATCAAATCCAAGAGCTAAAATATCGTTCTTATTTTGTGAATCCATTGCAATAATAAGATTAAATTCCATATCACTATATACATTTATCGGGCGAGATTTTAGCCCTGAAATATCTATGCCCTTTTTCTTTGCTGTGGATATGGAATATTTATGCGGGCTTTCACCTCGATGGAAGCCACTTGTTCCACACGAATCAATTCGCAAGTCCCATTTATTTCTTTTGCTCATATCCCTTGCTATGCCTTCAGCTATTGGAGAACGGCAGATATTGCCTAAACAGACAAATAATATACTATTCACTTTCATCATATATCCTAAACAAAAAATGCTAAGATTATATATTATATCCAATGAGTAAAGAGTTGTAATGTCAATTAGCATACGCATTTTGTTTTTTATTGTTATAGTGTTGCTACATATTTTTATTTATTTCACGCTTTTCAAGAATGTTTCAGCAAATCCAGTTATAAAACATCTTGGAAAATTTATAGTCATTGCGAATTTGCTTTGTATTGTATTTTTCTTACGTTTTTATCATGGACATATTAATCCTATTATTTATACCCTTATGTCAAGCAGTGTTGGGATATTTTGGATTAGTTTTAACATTGCTCTTATTGTATTTGTATTAAGTTGGGGTATTTCCTTAAGCTTTGGTTATCTTACTTTGCAACAATGGCAAGGAAAAATTTTAATGTTAGCTTGGATAAGCATATTTGTTTTGATAGCCTTAAGTTTTCATATCAATGCCAAGCAACCGTCTATTATTGAGCAAACAATTCAAATACAAAATCTTAAGCAACCAATAAACATTGCGCATTTAAGTGATATTCATATTGGAGTCCTAATGGACGAACATAAGGTAGCAGATATTGTAAGGAAGACAAATGAGCTAAGTCCAGACATCATAGTACTAACAGGCGATATTGTAGATAGTTACTCAAGCCTTAGTTTTAGGGCAATAGAGCAGTTAGGTAAGCTGAAAAGTAAATATGGAATCTATTATGTGCTAGGCAATCATGAATATTATTATGATACTTATAATATATTGAGATATATACAGAAGCTAGGTATTACAACTCTTGTAAATCAGAGTATGATTTTGCGGAATCTGGGTATCAATATATCAGGTGTAGCAGATTTGGTAGGTGAAAAAATAATTCAAGATACCTTTCTTAGACCAAATTTGTCACAAGCAACCAAATATAATATAGCATATTTCCCTACCATATTGCTATCACACCAACCAAAAACTATTAAATTTTTAAATAATGAAAAAATAGATTTAGTGCTAAGCGGACATACGCATGGTGGTCAAATATTCCCTTTTAATTTTTTCGTGCTAATAGATCAGCCATTCTTAAGTGGTTTGCATGAATTTTCGTATAATGACAATAAATCGCAGATATATATTTCAGAGGGTGTTGGCTGGTGGGGTATGCCCATGAGACTTTTTAGTCGCAGACAGATTAATTTTTTACATTTAGTTCCAGCGTAATTCTTTTTTTTGTTTGTTTAAAATTGTTTTTTTAACATTCTTTCAACAGTTTTTTAATATGTTTAAAAACACTAAACTCTGTTTACTTCGCATAAATCTATATTTTATTGTGAAATCTTCTAAGGATCTATGTGTTATTTTAAATTTTTAAATGAATGATTTAATGAAATATAGATATTTTCTTTGTTTTATAGCCTATTTAATGCATATATAGATTGCAGTAGCAGTTATATAGATTGCATATATGAGGTTTTACTAAAGAAACTTCGTTTTACTAAAGAAACTTCGTTTTACTAAAGAAACTTCGTTTTACTAAAGAAACTTCGTTTTACTAAAGAAACTTCGTTT
>NZ_JRPD02000032.1 GCF_000765805.2 Helicobacter muridarum | reverse complement strand
ACATAGTAAAAGATGAAATATCTCTTTATTATTTATAATCTATTTAGATTCTTAAGAATATTTATTTTTAGATTCTTTATGAGATTCTTTGGCTAAAGGCTCATAATGGCAAGTAAAATAAGAATAACAAATGGGATTAGGAATCATAAAGTTTTTTGAAATGTTTCGCTTCTAAAGACTTGTGTTTTAATTGTATTCAAATTAGATTTGTCAAACATAATATAAGTATATAGCTTTGTTTTTTAGTAGATTAACTCCAAATCATTGGGGTTACTATAGCCTATATAATAGCTTTTTGAATAAATAACATCAAGCAAAAAGCTTGATGTATGATTGTCATATATCAAAAAATAAACAACAAATATTTAGAAAAACTTAAATCTGTCATTAGTATGACTTACCATTACACTTTTTATCTGTTGATAGTTCTCAAGCGTTCTTTTGTGCGTTTCTCTGCCGATACCGCTTTGCTTATATCCACCAAAAGCAATATGAGCTGGGGCATCATCAAGCGAATTTACCCATACGCGCCCAGCCTTGATGCCACGGCTAAAGCGATATGCCCTATCAATGTCTTTTGTCCAAATGTAGCTTGCCAAACCATACACTGTGTCATTAGCTATTTCTAGTGCTTCTGCATCAGTTTTAAAAGTAGTTACAGAGCTAACAGGTCCAAAAATTTCTTCTTGGAAGATTCTCATCTTATTATGTCCCTTAAGCATCGTTGGCTTTACAAAGCAACCTTTTGCTAGCTCGCCTTCTGTATTTCGCTCACCACCAATAAGCAGCTGTGCACCCTCTTTTTTGCCGATTTCAATATATTCAAGTATTCTTTGCACTTGCTTTTCATCAACTTGAGAGCCTATCATCGTATCATCATCAAGTGGATTTCCTTGTTTGATAGCTTTTGCTCTTACCAAAGCTTTTTCCATAAGCCTATCATAAACACTTTCGTGGATAATGGCACGAGATGGACATGTGCAATTTTCTCCTTGATTGAATGAGAAAAATAACAACCCTTCAATGATTTTATCAACAAAAGCTTCCCCATGCTCAAACACATCAGAGAAGAATATATTAGGAGATTTTCCACCAAGCTCTAAAGTGCATGGAATAATGTTTTTTGTTGCAGATTGCATAATTTGCCGCCCCACAGCTGTTGAACCGGTGAAAGCAACTTTTGCTATACGCGGATTAGTAGCAAGATATGTGCCCACCTTTTCACCATCTCCATTAACCACATTTAAAACGCCAGCTGGTAATAAATCTCCAATAACATCAAGCATCACAAGCACGCTAGCAGGAGTAGCTGATGCAAGCTTTACTACTATAGAGTTCCCAGCAGCTAGAGCGGGAGCGATTTTCCATACAGTCATAAGTATAGAAAAGTTCCAAGGAACAATAATCCCTACAACGCCTATTGGTTCATGATAGTGATAAGCGACAGCATCATAAGTAATCTCTGAAGCCCCTCCTTCTTGAGCGCGGATAGCACTAGCAAAATAGCGGAAATGATCAATACTTAAGTCAAGATCAATTGCACGACTTTCTCTAATTGGTTTACCTTTATCCCATGTTTCTGCATGTGATAATAATTCAAAATTTTCTTCAAGCCTATCAGCAATTTTCAAAAGAATATTTGCCCTTTGCATTACACTTGTTCTCTCCCAGCCAGTTTGTGCTTTATGTGCAGCATCTAAAGCTTTATCAATATCTTTTTCTGTTGATTGAGGCACTTCACATAGCACTTGACCATTAATTGGGCTTTTGTTTTCAACATATTTCCCATCTACTGGTGCTACCCACTCCCCACCAATATAATTACCATAACGAGACTTAAATACATTTTTGCTATCTCTATACTTGCTCATAAAAATCCTTTATAAATTTAAATATTAAAGACAAACACATTTGTAAGTCTTCTTTAACTAGCGTATAATACTTTTAAAATAAAGTATCAATAATTATGGCATTGTATAAAAATATTTAATATTGTGTTACTTTTTAATACATAAATGATCAATAATTAATCTCATTTAGCATTATTTATACTTTAAATAACTATTTTTTAATATTATAAGACTATAAACTTTTCGAAATATTTATTTTATAGTTAATAGATAGAATTTATATTGCGATTGCTTTTTTATAGTTTTAGGATATTTATGTAATTGACATTTAATAATTGATTAAGAATAGATAAAAAAGGACTATGAAAATAAAATAATAAAATTTAGATTAAAGATAGACTATTAAAATTAAAATCATCTCTCAATGGTTAGATTATTTCTTCGATAATGCTAGCAAAATTATTTGCCTCTAAGCTAGCACTACCTATTAGAACTCCGTCCATAATTTCGCAAATCTCCTTAGCATTAGTTAAGGCTACGCTTCCGCCATATATACAAATCTTAACTCCCATATTACGCAACATATGCTTGACTTTATTTATGTATTCTAATGTGGCTGTCTGCTTACTACCAATAGCCCATACAGGCTCATAGGCTATATATAGCATAGAATAATTAAGATCGATGCCTTGTAGCTGATTCTCAAAACAAAAGTAAAGTTCAGAATCTGACATACATATACTATCTTCTCCTATGCAAAGAAGAATTTTTTTATTATTTTTAACACAAAATCGAAATTTATCTTTTATATTAGACAGACTCTCTCCTAATATTTTGCGCCTCTCGCTATGTCCTAATAATATATAATTAATACCCAAGGAATCAATCACTTCAAGCCCAACCTCACCTGTGAAAGCTCCATTTATAGCAGGATAAATATTTTGCGCTCCAATTTGGAAGTAGCAAAAGCTGTTACTACTTAAACACGCCATATTTGGAAAAACAATAATTTCATGTTGTATGGCTTTAGTGCTAGCAAGCTTTGATTCCAATGTATGAAAATATTTTTGTGTGCTACTTGGAGTATGATAAGACTTAAGATTTGCTGCGATAATCTTCATATACTGCCTTTGTTGGGATAAATAATAATGCAAAGTTTGAGATATAATATTAGCATATTTTCGTAAGTATCAAAGCTTAAGGACAAATTGCAATGAATACTCTAAGGGCAGAGAATCTAAGCAAGCAAATCAAAAAAACAAAGATTGTAAATGGCATATCCCTAGAGGTGAACAACAACGAAGTAGTAGGGCTACTTGGTCCAAATGGAGCTGGCAAAACTACGACATTTTACATGATTTGCGGATTGCTTAAACCTAGTGAAGGTAAGGTTTTTTTGGATAATAATGATATTTCAAACACACCATTACACAAAAGAAGTAGCATGGGAATAGGATACTTGCCACAAGAATCAAGCGTCTTTAAAGATCTAAGCGTAGAGGATAATTTATTATTAGCAGCACAAAGTTCATTTAAGAATAAAAAGGAAATTCGCTCTCGTATAGAAGAAATGTTAGAAGCCTTTAATATCGAAACTATCCGCTATAGACGAGGCGTTAGCCTTAGCGGCGGGGAAAGGAGGCGCGTAGAAATTGCTAGGGCTCTTATTAAATCACCTAAGTTTATTCTACTTGATGAACCTTTTGCTGGAGTTGATCCTATTGCTGTTATAGATATTCAAAACATTATACAAACCCTTGTTGATATGAATATTGGCGTGTTAATCACTGATCACAATGTGCGCGAGACGCTAGGAGTTTGTCATCGTGCATATGTCATTAAAAGCGGGACATTATTTGCTAGCGGACCATCAGATGAAATTTATCAAAATCCATTAGTTAAGAAATATTACTTAGGTGATAATTTTAAGCCTTAAGTCTATCAAGCTTTAATATCATTGGTCCAGCACTTGTCATCTAAATAATCCTACTTTCTGCCCTATTTTAGCTTTTATTCCGTTTTGTCATTTTAACTTAGTGGAAAATTCCTTGTATATTGTGGACTAAATTAGTATTTGGATTTTTGCTACAATTTCTATATATTAAACTAGAGGGGAGAGAATTTTGCTAAAGGTATATTTTAAGACTTTTGGCTGTCGTAGTAATCTATATGACACGCAAGTTATGATAAATAGCCTCAAAGGTTACTCACTAATAGAAGATGCCATGCAAGCTGATATTGTCGTGATTAATTCTTGCACAGTTACTAACAAAGCAGATAGAGAAGTGCGTAGCTATGCTAAGAAATATAGCCAATTAGGTAAAAAGGTTATCTTTACTGGTTGCGGAGTCAAACATTTAGGAGAAAGCCTATTTCAAAAGAATCTTGCATTTACTGTTTTTGCACATAGCTACAAAGAAAATATCACAGATATTATTTCTAGCAACAAGAGAGTCCTCATAGCAAAAGACAAGACAAGCAAGCATATAGATTCCACGCTTATACCAAATATCATAGGCAAGGTTAGAGCATTCATTAAGATTCAAGAGGGTTGTAATTTTTCATGTAGTTATTGCATTATACCTAGCGTTCGAGGTATGGCTCGCAGTTTTCCACAAGAACATATACTAGAGC
This sequence comes from Helicobacter muridarum, assembly GCF_000765805.2. Classification (GTDB taxonomy): domain Bacteria; phylum Campylobacterota; class Campylobacteria; order Campylobacterales; family Helicobacteraceae; genus Helicobacter_A; species Helicobacter_A muridarum. Next base: position 8,906 of record NZ_JRPD02000032.1, on the reverse strand, counting down.
AAATAAAACTACTAGCTAGTAATCATGTAAGTGAAGTTATATTAACAGGCACAAATATAGGCAGCTATGGATTTGATACCAATACTCATATCGCAGACTTGATTACTATGATACATAATATTAATGGAATTAAAAGAATTAGGTTAGGATCATTAGAGCCTAGTCAAATAGATTCCAAATTCTTAGAAATTTTGCAACTTCCTAAGCTAGAGAGACATTTGCATATAGCACTACAACACACAAGTCCCACTATGCTAAAAATTATGAATCGCAAAAATACATTTCAAAAAGATTTGGAGCTATTTGAATACATATCATCTATGGGCTTTAGTCTAGGCACAGACTATATTGTAGGGCATTATGGAGAGAGTGAAGAGATATTTCAAGAAGCAGTATTGAATCTAGAAAAACTACCACTAACACACATTCATTTATTTATTTATAGCCCAAGGACTGGCACAAAATCAGCTATAAATAAAGATAAATTACAAAGCATAAATGGAGCTGTTGCAAAGAAGAGATTAAAAATTATTCAAGATATTGTCAAAAAGAAAAATGAAAAATTTCGAGTTAATATATTAAATAAACAAATTCCATTAAAAATTCTAATTGATGGGCAAAAGCAAATATCACTACCAAGTAAACAAAATATCCAAAAATATATTTGGACAGATATAAAGGTATTGGATATAAAACAGACAAATCTACCTCAAATAAGCCAAGATAGGCACAATAAAAATAATGATAATTTCGCATTTAGCAATTCTAGTATAACAGATGTTACTACGCTGCAACAATGCTACACTGGGCTAGACCAGTATTTCAACAGAATCTTTATCCCCAATGATTTATTGCAAAATGACATACAAAAAGGGAGCTGGCTAGATATAAAAAACTATGCGCTTTGCAAAGAATATGCAAACGCCAATATAGCAATTAATGGCTGGGATTCATGATATTTGGATTAGATTTTGGCTTAAAACGAATAGGAGTCGCGCGTCTTGTTAATGGAATAGTCATACCCATATCGCCAATTATTAGGAAAAATAGACATCAAGCAAGTAAAGAGTTAGATAAGATTCTAAACAAATGCCTAGAGAACAAAAATAAACAAGATATATTGTTAGTAATTGGGCTACCTAAAGCTAGTTTAGATTACGAGACAAAAAGTAGCAATAACCCACATATAACAAAAGAACAAATATTGCATTTCTTAGGATTAATAGATTTTAATGGTAAAGTTGAATTTATTGATGAATCAAATAGTAGTCAAGAAGCCCTAGAGAGACTAAAGCATAAAAGCTATAAATCAAGACAAATGGCGCGAAAAAATGGAGAAATTGATAGCATTAGCGCGTGCATTATCCTTGAGCGATACATGGAGCGTTTATCTAACATAGCAAATATAAGTAAAACAGCAAATATCCTTAAATCTGATGAAACAATTAATGGCAAAGATTCCAAAAATCTTATAGAATCTTCACATTTGCCAAATAAAAATAAGCTAAATTTAATAAAATCAAAAAGCTCACAAACAAACATCAATTCTTCAAAAGATTTAAATAGAGACTTCAAAATTCATATCCCTGTGTTGCTACAAGAAGTAGTAAGCACATTCGATAAGATTCTATCAACTACAGAATCTAAAGAAAAAATCGACAACTTAAATATAAAACACAACAATCAAGATATACAGATACATAACTTCATAAGAGAATGCAAGCAATGCATAATAGATTGCACATTGGGCTTTGGAGGAATGAGTAAAACTCTGCTTGAAAATTATGATAATCTTAGTATTATAGGGATAGACAGAGACACAGAAGCAATCAAGGCTAACAAAACACTAAATAAAAATTTTCCCAATAGACTGCATATACATTGGGGCGACTTTGCTAGTGCATTACCCCAAATCTTACAAATTTGCGAATGCTATCCATGCAAGCTTAAGGGGGTTTTAGTAGATATGGGCGTTAGCTCTTATCAACTTGATTGCACAAGCAGAGGATTTAATTTCAAAGCACAAAATCTTGACATGCGAATGGATTCCACACAAAAACTTCATGCAACACAAATACTTCATTCATATAACAACTATGAGTTACAAAGAATCTTTCGCGACTATGGAGAGATTCCATATTATAAAAAACTTGCTAGATTAATTATAGAAGAGCGTCAAAAAGGAGCCATCACAGGGGAAATATTACAAAATATCGCTTTAAAAATTTCTAACAAAAAAAAGATACACCCTGCAACATTGATATATCAGGCTTTACGTATTGAAGTAAATGATGAATTAGGGCAATTAGCAAGATTATTAGAATCTTGTAGCAAGATTCACAATGCGATAGTGTGCTTTATATCTTTTCATTCACTAGAAGATAAAATGATAAAAGAGAGTATGAGAAAATGGGCTAAAAGTTGTATCTGTGAGGATAACAAAATGAAGTGCGAATGCGGAAATAATAACTCAAAAGGAAAAATTATATACAAAAAGCCAATTACAGCAACCAATGAAGAACTAAGGCATAATCCTAGAGCAAGAAGTGCTAAACTAAGGGCATTTCACTTTTTATAATTTTTATCAAACCACAAGCAAAAACTCTAACCTATCGAGGCATGAGATGGAATTGCTTTTTGTTAAGAATACTAAAATTCTAATATGTAGTTTTTAGCTTTCATTTAGTAGTATAGAAACTTCCTTTCTCTAGTTTGGGTAGTATTAGCTTACTTTGGATTCTAAACAAAAAGCTTTGTTAATTAGCTAATAATACATATAGAATACTTAGCTTTAGTTTGTCGGGAAACTCTCACAATTTTTAAGTGGCGGCAATTCACAGAATCGCTACACAATTTAAGTCCATTAGACAGGAATCCTAACTATCTTTAATAGTTGGAATGAACGTCTAATAAACATAGAAAGTTTGATAAACAAATATTGAGCAAGTTTATGATTCTAAATTATTCTTGATTCTCTATTATAAGCCTCATGCTTTTTAGAATTTATTATTGCTACATTTATATTTTTATTTATTTGTCTGCATTGCAATACTAAAACATACTTGATACTATCCAAGAGGCTTGCTTTGAGTAGGTGCGTAGCTCGTCATATTGCATTTATGCAAAATTGCACTAGTTTTGTTAATTTTGGCAAATCTTATCAAAGATTTCTTTTGCTTTAAGATTCAATGCCCTTACATTATGAGTACTTGTATCATATAAAAATTCTCCATCAAAAATATGGCTTGTTCTTTGAATATTAGATGTAGCATATAGAGCATAATATTTATTCTCCTTATCCTTGGAATCCAATAAATTCTTTATTATTACCTCATCACCAAAGCCAAAAATAAAATCACTTATTAAAAGCAAATCTGCCTTTTTGTAATCTTCATCTTTCATCTTTGCTATGCCAGCCTTAAGGGCATTAAAAGAATCTGTCCCACCGCTAAAACTCATAGATAAAAAGTTCATTAGCTCAAATATCCCATTTGGTGAAGTTAAATCAAGCATTTCAACCTTGTCGCTAAAATGTATTAAAAAACATTTTCTTTTCTGTTCTTCTGCCCTCTTAGCCATAAAGATAGTTATGGATTTTGCTATTTGCTCAGGCAAACCATGCATACTACCACTTGTATCCACGCATAAAATAATAGGGCCCTTTTCCGTCTCTTCCTCTTTTTCCTTTTTTTGTATAATCTCTTTTGTAGTTTTTTCTATCTGTAATGCGGTATTATGCCCTTGTTTTTCAAAGCAAAATAAGCGATTTTCACTAAATTTCATATCAAATAAAATACTAAAATCCTCGTCATCTAATAAAGCTAATTCTTGAGGCAGAATATTTTCCAAATCTTTGCCAAGGATAACCTCGCTAATCTCATATTTTGTATAAGGAGTTGGAATTATCGCGTTATATGTATGATTAATAGTAAAATTTTCTAGCTCCATTTTCTTCTCATCTTTTGAGAGCCTGCCTAGCATGTCGCAAAGCTTTTTTATAGAATCGCTCTTTAAGATTTCAGTCCAGTTTGCAAGATTATCCAATCTTTCTTCTATACTAACCCCGCCATCATGATTAATTCTTAGTAATTCATTTTCATCTACGTATTTTTTGAGACTTTTACCAGATTCTAAGCCACTTCGCAAACACTCCATAATAGAATCTTTAAACATATTACCATATTCACCCATATTTTTTAATCGCTCATTCATCTTTTTGATAAGTTCAACCCACTCTTTTACCCTATTTATAAGCTTGTTTTTCGCATTAGAAATAGTTTTATTGCGAAAATCCATTTCCTTTTGAGTAATTTTTTTCTTCCATGTATTTAAAGCGTTAAGATATAGGGCATCTAATGTTTTTTGTATTTTAGATTCTAACGCTTTATCTTTTACCTCAACTGTTTCATTATATGTTTTAGAATCTAGTTCTTTTATTTTTTGGGCATAGAAATCCTCATCAAAGTCATCATTGTATCGTTTCGCGCTTTTTGTGAGATTATGCAAATAATCCTCTTTAATCTCTGCATTAAGATAGAGCTTATTTCTGTAATAATCAGATTTTTCTGCTTTAAGATTCTTTGGTTCTTGCTTGAGGCTAGATTCTAGCTCTTTGTTATATTGTATTATATTGGCCTCTAAGCTTGATTTTAAATTTAGAGTATCTTCTTGCAAATCATAATTAAAAACCATTGCCAAATCATCTTTTGTAAAGCTCTTATCAAGGCTTTGCAAATCCATTATAAGCCTTTGATCTTGTTTTCAAGCTTTTCTAGCTCAAGTATGTTTTGCTGTATTTCTTGCTCTGTTTCTTTAAGAGAATCCATAAGGATACTATATTCGCTTATATTGGTAATAAAACTATTGTAATTATTTTCTATAAAATTTTCTTGTTCTTTTTGGCAATTTTGAAGCTCATTTTTAACGATCTTTAACAGTTCTTGACGCGTTTTTTCATAAAGATTTTTTTGCATATATGTTAATTTTGGTTTGTCTTTTTTAATAATTAATGGATACTTTTCTATAGCAAGAAGTTTGTGTTGATAGCCATGAACATAACCATGTGAATATGAGTAAATTTTACAATCATTAGAACCAAACTCAAAATATATGTTATCTAATAAGGAAAGTTTTTCATTGTTGCAAATAGCGCATGGTCGCCTCTCATTTTCTCCAGCACGCAAATCACACAATAGTTTTACTTTTTGCTTATTTTCATTAACCAAAACTTCAAGCTCATATTCTGCATATTTTTGCCCATTGATTTCAACAATATTATCCCTTTCTTCCTTTTGGCTTAAGATATGCATTTCATTGATAAATTCTTCATATTCCTTTCTATCGCAGATAAATTTTGCACTATTAGATTCTATTGCTTGTCTTAGCATATCATCTATAATTTGCCTTTGAGATTCCACACTCCAAAGGCAATGCTTAAGCAATATTAAATCTCCTAGCACAACACTCTTTCTGTCGCTAAGTAAAGCACAAACCCTAAGCATTTCCATAATGTTTACATATCGCCTCTCGCTTACATCAATAATTTCATCTTCTACATTTTGCTGTTTTAGGATTTTATCATTATGGGCTTCTATTAGATTTTTTAGATTCTCTAATACATCAATTACGTTTTTGTCAATTTGCACCTCTTTAGCCCTTTGCTTGATAGAATCTAATTCTTCATTGCTAAATTTTAAGTCCTCATCTATTTGTATTTCATCTTGCGCACTTTGACTTTGCAAAAGAGTCCTAAAACTTTCTTTTTCTTTAAGTCTTGGGACGATTAAACGCATAATAAACCTATCATATAACGCTTCTAGGCTTTGTCCTTTTTCTGGCAATTCATTGCTAGCAGCAATTAATCCTTTTAGTGGGACATTTTCCATGCTATCGCCATTTCTAAATTTCTTTTCATTAATGATAGTCAATAAAGCATTTAAGATGGCTGGACTACTCTTCCAAATTTCATCTAAAAAGGCAAAATCAGCCATAGGCAAAAAACCATCAGTTTTCCTTATAAGCTTATCTCGGCGTAACTCACTTAAGCTTAGTGGACCAAAAATCTCCTCTGGTGTGCTAAACCGATTCATCAAATAATCAAAGAACTTATTGCTCTTGAATGCGCAAAAAATACGTCTTGCAACAATGCTTTTTGCAGTCCCAGGGGGTCCATAAAAAAATATGGATTTGCCTGCTATCATACACAAAAGAGATAGAGATATTGCCTCCTCCTTTTCTAGCAGTCCACAACTTAGCTTCGCCACAAGAGTTTGTATTCTTTCCTTGTATAGCATAGACGTCCTTTGCATTTTATTTAATTTAATTCTTAAGGCAATAAATGTAACAATTCAATAAATTTTTTTGCCACTTAAAAAACAGTATAGATAGATATGATACGCAATGAAATAAGACACAATTTTAATGTATTCTAATGTATATATGAATTATACAATACAAAAATATGACTTAAACGCATATAGGTATTTAGTTTTTGTATATTAAAGTTAATCCATGTTAAGACAAAACATAATTATCATTTTCCATCGCAAACAACTATGTTTATAAACTGTAAAACTACCATATTATTAGATTAAAAGCCATCAATTATAAATCTAAATGTATATTAACTTTTTACTATTAAATATGAATATTTAGGATATTATTCCAATAAATTCAAAATATTTATACGAAATTTTATAATACTTATCAACAAAAACCTAATTATTAAGCTAATATTGCTAAAGTTTCGTTAAATAAATTGTTAAGGAAAACTATGAATATTACAAGAAGAGACTTCCTAAATGGTATGGCTGTTGCGGTAGTTGCTGGTATGTCGCCTCTGCAATTACTTTATGGCAAAGACGCAAAAAATATCTCTCATAAACTTTTAACCAAGGACGATTACTATCCTCCAAAGCTCATAGGGCTTAGAGGAAGCACGAATGAAAGCTATGAGTTCGCACATGCTCTACGCGATGGAGATGAATTTGACTTTAAGAATCTTAATATAGAAGAAAAATATGATTTAGTTGTCGTTGGAGCTGGTATTAGCGGATTAGCTGCTGCTTGTGTATATCAAGATAAAATGGGAAATAAAAAGAAAGTTTTAATCCTTGATAATCACGATGATTTTGGTGGACATGCAAGGAGAAATGAATTCTATATCAATGACAAGATGATTCTAAGTTATGGTGGTAGCGAATCTTTACAATCTCCAAAAGCACTTTATTCAAAAGAGGTTGTTGAATTTTTAGGTAAATTGGGAATCAATATTGACGAATTAGCAAAAAAGTTTGATGTAAATTTTTACCCTGATTTAAATTTAAGTCGCGGAGTTTATTTTAACAAAAACGACTTCGGGGAAGACAAAGTAGTAAGCGGTAATCCTAGAAAAGTCATTTGCGATGACATTCCAGAAGATAGAATAAATGGGAGAACATATAAAGATTTTATAGCTGATTTTCCCATGAGTATTAATGATAAAAAAGATTTAATCAATCTATTTGAAAATCCCAAAGATTATTTAGATGGGATGAATGAGCAGCAAAGAATAGAGTATGTAAATAAAACAAGTTACAGAAATTTTTTACGAGATAAGGTAAAGCTATCATCTAAAGCCATTTATTTCTTTGAGGGAATGACTGATGACTTCTTAGCACTTGGTATTAGTTCAATTTCTTGTGAAGATGCTAGAATCTCATTTTTACCCGGCTTTGATAATCTAAAACTACCACCATTAGATGAGGAAGCACAAGCAGAGGTTAATGAGCCCTACATTTATCATTTTCCTGATGGTAACGCAACTATTGCAAGGGCAATGGTAAAAAGGCTAATTCCTCAAGTTGCAAATGCAAAAAATATAGAAGAGCTTGTTTTGGCAAAGTTTGATTATTCTAAGCTTGATATGTCTAATTCCACAACCAAAATTCGCCTAAATAGCACTGTAATTAATGTAGAAAATACAAAAAATGGCGCGCTTGTAACCTATATAAGCATGATTGATAAAAAGTTACATAAAATATTTGCAAAAAAAGTAATTATGGCAAATTACAATAGCTCAATTCCTTATATAATCCCAACAATGCAAAAGATTCAAAAAGAATCACTTGCAAAATGTGTCAAAACTCCGTTAATCCACACTAAAGTAATTATTAGAAATTGGCAACCATTCATAAAACTAGGAGTACACGAAATCTATTCTCCAAGAATGTTTTATGCTAGAACTAAACTAGACTATCCTGTAGATATAGGAAGCTACAAACACCCAAGGAATCCAAAAGAGCCAATTTGTGTGCACATGGTAGGCTCTCCTATGATGCTAAATAGAGATTTTGCAGATGGCGATGAGTTTGATGCAAGAGAAATTTCAAGACTAGCGCGCCATTCTCTTTTTGCTTTATCTTTTTCTGATCTAGAAACAATGATTAGGGAGCAATTACAAGGTATGTTAGGAAAAGCTGGATTCAATCATCAAAAAGATATTTTAGCTATTACCCTTAATCGTTGGGGGCACTGCTATGCCTATACCTTTAATAGCCTCTATGATGATGAAAAAGAGAGTGAAAAAATTATTGCACAAGCAAAAAAGCCATTTGGAAACATCACCATTGCTAATTCCGATTCAAATTGGGACGCTTACGCGCACACAGCTATAGAAGAAGCTATGAGAGCAGTTAAAGAGCTATGATAAGAATCTCCCTTACCACTCCTATAATCTTCACTGCGTTTAAGTCCAACTACCTTTGTCATGTCTTAAAGAGCAAAGAAACTAGTCTTATTTACTGATTGCTTTGTCTTTAGATGAAGCATCTCATTAATAGAGATTCTTCATCTAGCTTTAGGCTAGGTTTAGAGTGATAATAGGAGTAGATACTTCATAATGATAAAATGAGTAATACAACTAAGAT
>NZ_JRPD02000031.1 GCF_000765805.2 Helicobacter muridarum | reverse complement strand
CTTGTCGGTGTTTTTCTAGTTCATGTATAGCTACAACCATAGTATCTTCTATATCTATAGGCATTAAATCTTTTATCTCATATCTTAATAAGATTTTTAGTTTTTCTTCATGGCTAATCCTTAGATGTCCAAGCAGATTGTTTAGCGCGTTTTGCGGTAGAACTACGAATTCTTTATTGTCCTCTGTTTTCAAAAACCAAGCTTCATTGCTTTTAAGTTTACCTGCAACAAATTCTAAAAGCCATTTGTTATCATCAAGCGGAGCAAGATAGGCGACATTGCTTGCATTATGCAGACTAGATACTAGATCGTGTTTTTTTTGTTTTGCTTGTTTAGCCATACCATTACTCCTTTTTGTGCATGTAATCTATTGTGTGCTTCTTGGATAATTTTGCTTTGCGCTCCATCGATTACTTCTTCTGTAACTTCTAGACCCCTATAAGCAGGTAGGCAATGCAAAAATATTGCTTCTTTGTGTGCCATAGCCATGATATTAGAATCTACTTTATAATCCTTGAAGTCTTGCATTCTTTTCTTTTTTTCGTTTTCTTGTCCCATTGATACCCAAGTATCAGTTGTTACTACATTAGCATTTTTCACTACAGCTTGTATGTCATTTCCTATCACTATATTAGCACCGCTTATTTTGGCATTTTCCTTTGCAATACTTAGGAATTCTTCTTTTGGCATATAACCCTTAGGACATGCGAGTCGCAATTCAAATCCAAGTTTTGAAGCTAACATAAGCCATGAATTAGCTACATTATTTCCATCGCCTATATATGCTACAATAGGTCTTTCATACTTTGCATTATGAGGTGTTGAATCAAGTATCGAATCTGGGACAAAAATGCCATTTTCTATCATAGTTAGATAGTCTGCCAAGAGCTGCATAGGGTGAAAAGCATCACTTAATCCATTTATTACATTAACACTTGAATGGCGAGCGAATTCCTCTAGTCTTTCGTGCATATGCGTGCGAACCATAATCATATCTACCATAGAGCTAATTACAGCTGCACTGTCTTTTATAATTTCTCCTCTTCCTAGCTGCAAATCACTGTTTGATAAGAAAATGCCAAATCCACCTAATTGATAAATTCCTACTTGAAAGCTCACTCGTGTCCTAGTAGAACTTTTTTCAAATACCATAGCAAGCGTTTGTCCAGCTAGATAGGGTGTTGGGATTCCTTGCTTATGCTCGGATTTAATTTTGATTGCTAGAGAGAGCATTTCTAGTAATTCATGTTTATTAAAGTCATTAATTGTAAGAAAATGTCTGACTTGTGCGTTTGACATAAGCTTCCCTTTGCTATGAATGCAACCTCAATTGAATCTAAATTATCCAAAGTTGTAATGATTATGAAATATGCTACTTTACTTATAAATCGCAATAAATAGTTTATACTATAAATTATTATAGCCATTTAGATTATAGCATAGATCTCATAAGACAATAACACTTGGTTAATATAAAGTTTGTTTGTCTTGTTGGTTATTTAGCAATACTTTATATAAATTTTACAATTTAATTCTTCAGTTTTTACATATAGCACCTATACTATTGCAAATTACCAAGAAGGAAGAAATAGGCTTTTGTGTAATTTTTAATATCTAGATTTGTTTGCATTATAAAAACACACAAGATTATAACGCAGAATAAGGCAATATCGTTATTTTAGGTTATACTAAATGCAAATCTTGCGATTACTCAAGTAACTATCGAAAGATTTGATATATTTTGTTTATGTATAACTATCAATGTAGGGAGAGTTACCATGAGAGTTTTAGGTTTTATAGTTTTTATGTTATGTTGTTTGGCGTATGCATATGATGATAATAGTAATCTTTTAGTAGTCGCAGCACAACAAAATTCATCTGTATCTCAAACCAAAGATAGCAATCCTGCAGTTGCTAAAGCCACAACAACTATTAAGGAGAAAGCAAAAACTGCTGCGACAACTTTGCTTACAGGTTTTTCTGCTAAAGGCTTTATTTTTGGTAGAAACTATTTTATAACAGGGTCTAATGGAAGTGGTGCTAGCTGGCAGTATAGAGCAAAGATAGACATTACTACAGGTAAAGTCGATGGATATAGCCTAACTGGTGGAATAATTTTTGCCCAAGGCTCAAGTGGGATTGATAAAGATAGAGTTACAGATGGTGATGTGCAAGGTAGTAGAGGTGTAGCATTTAATGAGAATTTCGCAGATAGATTTAATTTCTCTCAAATCTATGGTAGTAAGGAATTTAGCATGGATTCTCTAAGTGCCAAGATTGATGTGGGCAGAATGAATCTTGTAACTCCACTGAGCGATAAGAATCTGGATACAGGACTTGGATTTAGAGCGAAATTTGAACATAAACTAGATTCTAATAAAAAAATTGGCTATGAAGTGTCATTTTACGATAGCTGGTTAAGTGACCTATTAAATTATAATATACGAAGAAGAAGCCCAAAGCGTAATGGCACTGATGCGTTGTCAAATTCTCGTGCTGCTGGCGTTGGTATTGGAAATAACTTAAGCATGATTCATGTATGGGGGAAGGATATAGTCGGCTTAGACTTTAATGCCGTATATGCTAATATTTTTAGAATGTTTGATGCTATTGTATTAGGAGATGTTAGTTATAAGCTTAAATTTGGGGAGCAACAACTAGGATTCTTAGCGCAAACTTCCTTTGCGGCATTGAATGCTAGTCCTCATGCTTTTATAGGTTTAAGGGGTGCTCCAGTTACTACCAGTTTTGAAGAAGAGTTTTATAAATTTAGTGCTAGATATAGAGGTATTTATAATCTACAAATAAATTATAAATTATATGGACTAAGTGCTAAGGTTGGATTCTTGGGCAGTTTTTCACAAGGTTATGGGACACTTCTTACAAGAAAGGGAATCATTAATATGGCAGGTAGTGTTTGGCATACAAATATGACTGCTGTCTATGAAGGACTTGGATTATTTGGATCTGGTAGTTTCCGTGGAACTAGCATTGGCGTTCTTTATGCTGCGGCATCATATAAATTTCCATTTAAGTTACAAGTTGGGCTTGATGTGGTTTATTTGTTTGGCAACAACCACTTTCCAGTTTTAAATGTTACTAATCCTAAAAAACCTTTGATTTCATATTCTACTATTAACGATAGATACAACAACAGTAAAAGTAATAGAAAGTTCATTGATGCTAAATTTGTAGAGATAACTCCATCAATTAGATATGAATTTTTAAAGAATCTGAATTTCATATTTTCATGCGCAGTTTTCGCGGGAGATATTCAATTCCTTAAAACACATGCTGAGGTGCGTTATGTGTTTTAAATTTTCTAATCATTGCCTTTAGTTATATTTTGATATGTGGATTCTTTATTATTAATAAATAATTCAAAATGACAAATTATTTTAGAATAGCAAGAAGTTTTTAGAAAACAATAAATAGCCATTCATAGTATTTTTCTATTCTTGTTATGTTGAACATTGTATGAATAATTTTGCAAAATTCATGAATAAATCCTCAGATCTCAAGCATGAAGCATATAGATTTTATTAAATTATTATCATATAAAAGGGTATGTATGTCTTGCCTGAAACTTTCAAAGACTAGTTTTGTTAGTCTTTATGCTCTTGTATTGTCGCTTGGAGTTAGCCTTACAGGGTTGCATAGTTTGCGACTTTTATCTTTCAAGAAAGAAATCACTGCTGCACTCTATTTCCAAAAGCAATCTCATCTATATGCTCAAGCTATAAAAGATGTAGCTGTCCACTGCCTTAGAACATCAGGCTTTAACTCATGTGTTAGCGATTCTATTGTTCAATATGGGTTTAATATGGAGTATTATCTAACTAGGCTTGTTAATTCCCAGCAATCTCAAGGTGATATATTGCTAGATGTTGCTATCTCATGTCCTTCTCCTCTTAGCACGCATGTGCTACGTTTCACAAAAAGATATATACTAAAGGGATTCCCATAATGTTTATTTTTGAATAGGAAGAATAATGCTTGATACTTCTATGTTGAATATGTTATTACAAGACGCACAAAGATATAATGCTACTGATGTGCATATTAGCGATAAAATTTATTTCAGAATCAATAAGCAAATATTTGTATATCCTAACGTTGATTTATTAAATGTTAAAGCGATTTTAAATAGTTTAAATGCTTTAGGTTTGCAAAATGAGACAAGTCAAACTCTATGTATAAAGTCAAGCGATACAGAAAACTCACATGTAAGCAAAGATGTAAGAAATGATATAGAATCTAACCCTAACTTCAAGCATATATCAGATAAAATTAGATGTCGTGTAAGCTACTTTTCCAAACAAGGTAAATCTTGTTATGCCCTGCGAATCTTGCGAAACAATGTCCCAAGCTTGCAGGAGTTACAAACCCCAAGTATCTTGGCATCTCTTGCTTTGCAAGAAAGCGGACTTTTGCTTATATGCGGTGCGACAAGTAGCGGTAAGAGCACTACTATAGCCGCTATGATAGACCATATTAATGCAAATACAAGGAAGCATATCCTAACACTTGAAGATCCTATTGAATATATTCATACAAGTAAACTTTCTTATATAACGCAGCGAGAAATAGGACTTGATTCTAAAAGCTTTTATGGTGCGCTAGAATCTAGCCTAAGGCAAGACCCAGATGTAATTGTTATAGGTGAGATTCTAGATTCTAGTCTCATGAAGTTAGCCATTACACACGCATTAAGCGGGCATTTGGTTATTTCTAGCTTTCATGCTAGAAATGCAATACATGCAGTTTCTAGAATACTTGGCATGTGCAAAGAAGATGGTGGTATACATGATAATTTATCAGATTGCTTGCAAGGAATTATTACTCAAAGGCTTTATGAAAGCAATAATAGATTACAAGCTGATTATCAAATTTTAGTAAGCAATCCTGCTGTAAGAACACTCATTAAAGAAAATCAACTTCAACAATTAGATTCACAAATTTCTATGGGAAGGGAGTTCGGCATGCGGCACTTTTCTCAAAGATAGCTCAATTTGTTATAATTTCATATAAATCAACGCTTACAAGGAGACTGCATGCTAAGTATTTATACAAAAGCAGATAGCGGCTTAGTGCAGAAAATACTCTTTAATATCGAAGATGGTGTGTTGCCAAATAACATGTTATGGGTGGATTCTTTATATCCTACCAGCGATGAGATGAATTATATCACTAATCAGTATGGTCTTAATATTCCAACACAGGAGGAACGAGAAGAAATAGAATTTAGCTCGAGATATTGGGAGGATAGTTCATCTATTACTATAAATGCCCATTTCTTAATGCGTGTTGCAAGCAGCAATGAGGACTTGGTTCTACTAAATGAAACAGTTACATTTATGACAACTCAAAATGTACTTTTTACTATCAGATTTAATGATTTTAAAATATTTGAAGAAATGCAAAATAGAATTCTAGCTAGCCCTAAGAATTTTGAAGATGGATATGATGTATTAGATAAGATGTTTGAGGTTATGGTAGAAAAGGACGCAGATATATTAGAGTGGATTGATAAAGAAGCCAGAAAGCTTAGAGTAAATATATTGGGAGAGAAAAATGAATATACATCTGATAAGCTGTTAAAGGGAATCTCAAGTTTGCAAGAGCTAAATATGCGTGTAAGGAATTCATTATTTGATAAGAGGAGAGCTATGACTTCACTTATTAAGAGCGATAAGATTGATATAGATACAAAACGAAACTTAACAATAGTGCTAAAAGATTTAAACTCCTTAGTGGATTTTAATGTAGCTCAAATACATGCTTTAGACAATATCCAAACCATACTAGCAAATCAGATTAATATTGAGCAAAACAAAGTCATAAAGCTTTTTACTGTGGCTACAATGGCTATGATGCCGCCTACATTGATTGGAACTATATATGGTATGAATTTTGAGGTGATGCCTGAACTTAAATGGGATTATGGCTATCCTATGGTAATCATTGTTATGATAATTTCGACAATTCTACCTGTTGTGATATTCAAGAAAAAGGGCTGGTTATAGCCTTATTATATTACTAAAGGTGTGTCATGGATTTATATACATATGGAGAGTTACTTAAAACATTAAAAATCAAATGTGAAAATATAAAGAAAATTATTCAGCCTGATTTATTACAAATGCGCTTAAAGGAACTTGATAGTCTTAGCACACAAGATGGCTTCTGGAGCAATCAGGAGCTAGCACGCAAGATTCTAAAAGATAAGCGAAGACTACAAATAACTCTTGAAAAATATCAAGCAGCTTTGCAAAATCTAAATGATAATTTAGAGTTATTTGAGATTGCAAAAGCAGATGAAGACTATGAGACTTTGGAGCTATTATATAGTGAGGCACAAGCTTTAGAGAATATAATAATCAAGGCTGAGATTGAAGTAGTGCTAAATGGAGAATATGATAGTATGAATGCTATTATCACTATTCAGCCAGGAGCAGGTGGCACAGAATCACAAGATTGGGGCAGCATTCTTTATCGTATGTATTTGCGTTACGCGGAAAGAAAAGGATATAAGGTTGAACTATTGGACTATCAAGATGGTGAAGAGGCGGGTATAAAAGGCGTAGCTTTTATTATAAAAGGCGAGAATGCCTATGGTTATTTAAAATGCGAAAATGGCGTGCATAGACTTGTTCGTAATTCGCCTTTTGATTCTAACGATAAAAGACATACTAGCTTTGCAAGTGTGCAAGTTAGCCCAGAGTTAGATGATGATATAGAAATTGTTATTGAAGATAAGGACATTCGTATTGATACTTACCGATCAAGTGGTGCAGGTGGACAACATGTTAATAAAACAGAATCTGCAATTAGAATCACGCATTTCCCAACAGGTATAGTTGTGCAATGTCAAAATGACAGAAGTCAACATAAAAACAGGGCTACGGCTATGAAGATGCTAGCTTCAAAGCTATATGCTCTTGAGAAAGAAAAAAATACTAGCAATGATGATAAGGGAAGCAATGGTTGGGGACATCAAATTCGAAGTTATGTCTTAACGCCATATCAGCAAGTAAAGGATCTGCGCAGTAATTTTGCAAGAAGTGATAGCGATAATGTGCTTGATGGAGATCTAGATGATATTATTGAATCTGTTTTGGTCTATACTAACAAGTTCAGCAGTTAGTTGAGTTTTAATTTATACTATTGTTTATCTATGTTGGTGTTATTGCTTGCTAATACTACATTACCTTATTACCCTAAGTTTGAAACAAAGATAATATTTCTTTGCTAGACTTATGCCTAAAATTTGGACATGAGGAATATCGTGCAATCCGCTTCAAACAATGAAATTGTATCCATTAAACCTACAAAAATAAAGCCAACTGTAAGTAAAAAAATCTTAAGCATAGTTGGTAGGACAAACGCTACATATAAGTTGATTAGAGAGGGAGATAGAATCCTATTAGGCTTAAGCGGCGGTAAGGATTCTATTCTTCTTGCAACTATATTTACATATATCAAGCAGCATGCGCCATTTAACTTTGATTTTTTGGCTATGACTGTGGATTATGGTAGGGGTGGAGAGTATGAATATATCTTTGAATATTGCGAGATGCTTGGAATCCCTTATGAGCTTAATCGCACAGAGATTTTCAAAATCTTAGAAAATCACAAGAAGGAAGGCAGCATTTATTGCTCTTTTTGCTCAAGAATGAGACGTGGTGAGTTATATAATATTGCTTTGCAGAGAGGATTTAATAAGATTGCCCTAGCACATCATTTAGATGATGCAGCAGAGAGTTTTATTATGAATCTAACTTATAATGGATCGCTGCGGTCTATGCCACCTTACTATAAGGCTCAAAATGGATTAGGCGTTATTCGTCCTTTAATATTTGTTAGAGAGCGACAAATTATTGATTTTATCGCCACTAACAACATCTATATAGCACCTGATTGTAATTGCCCAATTAATTGGCTACCAGAGGATAAGAGACCTCACGCAAGGGGGGAGAGCAAGAAGTTATTAAAAGAGTTAGAATCAAAAAACCCACTTTTATTTAAATCCTTAAAAAATGCCTTTAGTAATCTACACGCAAACAGCTTTTGTGATACGAGATTCTTAGATTCCCAAGATATTGGTATCGATGAGGTTGGAAATGATTAGCTAGATTATGTATTAAGTAACACGGAGATGATATAAAGGGCATGCTATACTAAATAAGGAATTATCATGATAGAAAGTAATATTGATAGCCTAGTCAATCACAATATTTGTTCACTACACTCAACAAAAAATGTAAATATAGAATCTATTGAGTTGAAGAATGCAAAACGAGCAGTTTGTATTATGAGCGGAGGAATTGATAGTGCGCTTTGTGCGTATATAGCAAAGAATCAAGGCTTTGAAATAATAGCACTGCATTTTGATTATGCTCAAAGGACTCAGACAAAGGAAAGAGAGTGTTTTTATGCTCTTTGCGATGATTTAAAGCCAATTTCTAGAGTTTTGTTAAATGTGGATTTTATTGCTCACATTGGTGGTAGTTCACTTACTAATAGTGAGCTTACTATACGCAAAAACTTCACAGATATACGAGAGAGCAAGGAGATTCCAAATACTTATGTCCCATTTAGAAATGGAATATTCCTAAGTATAGCATCTGCGCTAGCTGAAAAAGAACAATGTGAGGCAATATTCATTGGTGTTGTGCAAGAAGATAGTAGCGGCTATCCTGATTGCACACATGCCTTTATAGATAAAATGCAAGCTGCAGTTAATGAGGGTAGGGGGTATTCTAATACTAGAATTTTTGCTCCACTACTTCATAAAAATAAATGTGAAATCATAGAGTTAGCTCTAGAGCATGGCGTTCCAATTTCGTCTACTTGGTCATGTTATGAGTCCCAAGATCTAGCTTGTGGGCTTTGTGATAGTTGCATTTTGAGATTAGATGGGTTTAAAATGGCTGGTAAGTCAGATCCAATATTATACAGAATCTTTACGTAGCTTTGGGATAGGTTTAGAATGATAAGGATGTCTGTTGGGTTTTTATAAAATTTGTCATGTTGAGCCTGTGAAACAGACGAAACATATCATAAACAAACAAGTATAGATTCTTTGCTATGTAAAGGCGTTACAAAGAACATGTTTTGTCATGCTTTTAGTCAAGTGTAAATTGCTTGATCGATGTGCAGGTGAAGTGATGATAGGTCGTTAGCACTCAAGTTTGCATTGCGCAAAACATCTAATTATATAGAATCTAAGTTGTTCATATACATGTAGTATTTGTTATGCAATGTTTTTATCCATATAAACGGTCATGAATGCTTGGTAAACATATAATAAAAACATTATTTTCTAAGAGGTGGTTATGCAAGAACAAATCTTTTTTAATAAAACACTGCGAAATATTAGCAAGATTGGTACACATTGGATTTTTCATACAAAAACTAGACATAGAATTCGAGATATACTATTTAAAAAGATGAATGCAAAATTTAATAAAGCCGTTCTGTCCAAATATAGAAAACAACATTACAATGAACTAATGTATGCAGATATAGCTATTAGTCTAGGTGATGCATGCCAAAGTGCATATCATTTGCAACAATTTGGATTACGTAAATTTGCATCTCCATTTGATTGGATGATGTGCTATGACTTAAAAGATATACAAGATTTATTTGCTAATGACTTTCATGGGTTTTTTGTTGACATTGAAGAAAAGAAAGATCATAAGGGTGAAAATGGCTGTAGATACATTACAGATTTGCGAAATGGCATGGTGTCTATTCATGCCTTTAAGCAGAATAAAAGCATAGAATCTCAATATGATTTTTTCATAGAGACAATGCGACGTAGATTTGTAAGGCTTAAAAATCATATCTTGCAATCTAAGCATATTATATTTGTTACAAGCAGACCTAGTGATATGCAGGCTTTTGAAGAGTTTTTGCGTTTTATGCAGGGCTATCATAATGCTAGTTACACAATATTGAATATTACTAAAGATAAAGATTCAAACAATCTTTTTGATATATCAAGAAAAAATATAACTGTATTTAATGATAAGCTTAGAGTAATTGAATATTCTTTCTTGGATATTTTTCCATCATCTGCTTTATTGGCTGATGCTATGGGGGGGGGGGGTAGAACCTAGTGAGCACAATTCTATAAAAAACAATCCCATAATCCCCACTAATATAGCACAATCTCAAACCAAAGATATAATCATTAAGCGCAATGGAAATGTCCATAAAATTTATCTAAAGATTCCACTTTTTTGCATACCAATCATTAATAAGCATATCTCATACTCTGTGCGATTAGATTTAATCTATAGTGATGCACATGGAGAATGGATTGGCAATTTTATACAATGGACTAAAATTATGCTGCTTATTGTGCCCATTGAAATGGGTTTAAGCTTACATAGTTTAGATTCTACTAAATCTAGCAATTCTACATCTCCTATTATGTTTGATGATGAGTTCTTGCGACAAGATGATTTGGTCACACATAAAAACAAGCAGTAAATTAAGCTATAATTCCAAACTTGTGTAATATTTATTAGGGTGGGCTTCGCTCTAAACTAAGGGCATTAATATGTTATTAGATTCTAAGAAATCGCAAAAAAAATATGTCGTAGGCATTGTTGGCGCAAGTGGCGCAGTTGGCGAGGAGTTGTTGCTTGTATTAGAACAAAGGAATTTTCCTGTTGAGAGACTAGTTCCATTGGCAAGTAAAAGAAGTGTGGGCAAAAGCGTTAACTTTTGTGGTGAGAAGTATCCAATATTAGAGACTAATGCAGAAGTTTTTAGTAAAGAAAATATAGAAATAGCTTTTTTTAGTGCTGGATCTAGCATTAGTGAGCTATATGCCAATGATGCAGCCAATGCAGGGGCTTTAGTAATTGATAATACAAGCTTTTTTCGTATGCAAGATGATATAGCTCTAGTTGTGCCTGAGGTAAATCCTAACGATATTAGGAAGGATGCTAGAATCATTGCTAATCCAAATTGCTCCACTATACAAATGGTTCATGTTCTAGATCCGTTACATAGGGAGTTTGAAATTGATCGCGTTGATGTTAGTACTTATCAAGCAGTTAGCGGTGCAGGCAAGCGAGGTATGGAAGAGCTTGTTTTACAGATGCAGAAATTTTTTGCATTCGAGATTGATTCTGCAAAATCAGAAGTCTTTCAGCATAGAATAGCCCTTAATCTAATTCCACATATTGATATTTTTTTGGACAATGACTACACCAAAGAAGAGATGAAAATGATAAATGAAAGCAAGAAAATTATGCACGCAGATTTTGAATTAGCTGCTACCTGTGTGCGAGTTCCTATTCTACGTAGTCATAGCGAATCAATCACTATTCGATTTAAGCGTGAGGCTAGTGCTAAGCGCGCTAGGGAAATATTGCAGAGTGCTGATGGGGTTATTGTGGTGGATAATCCTAAAGATAATTTGTATCCCATGCCAATTATTGCAACTGATAAAGATGATACATTTGTAGGTCGCATTCGTGAGGATAATTTTGATAAGCGAATATTGCATTTATTTTGTGTTGCCGATCAAGTTCGGGTTGGTGCTGCGACAAATGCTGTACGTATTGCGGAAAAATGGATAAATCTTTAGTGTCCTAACTCTATATTATAATATATAATAATGGTAAAAGGCTATCGTTCATAAGTATGATAAATGGATTAGTGGAAATAATAATTATTCAAAAGGTATTTTGCTTTGTGTTTTACTTACTTTTTTAGTCCTCGATTATCAAGACCTTTTTTTACAGCTTTCTCAAGCTCTATTTCAAGCTCTGGGTGTTTATCTTGAAATCTTTTTTGAGTGTTTATAATGATATCTTTCTCAGCATTTACATGCAATGACAAGGCAATTAGAATATTTTTAATCTTTTGCTTATCTGGATCAAGCCTTTCATATTCATCAAACATTCTGTCTATAACCTGCTTTATATCATCTAACGAGCTTTGAGAAGAATCTAGCACCATCATGACGGTATCAATTTCAAAACTATTTTCTACATCTATATTCATTTCCTTATTTTTTGGCTTTGATAAGACAAATTTAAATAGAGCGAAGACGAAAAGAGCAATAACTACAATGAAGCTGCCAGCTATAAAAACTAGATTCGTAGAATCCATAATAATTGACCTTGATTTAAAATTGTAAAGACTAAATTATATCATGAATTATAGCGATATTATATAATTTGATTTTATTTGATAGAATTGTGTCGTGTTTGTAGTAATTTATAAGGTTTTTTATGAGATATTTTCATGCTTCATGCGATTATGCGGAGTTAGCCGATATTTATGGCACTCCGCTTTATGTTTATGATTTTGATTCTATGCAAAAGCAGTATGGATATATTAAAGATTCTTTTAGCGGATTTAAGTCTCTAGTTTGTTATGCGCTAAAGGCAAATTCAAATCTTAGTGTTATTAATACTCTTGCAAAGCTTGGTAGTGGTGCTGATTGCGTGAGCTTGAATGAGATTAAGAGGGCCATGTTAGCTGGTATTCCTAGTTATAAAATAATTTTTAGCGGAGTGGGTAAAGAGGACTATGAGATTAGAGAGGCATTGCAATTAGGGATTTTGTTCTTGAATATAGAATCTGAAATGGAGTTAATACGTATAGAGGATATAGCAAGGGAGCTTTCAAGTCAAAATCACGTGATAGAGGCTAGAATCTCGTTAAGAGTAAATCCAGATGTAGACGCCAAGACGCACCCCTATATATCAACAGGCTTGCACGAAAATAAATTTGGCTTGGATATGCAAACTGCTAAGCGATTATATTTATATGCGCACAAAAGCCCATATCTAAACCCTATTGGAATCCATTATCATATTGGTTCTCAGATATTAGAATCAGCTCCTCTTTTAGAGGCTACGCACAAGGTGTTAAGTCTAGCAAAGTCTTTGTTAAGTGCTAATATTGGCTTAAAATTCTTTGATCTTGGCGGTGGATTTGGCATTAGTTATAATGATGAAAAGCCATTCGATATAAAGGATTATATTAGCCATATCATTAGACATATTGATTCGCTTGATTTAACTGCTATTTGTGAGCCGGGCAGGAGTATAGTAGGCAATAGTGGTGCTATACTTACTCGTGTTATAGGCGAGAAGAATACTAATGATAAGAGATTTGTTATTATTGATTGTGCTATGAACGATTTATTACGTCCAAGCCTATACAATGCTTATCATCACGTCTCATATCTAGGTAGCCCAATCATAGATTCTAGCTTGGATTCTTGTATGCAAGTATGCGATATTGTGGGGGCGATTTGTGAGAGTGGGGATTATATAGCTAAGGATAGAGCATTGCCTCTATGTAAATCAGGGGATTTGCTACTTATAGAATCTAGTGGTGCGTATGGATATAGTATGGCAAGTAATTATAACTCTAGATTGAAGCCAGCAGAGGTAGCAATATCTAATGGTAGGCATTTCCTAATCAAACAAAGAGAGAACTTTGAGGATAGTGTTAAAGGCGAATTGGAATTATTGCGTAGTCAAATGTAGTAATTTGTCGTTTTGATCTCTTGCAAGTGAAGAGTATAAACTATACTTTGCTTTTCTCTAAATACAACAAGAAATTATTTTATTTATGCGAATTGCATGTTAAACGCAACAAAAATAGAATCACAACAATTTTGTTATAATGACTAAGTTAAATATCAATTCAACAAAGGCATTATATGAGATTCTCTAACATAAT
>NZ_JRPD02000030.1 GCF_000765805.2 Helicobacter muridarum | reverse complement strand
TATATCTAGCTCATATGCAAGCTAGATATATGATCTTAAGAAATATCTAATTTTAGGTAGATAATAAAGCAAAGTAATCTTGAAGCAAGTCAAGATTTTATGCAAAGATATGACAATAATACAAATAGAATTAATAATTAGTGGCTATATAATATGAATAAATTATAGTTATTTGATTGTAATCTTAATAGTTTATTAAAATTCATTTACTTTGCGAAAACTATAGATTCTATGATTTTAAAAAAATCAACACAAACAAAACAAAAATATAATTTAGAAGCAAAAAATACAAACACCATATTATTAGTTTTATTATTTGATTTAATTGGCATTATTTAGAATTAATGCTTGCCCACTTAAATTATATTACCTTCATTTTAGTTTAATAAAAACATAAGCTTAAGCAATATTATTTAGAAGATTTTACTTATAATCCTAATTAAGAAATAAGGATTCTGATAAATTAACAATATCAATGACAATCATATTTTTGCTTCAATAAAAGTTTCTTTTTTAAGATTCAATTTACTAAAAAGCATGTCATCCTTATCTGTCTCGTTATTATTAGTAGTAAGTAATTTATCTCCATAAAAAACAGAATTTGCTCCAGCAAAAAAGCATAATGCCTGCAAAGAATCACTCATGGCATTCCTACCTGCTGAAAGTCTAATATAGGACTTAGGCATAAGAATCCTAGCAGTAGCAATAATTCGCACAAAATCAAAACAATCAACATCAGAAATTTTAGAATCTAGGTTGTTATTATCAAGAGAAAGAGGAGTGCCAGGAATCTTTACCAAACGGTTAATAGGTATAGACTCTGGAGGAATAGGAAGATTTGCCAACAATACAAGCATATTAATTCTATCTTCATTGCTTTCACCCATGCCCAAAATACCACCTACACATATCTTAAGCCCAGCATCTCGTGCATTCTGAATTGTATTTAATCTATCCTGAAACGTGCGAGTGCTGATAATTTTAGGATAAAATTCAGGAGAAGTATCTATATTATGATTGTAAAAATCTAGCCCACTTCTCTTCAATTTTTCCGCTTGTTGTTGTGTTAATGAGCCTAGTGTAGCACAAGTCTCTAATCCAATCTTTTTAACATCTTCAATAACACTACAAATAATATCTAATTCTTTATCGCTAGGCTTCTTACCTGATGCACCCATACAGAATCTTTGAGAGCCGTTTTCTTTGGCAGTCCTGGCATACTGTAATATGGTGTTAGCATCAAGAAGATTATGAGACGAAACGCCAGTTTGATAACGTGCTGACTGTGCGCAATACGCGCAATCCTCTGTGCAAGCCCCAGTTTTAACACTAAGTAATGTGCTAGTTTGAATCGTATTTGATAAGAAATGTTTAATATGAATATCATGTGCTTGTGCAATCAAATCCATAAACGGACTTTGGAAAATCTCTAGTGCATCTTTAAAATTTATCTTATTAACTACAGTCAAAATCAATCCTTTTATTAAAAATTCATACCTTACAAAAATTCAATGCAATGCGCAAAATAGACAAAATTTTGAAGTATGTATAAAACCCATAAACAAAAATTATGCAAGAACCTTATCAAAGCACTCAAGAGCATACTTCTTGCCTAACTCATAGGCTTTTTTATTGACTTCGGCAACCTTCGCAGGAACCTTGCTTAACATTGTCTCTATCACTAAATCCTCTTCAACACAATTAGTAAAGGTTACGGTTGCAGCTAAAGCTACTACGCTTTGCGTTACAACATTACCAACCTCTTCTTTTGCAATAGTAATAATTGGAATCTCATAGATCTTAAATCTTTCCCTATCTTCATTGGTTGGCTTAACTAGATTAGGCTCTAGCACTACAATGCCACCCTCTTTGATACCAGATTTATAAATATCATAGCTCATCTGCGCAACAGATAACATAAAGTCTATATTGCCATCCATTGCATAAGGATATAAAATTTCATCTTTGTCAAGCAAAATATCAACCTTAGTAGGACCTCCACGCACTTGGCTAGTATATGTAGAAGCTTTAACACCATAACCACCACCAAGTATCTTGGCTTCAGCAAGGATCTCACCAGCTAGTAAAACACCTTGTCCGCCAACACCAGTAAAACGTAATTGATGCTCCATTAGTGCCCTCCTTTTTTTGCTGTTACTTTTGCTTTATATTCTGCATAAGCCTCGCAATATTCTTTTGCTTCAGTATCATGCTTTAAGATTCCAGTAGGAAATTTATCTTTCTTGTCTTCAGGGCTTAATTCATCATATTTTCTTTTTGGCAAAACTCTAGAATCAAGCCACTTAAGCATATCAGTAGCTTCTATCATTTTATTCTTTCTACCAAGATTTACATGGCAATTAGAGTTAATATCAAATAAACTAAAACCCTTATGCTTAAAGCCTTCAATAAAAACTTTTTCAATCTTCTTAGGATCAAGTACGCTTTCCCTTGCTACAAATGTAGCACCTGCTGCTATGCCTAGTTCACAAATATCGAATTGATTATCGATATTTCCACCAGGGGCAGTAACAGTCCAAAAACCCTTTGGAGTTGTGGGAGATGTCTGAGAATTAGTCAAGCCATAGATGAAATTATTGATTATGATATGATTTATATCAATATTTCGTCTACAAGCATGTATGGTATGATTTCCACCAATAGCCAAACTATCACCATCTCCACTTACTACAATTATATGTTTATCTGGATTTGCAAGCTTAATTCCTGTAGCATAAGGTAGAGTTCTGCCATGAGTAGTATGCACGGTATTACAATTTACATAAGAACTCATTCTTCCGCTACAACCAATACCACTAACTAAACAAACATCGTTCATATCCCAGCCAATAGCGTTTATAGCTCGAATAATGCTTTTTAGAATCACACCATCTCCGCAGCCCCAACACCAAAGTGTAGGCATTTTCTCAACGCGTAAATACTCATCATAATTAAAAGCCATTATTTCTCCTTTATATTTTATTGTCTTATGGATTACTTCATAGAACGCAACTTCTCAATCACTTCATTAGGAGCGATAGTTCTACCATTTGCACGACCCATAAATTCTACACTGCGACCCAATATACGTTCAACCTCTTCTCGATATTGCCCCTTATTTAACTCAATCATGAGTATTTTATCAAATCTCTCACTTAACTTTTTGAGCTCCTTTTCAGGACTTGGCCATATTGTTATAGGTCTAAATAAACCAGCCTTAATATCAGATGTTTTTCTTAGCTCATGCAAGGCTTCCTTGATTCCCAAAGTAGCACTTCCATATGATATTATTGCTATATCTGCATCATCAAGATATAACTCTTCATTATTGCTTAGATAATCAGCACGGCTTTCTACTTTATTGAATAATCTATCAATTAGAGCTTGTCCTTCTTGTGCATTTTCAGTAGGAAACCCAATAGCACCGTGATGCAAACCTGTAATATGGTATCTATAACCCTTAAAAAAAGGATTAAGGATTGCAGGCTCATCATGTCCTACACCATAGGGCTTATAGTCCTTTGGATCTCCTGTAAACTCTTTCCTCTTCTTTAGATTCTTTTGAATTTCCTCTAGATCAGGCAGCATAGTTTTGCCATACATATGTCCTATTGTTTCATCAAGCAGCAAGAATACAGGTTGCATAAATTCTTCTGCAAGATTAAATGCACGAACACTTTGTGTGTATGCTTCTTCTAATGTCCCGGGTGCTAATGCAATAGATTTATAATCTCCATGTGTAGGATACCTAGCAAATGCTATATCTCCCTGCCCTACTCTTGTTGGCATGCCAGTTGATGGTCCTAAACGCATAACATTCACAATCACTAATGGAATCTCTGCCATATATCCTAATCCTATTTGTTCTGCTTTTAGGGAGATTCCTGGTCCAGAGCTACCAGTCATAGCCTTTACACCACTCATAGAAGCACCAAGCGATACAGAGATGCCGCTAATCTCATCTTCCATTTGAATAAAATTACCACCATGATGAGGCAGTAAATGTGCCATTTCATGCATTACGTCTGAGCTTGGAGTAATTGGATAGCCACCATAGAATTTACAACCCGCATCAATTGCTCCCATTGCTACAAGTTCATTTCCACCTGTAATTACCTCACGCATTGCTTACATCCTCCTCAATAGCCATAAATTTATTTGCTTTAATCTTATCTGCCCTTGCCTGCGCAGCCTTATCAGTCTTAGCAAACTTAAACTTCTTCCTATCGGCAACAGTTATTGCAAAATCTGGACAATGGAGTTCACATTCCAAACAGCCAATACAACTTTCAGGGTGTATAACCATTACGATCTTTCCTAACACTTTATGTGAATCAAGCTGCATTGCCAATACACCGGCTGGACATCTTGAAACACAAATATCACAAGCTTTACATCTCGCCTCATTAACCCAAACTGGGACATTTTCAGGCATCACAATCTCTGACATTATCTTCTCCTTATAATTTTGGGTTTGGGTCCCAATTAGCCAATAAGCTTCTTCATTGTCAAACCAATTTCTGCTGGGCTCTCCGCAACAATGACACCAGCTTTCCTTAGTGCTTCTTGCTTTTCAGCTGCGGTTCCCTTGCCACCACTTACAATAGCTCCAGCATGCCCCATTCTCTTCCCTTTAGGTGCAGTAGCTCCAGAGATAAATGCAACTACTGGTTTTTTAATTTGCTCCTTAATCAATGCAGCAGCATCAATTTCTAAACTTCCTCCAATCTCGCCAACCATAACAATAGCTTTGGTATCAGCATCTGCTTCAAACATTGGCAATATTTGCTTATAGCTTAGCCCAATAATTGGATCACCACCAATTCCAACAGCAGTAGAGATTCCTAGTCCTTGTTGAACAAGCTGATTCGCGCTTTCATAAGTTAAAGTCCCGCTTTTAGAAATAAGACCAATATTGTTACTTGCTTTTTTAAAGATAAAGCCGGGCATAATGCCAATTTTGCATTCATCACTTGTAATAACTCCAGGACAGTTTGGTCCTATCATATCCATACCTTGCTTTTTAGCATAGATTTTGGCAAACATAATATCCTTTGTTGGTGCGCCCTCTGTGATAACTACAGCTAGCTTAATGCCACCTGCAGCAGCCTCTATAATAGCATCTGCAACAAATGCTGGCGGAACGAAAATCATGCTAACAGTAGCTCCTGTTTTGCTTACAGCTTCTTTTACGGTGTTAAATACAGGCTTACCTAAATGTTGTGTGCCACCCTTATTTGGCGTAACACCGCCAACAATTTGTGTCCCATAAGCCAAACACTGCTCGCTATGAAAACTGCCTTCTTTGCCTGTAAAACCTTGAACGATTACTTTTGTGTCTTTATTTACCAAAATGCTCATACATAATTCCTTAATATTATTTTTTACACATTTATTTTGCTGCTGCTACAACTTTTTGTGCACCATCTTTTAGATTTTCTGCTGCAATTAGATTCTTAATACCCGCACCTTTTAGAATCTCCTTAGCCTTCTCTGCATTTGTCCCATCTAAGCGCACTACAACTGGAACATCAACGCTACTAATCTTTGTAGCTTCAATAATTCCATTTGCCACTCTATCGCACTGAACAATACCACCAAATATATTAACAAAGATAGCTTTTACATTTTTATCTTTCAAAATGATCTCAAAACCTTTTGCTACAGTTTGAGGATTTGCACCACCACCAACATCTAGGAAGTTTGCAGGCTGCCCACCTTCATACTTAATAATATCCATAGTAGCCATTGCAAGCCCTGCACCATTTACCATACAACCTACATTACCCTCAAGCTTAACATAGCTTAGATTGCTCTCACTTGCTTCAATCTCACTTGGCTCTTCCTCTGTGAAGTCTCGCATAGCAACAATATCAGAATGTCTATATAGGGCATTATTATCAAAACCAAGCTTTGCATCAAGTGCTAGAAAATTACCATCTCCTGTGAGAATTAACGGATTAATTTCAACCTGCTCTGCATCTTCATTGATGAACACATCATAGAGAGCTTTTGCAAATTTGCTAAATGGTTTTTGTTGTTCTTTTGTAAGTCCTAAGCCAATTGCTAACTCTAGAGCGTGAAATGAGCGGAATCCAATAGTAGGATCAATTGCTACTTTAATAATCTTTTCTGGACTTTTCTCTGCTACTTCTTCTATTTCCATTCCCCCTTCAGTTGAAGCGATAAATATAGGGCATTCTAACCCTCTATCAAGCACAACTGCTATATAAAACTCTTTTTTTATATCCAAGCCTTCTTCTACATATACCTTACCTACTTTCTTCCCAGCTGGACCTGTTTGATGAGTTACAAGTGTCATACCAAACATAGAATCTGTAAGTGTTGCCACCTCATCAAGACTTTTTGCTAGTTTAACACCGCCAGCCTTACCTCTACCACCTGCATGTATTTGTGCTTTCACAACCCATACGCTACCGCCAAGTTCTCTTGCTATAGCTTTGGCTTCATGTCCATTGCTTACAACACGACCTCTTGGCACAGATACGCCGTATTTTTTTAAGACCTGTTTTCCTTGAAATTCATGTATATTCATCATATTCTCCTATTTTTATAAAGCAGATGCAAAATAAATTATGACCAAAAATGCTCTCTACGATTTGCGCACTTTGATTAGCGAGATTCTCTTGTAAATTGACTTAAAAAAAATTTAAATGTTATAAAAATTCACATTTTTTAAAGATAGTGTTAATTTTTTACCTTACTAATGTTTCTCAAATGTTCTTGATAATCATGTGTAAAATCATGCGAGCCATTTTTATTGCGCATAAAATATAAGTAATTAGTATTTGCTGGCGATATGGCTGCTTTAATGGCATTTATACTTACACTGCCGCTCGGGGTTTTTGGAATCCCTGTGTATTTGTAAGTATTAAATTCGCTAGTATCATTTCGGATTCTATCTGGAGTTACGCGAATGTGAGAATATTTACCATAGTTTAGAGATCCGTCCATTTGTAAAGGCATATTTATTGCAATTCTATTATCAATAACGCTTGATATAAGCGGCATCTCTTCCAAATTAGCAGCTTCTTTTTGTATGATTGAAGCTTTAGATATATACTTAAACCACTCATCTTGGATATATCTACCAAGCAATTCACTTGCTAGCTCTTCATGCCTATGTAGCGATGTTTGTAACAGATATGAAATAATAAATTCTTCATTGGCTTGATATGGAATACTATAAGTATCAGCTAAGATAACACCATCACTATATGGAGAAAGCCGCTCATATATGGATTCTAGCTTACTCACATCAAGATTAAATGTGCTTGCAATATTTCGCAACAAAAAGTAACTAGTCTCTCCTGGTATTAAAGTAAAACTCTTAGTAGCAGCTTTTGCTGTTGTAAGTGCTTGCAAGAATCTAATTTTGCTTAGGGATATGTCAAAATTTATGGAATCTTTTGTATCAAGGTTAGAAAATTCATGATCTATATATCTTGGTGGAATCTCAATCCAACCACTTTGTGGCTTACCGATAAAATGTAGCAAATAAGCATCATATAGGCTAAGCTCATAGCCTTTAGATTGCAAATGTGTTATAATATTTTTGGTAGAACCCTTAGGGATAAATATAATCCTTTCAGACTTGATAGGAATCATAAGATAGAACAAAATGCCGACCAAAAAAAATATCGAAGCCCCAAGCAAAATATTACAAAATCCCCTAACAGAAAATGGAGAAAACGCAGACCTTAGTCTATACAATAACTCCAAAACTTACCTCCACACACAAGAAAAAATAAATGTAACTAAGGAAAATATAAGAGCACAAGAATCTTTAAGCCTAGATCTAGCAAACAACATCAACACAGATAAAAAAAACACCAACTTGGAAAAAGAAATAACAAGCGATATTAACCATAGCCTAGATTTGCAATTGCAGTTAGACACAAATAAAAATGCAACATTAACCCTAGATGAAAAATCAAATAAGGTTAATATCAAATCATTAGATTCTAAAATTAACGAAGAAAGCCCAAAGCATAGCCTAGAATCCTCACAAGACATAGGAGTAATCCTTGCTCTAAATGAGTTACAACAAAAATACCCCATTGTAACAGCACAAATCAACAAGCAACAAATGCACAAAGCTACAATGAATAATAAGCTCATATCTAGCCTCTCTAAGCCTGTTTTTGCGCCTAATAATACAAAAAAACAAACAAAATCGCAACAAGATTTAAATCCTAAAAATCAATCTAAAATAATAAAAATTACTAAAAATACGCGAAAGAATAGATTTGTTAAAAAGCCATTTTTCAGCTCAATTACATGGTTTGTTGTAATTATTGCAATAATGATTGCAGGATATAAGACTCTTAGAGATGGAATTAGTATTGAAAGCCTTTCCTTTGGAGATATACATATCAAACAAGTTTTTTTGCAACTAAATGAAAAGCTAACGCTAGAAATTGATAATATAGATATAAGTGCGCTGGAATCACAGCCAAAAAAAGATGAAGATCAAGATATTGTAGATACAGTAAAGCATAGTGCTGAATATATTCAAAAGACACTATACGCGCTAAGCTATTTTGAGCGGCTAAAGATAAAAAACCTCATTTTATCCAATAATAAGCATATATCGTTATATTATGATAGTGTGAGCTATAAGCTTGATACGCCAACGTTTCATGCTAATTTGTCCATCAAAGATAATCAAAACAGCATTAAAATAACAATCAACGAATTTTTACTTAAGAACTTTCCTATACAAATTAATGGTAAAATTACATATATGATTCCAAAAAATGAAATGGAATTTAACTTTGGCATGATTCTAGAATCAAAGCAAATCCTAAATGCAAACGGCAAAACTAATTTTCACAAAATAGATTTAAATGCTTCTAGTATAAAGCTTAAAAATCTTGATTTAATAAAGCCTTATATAGACGGGTTGGACAATATGGCTTTAAGAAAAACATTGCAAGATTGGCTCTACGACAAAATAGAATATGATTCTTTACAGCTCACAAGACTACAAACAAGCATAAATATCAATAATATAACAAAAAGCCTACTAGATAATACAAAGGCAAACATCACAATAAAAAATGCAGCCGTAACATTAAACCCGGGAGTGCAGCCAATCTACTCACCACAAGTAGAGATTCAATTCTCTAGGGCAAATCTAAAAATTATACCTATGTATGCTACTTTTGCAAATATGAATCTGCATGGCTCAGAAGTACTAATTTCCAATATACCATCTAGTAATATCTATATATTTCTAAATGGAAAAGATGTCAGATTAGATTCACATTTAAACAAACTGCTTCAAAGCTATGATGTCTTTGTCCCTGTAATGCAAGAATCTATAAAATCCAAACAAAAACAAAATGAATTTAAAAACAGAGATCTGTCCACAATAGCAATAGAACAAACCATGCAAGATACTGAATTAATCGTAACGCAAGCAATAGATAATGATTCCAAAAATATAGAATCTATAGATACAGGCTCTATATTTACGCAGAATGCAAACATGGATAAAAAACAAGCAGAACAAAATGAGCAAGCAAATACAGATGTCTCATCGCTGTATGATAAAATGCTAGAGTTAAATTCAAATACAACTCTAAAAAGTAAATCTTCAATAAATGCGCAAGACGATAATAATTCTAGTTTACACTTAAAAATAGCAATTGAGGTGGATAAGAAAGATGCAAATAAACATCTTTTCTCATTGCAAGGAGCAGTGCAAGCAAAGCTAGCCAATTTATCACTATTTGATATTCCATTAGAAGCAAAGCAAATAAATGTAGCATTAGATATTACACCAAATGATAGCTTTATTTATATCAATGGAACAAGAGTTAGATGGAAAGGAATCTTTAATGCAGATGCAAATATAATATTAGACTTAAATAAAAAAACACTAAAGGCAAGCACACATATACATGAAGCAAGATTGAATTCAAAAAACATATATATATTAAGCAATGAGCCAAAAAAAATGGCACTACAAGATCAAAATCTTGAGAATCAAGATATGGATCTCATTAGTCAAAATCTTAAAAATAAGAATGCAAATAATGGAATCTATCTTAACAATACTAGCGAAATCATACAACAAAGCTCTCTTCAAAAAAAACTAAAGCAGTATGGATATAGCATCAATAAAGCTAGCACTATGCAAAATCAGCAAATAGCACCTAATCCAAATCAAACAAACAATATATATAAAAGCCTAGCCCAAAATACAGCATTGGACAAAAACGGGAATCAAAATACAAATAAGATAGAATCACAAAATATAAACCCTGTTGATTCTATACCTAACATAGAAAACATAAGTTCTGACATATCCAAGCAAGACAATAGTGCAGCAAAGAATGATGAATATGTGCTAAAAGAGCTAAAAAATAACCCTGTTTGGGACAAACTAAAGATAAGGACAAAAAAGACTAGAGAATTTAATAAACTAAGCCAAAAAGAGTTAGAGGATCTAGCATTAAAGCAAATTAAAATAGATGAAGAGGGGCTAAACCTAGAGCATGACTTCATAAGAATCAACAACACAAATATTAACCTATCCCTAAGCTTCAAAGATGATTTAATACTTAACATTCCAGCACTAAGCCTATCGTTAAGACAAGGAAGTAAAAATCTAAATATCAAAGTAGACAGTCTTGATAAGATTCTAAAATTCTCACCACTTGCAAGATATTATGGTCTTGAGCATGGTAGCTTTAACTTAAATGTACCATATTATGATTCAAATCTAAAAGAAAACAAAAATAACGAAAACGCAGATATTCATAATAAGCAAAATATAAGCAAAGATGTTAAAGCTAAAGCTGCACAAAATAACCAAGATAAGGATACATCAAAAAATAGCAATAATAAACAAAATGTGCAATCAACCCAAACACTAACACAATCAGGCACTAGCACTCATATTGTGCTTAGCAATCAAGATGAAATATATAACAAGAATCACAACAGCCAAGACCCTAAAAATGAAAAATCTAATAATCAAGAATCTAATGGTAAAATATCCAACCAATACAATAACAAGCAAAGCCAAAAGAATATAGAACAAAATAAACAGCCCTTTAACGCTGAATTTATACTCAATCTAACACAATTAAAATATCCGATATATACAATCTCACATCAAAAAATAACATTTCTAACTCTAAAAGGTGAAATAAAGAATGGTGCTTTAACCATTACAGCAAACCCAAACCTAGACTTTAAGAGCCAAGATTCTCTAAGCATGTTGAGAATTAAGGGATACAGAATCAATGTTGATGAAATGTATGAATCAAAGATTCCCTTCTTTGTAGAATTACTAAAAGATAGTAAAAAGGAGGATTTGCCATATTCTGAAGCAGAGATTAAGCAGGAGCTAGCCTTAATAGCAATAAAAAATAAATTACGTAAGAAGATGAAAATAAATGCAGCAGATTTCAATGTATTGGGAGAAAATTTACAACTTACATTTCTTGGATACACAGCACCTTTTGATAGCATCACTGTTCGATCTGTTGATGATAGAATCGTGATTGATGGACAGTATGGAAAGGGAATTCTAAATGTAAATGTCATTAAGGATAATATAAGCATTAAGGCAAAAAACTTTAGCGGGGATTTTTTAAATACAGTTTTAACATCTACAAAGGACGGCAAAAAAATACTAGAAGGTGGTATCTTTAGCGTAGATTTATTATATAGAGGTCAAATTCTAAACGGTTCTGCAGAGATACAAAACACTTCTCTAACTAACTTTAAGGCTGTGCAAAATATATTCGCCTTAATTGACACTGTGCCATCATTATTCATATTCAAGAATCCGCATATCACGACAAAAGGCTACCAAGTAAGCTATGGTAAAATATTATTCGCAATGAATGAAGATTATATAGGATTACAAAATATATTCCTGATTGGTGGTTCTATGGACATAAATGGTTGGGGCATTATTGATAAAGATTCGCAAGAAATGAATATGAATCTAAATATTTCTACAATCAAGAATTTAAGTAAATTTATTAATAAGATTCCAATTATTGGTTATCTGATACTAGGCAGAGAAGGACAAATTAATACCAATCTAATCTTAACTGGTAAATACAGCGACCCAAATATACATATTACATTAGCAGCTGACATTATCAAAGCACCATTTAATATATTAAGAAGAATCTTTACGCCAGTAGATTTGAATACAAACAGAATGTCAAATGATGAAGCCATATATTAGGAATCTATTAGCTACGATTTAACTGTTAAGTCCTATCTATCCACACATGCCCATGTTTTAATTTGATTAATGCTACTAATTTCATCTGCATTTAGAAATATCACAAAAGCATAGTGGTTTTCTTCAGGTTTTTGTTTAATAAGAAAAAATAATCGGCTGTAATAAGACAATGCCATAGGACTTAGTGGCTCTACTTGATAAGTAGCAAAGGTATGTCGCTTGGTATTAACTAATAACTTGCTAATTAGTCTTACAGGTTTTTGCTCATAATCTGCAAGACTATAATCTCGGAAATCAGAATATAGATTAATAATGGATTTCCCACTAGAATCCAAGAAAGAAAAATACAAATACGAAGACATTTTATTTAACTTATCTGAAATCATACGAGAATACTCCAAACGAATTACCTCAAAAAATTCCCAATACACATCAGACATTCCATACCAGCCCTCTTTATTAATATAACTTAAGCTAAAGTCTCCAAATGCAATACAAGAATTTCTAAATGTGCGCAAATCCTTAATATTCTTTATAGCATCTATATTAGAACTACTAAGAGACATTTTTGTGCCCAAATCCTTAAGATTACTAATGAATTTGTCTTGATAACGAAACTCAAATTGAACTACATACGGAATCAAAAATACATTATAATCATTAGTATATCCATCTATTAGCTCTTTATCTAACCCAAACTCATTATACCTATTAAGAAGACTATGCGACTTCAAGGCAGAAAAATCTGTTATATTCGCATAGTATGCATTGCCTGATATTAAAGGTTCTACAAGTAATTCATCAACCAAACTATCATAGTTTAAATTATCATTAAACATTATCACATGTCCCTAAACAATATAGAGCAACTTTATAAAAGCACCTATAATAATTATTTTCCAAGTTAAATCCTTCGCATTAAGTATAAAAATATAGAATTATCGCAAAAATTTACCTAATCGCTAAATGAAATCCTCAAAAGACAATATAAATTTATATATTTGTTCCAAAACCATTTTACTTCAAAACTTTAAAAATATAAAAATTATAATCAGAAAACTGACCAACATTCTTATTATCCTCGCCCCTTGCCTTACTCTTAATATAACGTATCAAACTCCTTAGAGATAAATTTGGTATATCGATATTATAAGAAGAGGCATATAATAGCGCATATTTGTCTGAAGCTGAAAGTAGCTCAAAGATATTTGTTTTGTGGGCATAAGGCACAACAATAATATCGTCCTTGTTAGGACTAAATTCATTATTAAAAAGAGAATCTACATCAAAGTTAAGACCTCCATGAAATCTAAGCCATTTATCAAAACTTACATAAATCTCTACTCCAGATTCTGGATTGATGTCTTTTAAGTAAATTTTGGTGTAATCATTCCTAATTGTATAATCACTTAGGAATCTCACGCATTCTTGAAAATTCCTAGGCACTAGTTTGTAATGACCAAAGAGTAGCAAAGAGCTAGGCAAAGTAGCTAACAAGAAATATAACATACATACAATAAAAAGCCATTTACAAAACACTAGACGAAAGCAAAGGAGAATCCAAATGCAAATAAGTGGCAACCCAAATACATAACAAGGCAACATATAATGATTGGCTGGGAAAATTCCAATCGCAATATATTCTGCTATAAATACAAAACAAGCTAGTATCATAGAGATAAGCAAAGCGTTAATAGCTCGGCTTTTTATCCATATAAAAAGACATAATCCAAAACCTACAAATATAGACACAACAAGGAATGTTTCATTTAAAAATATTTTCCAAAAGACAAAGAATACTTTTGATATTGCTTTAGATGATTGTGAGCTATCCATACCATATAGATATGTTGTATCTTTTTGTGTGATAACTATAAAATAATACATCAATAACCAAATAAGACTTGAGATTATTAGAGCTATATCAAATATAATTAACTTAATATTCCTAAGCTTACTTGAGCCTTGCGTAATTAACTCATTTGCAATATTTGATTTACTATATTGAGCTTGCTTAGTGCTAAAGATATATATCACTAAATGGCAAAATCCAAACGCGCCTAAAAATGCAAATGCAGTTTCCTTATAATATAGCGAAGCATTGGCGAAAAAAATTCCAAATAACAAAATAATATAAGACCTATAACGAGCTTTAAAATCTGATGTATATTCATTGCATAGTATGTATATATAGCATGCAAAAAATAGCACTAAGAATAAAAATTCTAGCCGTTCAGGCACAAACAGCCTTAAATAGCTCTGTATAAAAGCTGGTGTAATAAGTAGCAATACAATACAAAAAGACACTACAAAGGATAAATTAGCTCTATTAACATCTATATTTATAGAATCTAACACATGGCTAGAAACAGTGCTTAGCACATAATGCAATGCTAATATTATTAATACGATACATAACGCATTAAAAACATAAAATACTAAAGCATTGGGTGAAAATAGAAAACTTAGGATATTCAAATCCATACCACTTAGAGGATAGAATCGTCCAATATTTATCATAATATGATGTGTTAATGGAATGTAATTATTAGTTAATAATGTGCCTACTAGTGTATGATCATCTATGATTCCAAAGTCTGCAAGTATGACTACTCCAAACAAATACAATAAGACAAAGCCAATCAGAAAGTATTTATTCCCGACTATGCGAAGAGTCTTACTCATGGCTACCCCTAACTAAAATAAATCTCTAATGAAACCATAATGAATTTATGATGAAAAAACGATAAATTTACGAATTTATTTTGAAGATTCTTTGACTATTATTCAAAGCAACAATGGCATACAAACGTAATATAAAAACAAGCAAAGAAATGCTTGCCTATTTAAGATAACATAAGCAAAATTTTAGTAACTTCTTTGGTTTTTAAATATCAATTTTTGATTTATAAATACTAATAAATCTTAATTACATAAATTCTATAATATCATTTTACAAATTCAAAAGATTATAAGGATTATTATGGGCAATAATTTTTTCAGAATCATAGATTCTTTATATTTGTTGTTACTAGGCATTGGTATAGGAGGGATTATTGCGTGTGGCATGTTTGCAGCACCTGTTATATTCCATGCAACAGATTTTATTTCGCAAGATGCAGCAAATGTATTTGATAACGCAGATAGCGGGCAGATTATGGGAAACATATTCTTAAGGCTAAATTATTATTTGCAAGTTTTGCTAGTTGCAATAATCTTATATGAATTGTTCAACTCCTTTTACGCCTCTATGATGGGTAAGATTTGGTTACTTTTTGCGATTTTAAATGTAGCTTGTATAGCATTATTTGTATGGTATTACACTCCTTTTATTCTTGATTCAAACAGTCTTCAAAGTGATAATTTTGAATCAATGCACTCTCAAAGCGTATTGGTATTTAAGATACTTTTAATAAGCCTAATAATTGTATTTATAGGCAGAGCATATAAATTACGCAGTTAATTAATACTACATTTATCTTTGAATCACACTCACTTAAAAGCTGTGAGAGATAACAAACTAAAGCCAAATATTGCAAGATAAGTATTGTAAGCTAGCTAATAAGTTTTTTGCTTAGAATCTAAAGTTTAGAATCAAAATAAACCCAACTACCCCCAACTCAAAACAAGCGAAGCGAAGTTTCTATGCGAAGCTGGAAAAACAAGCGAAGCGAAGTTTCTATGCGAAGCTGGAAAAACAAGCGATAGCTAGTTTCTATGCGAAGCTGGAAAAACAAGCGAAGCGAAGTTTCTATGCGAAGCTGGAAAAACAAGCGAAGCGAAGTTTCTATGCGAAGCTGGAAAAACAA